>NZ_JZRB01000001.1 GCF_000964085.1 Luteibacter yeojuensis
TCGCGCACAAGTGCGCTCCTACAGGAGCTTGTCAGGCTTTTTTCAGGGTTGCCGCGAGCTTGTCGCGGTCGAGTTCCTTTTCCCACGCGCACACCACGATGGCGGCCACGCCGTTGCCGACGAGGTTGGTCATGGCCAGGCCGGTGCCGAGGAAGCGGTGGATGCCGAGGATGAGCACCATGCCGGCGACGGGCACCACGGGCACCACGCTGAGCGTGGAGGCCAGCATCACCAGGGCGGCGCCCGCGACGCCGGAGGCGCCCTTCGAGGTGAGCATGCCCACGATGGCCACGGTGACCTGCTGCTGGATCGTGAGGTCGATGTTCAGTGCCTGCGCGATGAACAGGATGGCCATGGTGAGGTAGATGTTGGTGCCGTCGAGGTTGAACGAATAGCCGGTGGGCACCACCAGGCCCACGGTTTCCTTCGGGCAGCCCAGCTCCTGCATCTTGCGCATCAGCGGCGCAAGCACCACCTCGGACGAGGAGGTGCCCAGCACGATGAGCAGCTCGTCGCGGATGTAGGCGCAGAAGCGCAGGATGCTGAACCCGGCGATGCGCGCGACGATGCCGAGGATGAGCACCACGAAGATGACGCACACGAGGTAGAAGCTGCCGATGAGCTCCATCAGCGGCACCAGCGACACCACGCCGTATTTGCCGATGGTGAAAGCCATGGCGCCGAACGCGCCGATGGACGATACCGCGGTGATGTAGTGCACGATCTTGAAGAACACCTGCGCGCCCGCCTCGATCACGTCGTACACGGGCTTGCCGCGCTCGCCGATGGCCGCCAGCGCACAGCCGAACAACACCGACACCAGCAGGATCGACAACACGTCGCCCTTCGCGAACGCGTTGACGAAGGTGGTGGGGATGATCCCCAGCACGAACTCGATGGACTCGATGTTGTGGCCCTGCGCCACGAGGTTGCCGATCTCGCCCGATTTCAGCGTGGTGGGGTCGACGTTGAAACCGGAGCCCGGGTGGAACACGTGGCCCGCCACCAGGCCGAAGAACAGCGCGATGGTGGAGATAAGCTCGAAATACAGCAGCGCCTTGCCACCCACGCGGCCCACCTTGCGCATGTCGCGCATGCCGGCGATGCCCGTGACCACCGTGCAGAAGATGATCGGCCCGATGACCATGCGGATGAGCGCGATGAAGGCATCGCCCAGCGGCTTCATGGCCACGGCGTACTTCGGCGACAGGTACCCGAGGATGACGCCGATGACCACCGCCACCAGCACCTGGATATACAGCTGCCGGTAGAAGGGCTTGCGCGGCGGCGCCGGCAGGGAGTTAGCGGTGGTCTCGGGCATGGCGGGCTCAGGTGAAGTCGTACAGGCGGGCGGGGTTGGCGACCAGCAGGCGATGGCGCAGGGCCTCGTCGGGGCAGAAGCGGAACATGAGGTCCACCAGGCCGCCGTCGTTGGGCATGTCCTTGGAGATGTTGGGGTGCGGGAAATCGGTACCCCACAGCACGCGCTCGGGCGCGGCCTCGATCAGCGCCTGCGCGAACGGGATGGCATCGTCGAAGGGCTTCTTGCCCACCGAGACACGCTCGGCGCCGCACACCTTCACCCAGGCCAGCGGATTATCGCGCATCAGCGCCAGCAGCAGGCGGAACGGCTCCTGGTCCACGCCCTTGGCGGCCTGGACGCGGCCCATGTGGTCGATGACGAAGGGCACGCGGATCTTCGCGAGCACGTCCTGCAGTTCGACGATGTCCTGCGCATCGAGGTGCAGCACCACGTGCCAGCCCATCTCGGCGACGCGATCGAGCACGCGCCAGAACACCTTCATATCCGGGCGGCCGCCGAGGTGCTGCACGAAGTTGAAGCGCACGGCACGCACGCCACCGGCGTCGAGCGTCGAGAGGCCGGCTTCATCGATGCCGTCGTCGACGATGGCGACGCCTTTGTAACGGCCGTTGCTGCGCGCGATGGCATCGAGCATGGCGGTGTTGTCGGTGCCATGGCAGCTGGCCTGCACGATCACGCCGCGGTCGAAGCCGAGGAAATCGTGCAGCGCCTCCAGGTGCTCGTACGGCGCGTCGGGTGGCGTGTAGCTACGGTCGGGCGCGTACGGGAAGCGGCTGGCGGGGCCGAACACGTGGCAGTGCGCGTCGCAGGAAAGCGGCGGCATGGCCTGCAGCGGATTGGTGGGGTTCGGGTCGGGGGGCAGGCAGCCCTTGAGCGGATCAGTCATTCGGCAGGTCGTCCACATAGCGCAGGCCGGCTTCCGCCAGGCGCGGGCGCATATCGTAAATATCCAGGCCCAGTTCGCCCGCCGCGAGGCGGGCGCGCTTGGCTTCTTCGTTCAGCACGCGCTTGCGTGATGCGGCGATGGCGGCATCCACGGTGGCATGCGCCACCACCACCACGCCGTCGTCATCGGCCACGATGGCGTCGCCCGGCTTCACCCACTGCCCGCCGATCACGACGGGGATGTTCACCGAGCCCAGCGTGGCCTTGACCGTCCCGCGCGCGTGCACATCCCGCGCCCACACGGGGAACCCCATGCGGCGCAGGTCGGCGGTATCGCGCACACCGGCATCGATGACGAGCCCCGCCACGCCGCGCGCCATCAACGACGTGGCGAGCAAGTCGCCGAACATGCCGTCGGAATTCTCGGTGGTGCAGGCCACCACGAGGATGTCGCCGGCGCGGCACTGCTCCACCGCCACGTGCAACATCCAGTTATCGCCGGGCTGCGCGAGCACGGTGACAGCCGAACCGGCGATGGCGCGATCCTGCTGGATCGGCTTGATCGGTGGCAGGAACAGGCCGATGCGGCCCTGCGCCTCGTGCACCGTCGCCACGCCCATCGAGGCCAGCGACTGGGCCTGTTCGGGCGAGATGGAAGGGCGATTGCGGACCACGACGCCCATCATGCCAGCGTCCCCTGGGTCACGTGCGGGAAGACGCGCTGGTAGGCCTCGGCGTACTTGATCTTGAAATCGGAGTTGCGCGTGGCCTGGGCACCGCGCTGCAGGCCCACCCGGGTGTAGTACTCCCAAAGGTGCTCCTGCGCGCGCATGGTCTCGAACGCGGCCTGCTTTTTCTCCCACACCGACGAGATGTCGAGGAAGAGCTCCGGCTTCCACTCGCACTGTTCCGGCTGGTGCGGCTCGAACAGGAACACCGGCGGCGCGCCGATCACCGGCACCTCGGGGTCGTGGCCGTGCGCCTGGGCGACGACACGGGCTTCCTGCGCCACGTGCGTGGCCAGCGGGTGGTCGAAGTTGTAGGGATCCTTCAGCGAATGGCTGAGGACGAACGACGGGCGCAGCTCGCGGTACACCTTGGCCAGGTGGAACACGACATCGAGGTCGGCGCGCATCGGGTAGTCGCCGATGTCGAGGAACTCGACACTGGCGCCGAGGATGCCCGCGGCCTCCTCGGCTTCGCGGCGGCGATCGGTCTTCACCTTGTCCATCGTCATGCCGCTCTGCCGCCACAGCTTCGCGGATTCGCCGCGCTCGCCGAACGAGAGGCACACGATATGCACCTTCCAGCCCTGCGCGGCATGGAGGGCGATGGCGCCGCCGGCGCGCCACACGAAGTCGGCGGAATGGGCGCTGACGACCAGCGCGGTCTTGGTGTCGGACATGGTTGGGGTCTCCGTGGGTAGGGGGTCAGGCGGCGCCGGGGCCGGCCCAGGTCGAAGGGGAAACAGGTACCGTGCCGCGCATCAGCAGGCGCGCGGTACGCAGCAAGGCGGCGCGGACGACACGGCCCTGCGCCAGCCCGAGCTCCACGCTGAATTCGCCCGTCGGGTGCTCGATGGAGAGCGTGCGCGCATCGCCCTGCCCCGCATTCGCGACATCGGCGGCCACGGTGCCGGGCATGACGGCTGCGGTGGCCACGGTGACCGCGCCGAGCACGCCGATCGACGTGTGGCAGTCGTGCGGGATGAAGGTGCGCGTACCGAGCGCGCCGCCATGGCGCGGCAGCGACACCAGCGTGATCTTCGGCACCGGCTTGCCCGACACATCGCCGAGGTTCATCAACGGGCCGGCCTTCAGGCGCAGCGCTTCGATGCGTGCCTTCAGCGCGGTGTCCGCATCGAGTGCCTCGGGGCGTTCGTCGCCCTGCACGCCAAGGTCGGCCGCGTTCACCAGCATCACCGGCATGCCGTTGTCGATGAGCGTCACTTCCACGCCATCGATCGTGTCGCGCAGGTTGCCCGTGGGCAGCAACGCGCCGGAGAGCGAACCTTCTGTATCGAGGAAGCCGCAGGTGACGGGCGCCGCGGGGCGCGGCACGCCGTCGATGTGGGCATCGCCGTCGTAGAGGGGCCGGCCGCCGGGCGTCTGCAGGGTGATCTCGGCGATGACGCCCGTATTCACCGTGCGGACGCGGCGCGTGGTGGTGCCCTCATCGGCGCTGAGCAGGCCGGCCTCGATGGCGGCTGGCAGCGCGGCAGCCAGCATGTTGCCGCAGTTGGGCGTGGTGTCGACCTTGCCCTCGGCGATACCCACCTGGCCGAACAGGAAATCGAGGTCGGCGGCGCCATCGGTGGGGATCGAAAGGATGCCGGCCTTGCTGGTCAGCGGCTTCGCGCCGCCGAGGCCGTCGATCTGACGCTCGTCGGGCGAGCCCATCGCGGCGAGGATCACCGCATCACGGGTGGCCGTGTCTTCGGGGAGGTCGGCGGCGCGGAAGAACGGCCCCTTGGAGGTGCCACCGCGCATGTACCAGCAGGGGATTTCGTACGACATCGGGTTCGGATCACGCTGAGCCGGGGATGGGGACGATGGTCCCGACCCCGACGCACCCGAACAACGCGATATGCCGCCTTTCTGTTATGCACGAATTGCATGTCTTTGCTCACGGCATGCAATTGTTGCATTGCACCACTCATCGGTCGGCGTTGAGCCGCCCCTCGGCGATGAGTTCGTCGACGATCTCGAGCGCCTTCTCGGTGATCGGGCTGGTGGGCCGCTGCGTCGGGGTGGCCACCACCAGGCGCGTCGTGATCTGTGGCATCACGATGGGCACGCCACGCAAATCGTGCTCGCCACGGCGGGTGAGCAGCGCGTTGCGCGAGAGCACGCCGTAGCCGACGCCACGCTCGACAAGATCGAGCAGCGAGCGCACCGAATCGATTTCGAGGCGGATATCGAGCCCCACCCCATAGCGCGCGGCGTCAGTCTCGATCAGCTGGCGCACGGAGTGCAGTGGCGAAGGAATGATGAGCGGGTACTGCCCTAGCGTCGCCAGCGGCACGGATTCGGGCAACGTACGGCCGTCGCGCGTGGTGCCGATGAGGTTGAGTTCCTCGGAGTGCACGTGGCGGAAACGCATGTTCGCGTTCACCGCGGGGTTGTACAGCAGCGCGCAATCGAGGCGGCCCAGCTGCAGCCATTCCAGCAGGCTCGCGCTCAACGCCTCCACGACGCTGATCTGCGCTTGCGGGTAACGCTCGCGGAAGCGCATCACCAGTTCCACCGTGAGCGTGGAACCCACGCTGGGCGGCAGGCCGATGGCCAGCTTGCCGGCGTAGACGCCGCGGCTCTGGCCCAGCGACAGCCGCGCCACTTCCACCTGGCGCAGGATGCCGCGGCCGTGTTCGACGAGCTCGCGGCCAGCCTCGGTGGGCACCACGCCGCGGCCATTGCGCTCGAGCAGGTGGGTGCCCAGCTCGATCTCCAGCTGGCGCACCTGGCGGCTGAGCAGCGATTGCGACACATCGAGCGTGGCGGCGGCCCGCGTGAGGCTGCCGAACTCGACGATGCGGATGAAGCTCTGCAGGTGTTTCAGGTCCAAGGTCACGGCGCGCGATAGTCCACCTGGGGGCCATTATGCCGCTTACTGGCTGCCGGGGCCGCCCATGTTCACCATCACGCGCAGCCCCACGACGATGGCGTTGGCGGGCACGCGGTGCACGCCCACCGTGTTGCCCAGCACGTCGGGGTGCACGATGTACTGCAGGTTCGGCACCAGGCTCACGACGGGGAACAGCTTGTAGCTGTAGTTGAGTTCGGTCATCAGCTCATCGCGCTTGAAGTGGCCATCGCCATGGTTCTTGGTGATGAGGTCGTCCTCGTAGCCCACGGCCTTGCGGCTGAAGCGGAACCACGTGGCCTGGAACCCGAGCGAATCGTTCGGCCGCGCCCGCGACAGGCCGGTCCACAGTAGGCCCGCCGTGGACTGCAGCGTGTAGTTCTCCGCGTTATCCAGGGGCCCCGTGGCCGACGCGAACACCGCGAGGTTGCGTGTGTCGCTGTTCGGGTCGGGCTTGTACACCACCTTGTCGGCGAGCACGTAGAGGCCGTAGCGGCCACCGTCGTAGTTGCGCGGCGTGCCGCCGGCGAGGCCGCGGTGCAGGCCTTTCGTGTTGAGCTCCGGGTCGGTGAACGGCGCGGAGTTGTACCAGCCGCCGATCTTCAGGTGCTTCGGGTAGGGGTCGGTGGCGAAGCTCGTTTCGTAGCCCACTTCCACCGGCACCAGCACGCCCGTGGAATCATTCAGGCCCCAGTTGAGACCATTGTTGTTGCGGCGCTCCGGGTTGATCTCGAACGCGCCGATGGAAACATAGCGGGCATCGGGCTGGTACTTCACGCGCGCGCCCCAGTTCACGTAGGGGAACCCGGTGAAGCCGCCCGAGGTGTTGGTGAGCTGGTAGGGGCAATCCGGCGCGCTGACGAAGCGACAGCCATAGGTCGAGCGCCCGAACTGCCACGTCGCGTTGATGCGCCCGGCCAGCACGTTGATGTGGCTTTCCTTGAACTGCTGCTCCCACGTCAGCTGGGCCAGTTCCCACTGCCGCTTCGGGTACCAGTAGCCCTGGATCTTCTGCAGCACGCCGATATCGTCGGCCGCCACGCTGTGGCCGTAGTAGCGCGAGAAGGTGATGTGGATCTTGCCGCCTTCGATGCCGGCGAGCTTGCCCATGTCGAGGTCCGCGCCACCCACGGCGCCACCGCCATTGGTCGCGCCCAGGCGCTCGCCGCCACGCACGCTGGCCGCCCAGTCGTTCGCCCACACGAAGCGCAGCGAGATGCCCTCGTCGCGCAGTTTGTCCACGGGGCCGCCCTTGTCCTTCGGCTTGTCCGGCGTCGTCTGCCGCGGTTGCTGGGCATCGGGCGTCGTCTGCGCGACGGCCGTGGTGGCGGCCATCGCGGCAAGGAAGGCGAAGGTGTAGCGGCGTTGCGTCATTGGATCGGTCCCCGGTGCCGGCCATGCGGCGAAAACGGGGCTGATCCTCGCGTCAGCGGGCACCCGGGAACAACGCGATGCGCGATGTATCAGGTATGCAGAGCTTGCATGTCTCTGCTTACGTCATGCTTTTTGTGCATTGCACAATGCGACGGGGTCGCGCTCGGCGGCCCGGCGGAGCTCGCCGGGCAGCGCCGTGGTGCCGTAGCGCAGCACATAGGCATCGAGGGTCTGCACGAACTGCTCGTCGAACGACCAGCGGTCGTGGTCGCGCACGTCCAGGCCGTTCTCGTACACCTGGCCGAGCAGCGTGGCGCACTCGTGGCGGTAGCCCAGGGCCAGGAAGGTGGCCGCCGCGCGGGTGGCGTCGCCCAGCGGGGCGGGCACGAAACCCGCGGCGCCAGGCTCGTCGATCACGAGGCCATCTGGCCCCAGCGTGAGCTTCAGGGTCAGTGCCTCGCGCAGGCGGGCATCGAAATCCTCGCCCTTGTAGCGGCAGCGATCGCTCCACCAGGTCCAGTAATGGATCGTGTCGCCCAGCGCGTGCAGCGCTTCGGCGGACAACCCCGGGCCGCCCTGCACCGGCTCGTCGGCCATGACGAACGCGACGCTCTCGCCCGCGGCGAGGCGCACGTGGGTCGCGACCACATCGGCCCCCGTGCCCAGCGGGCGCGAGCAGGCGAGGTACCAGCCATCGTCGGTGCGGGCGTCGCACTTGCCGGCGTCGGCAAGGCGCGCGGCGCAGACCAGCCGGAACGAGGCCTCGCCCTCGGTGCACGTCACGATGCGCACGAAGCGGCCGGCCGCCAGCGCCTCGGCCTGGCCCGGGCGGCCTTCGGCCACGGCCATGAAATCCGCCACGCGCAGTTCGGCGCCGTCGGCATGGCCCACCGTCTCCAGCACGTTGGTACCCGGCACGTAGGCCGATACCCACTGCACGTCACCGTCCATCTGCAGGCTAAGCAGGGCCCGCTCCGGGTGCGAGGCACGCAGCAGGCCGCCCGCCCGGTCGAGGGCGAGCGCCGCAAGCGCCGCGTCAGCGGTGACGAGGCCATGGCCGCGCATGTCGCCGATGGGCAGGCCGCGCGGGGCCGGGGCCTCCGCGGGAAGGGCCGCGAGCCGGGGCTGGAATACGGTCATAAACATCGTTCCTGGCGCCTGGGGAGGGACGCCGAGCGGCGCGGAGGTTGGGGGGTGGGGCGCAAAAGCGGCGTGAAGCTTTTGTTCGGTGGAAATGGGGCCGTTTACTTGGTTGAAAGGGGGGCGTCGTAGAATGGTGTTTGGTGTGGCCGGGTGGGGGTGTTGCCGCTTCGTCGCGTTGTTGGCGTTTCGCGCGCAAGCGCGCTCCCACATGGGTTTGGGTACACATGGGTTTGGGTACGCATGGGTTTGGGCACACATGGGTTTGGGCGTATGAGTGACAAGCGGGTTCCTGGCATCGATGAGTACGACAGCCCGGCCGGTGGCTGGGGTGCCCTTGGCGCCGTGGCCCGTGCGCTGAGCGGCCAGATGGCGCTGGCGCGCGAGTCCATCGCCCTGCACAAGGTGAACCAGCCCAAGGGCTTCGACTGCCCCGGCTGCGCGTGGCCCGACCCGAAGGAAACCTCCTCGTTCGAGTTCTGCGAGAACGGCGCCAAGGCCGTCTCGTGGGAGGCCACGGCCAAGCGCGTGCGGCCGGCGTTCTTTGCGAAGAACCCGGTGGCCGAGCTGTGGAAGCTGAGCGATTACACGCTCGAGGGCCTCGGCCGGCTTACCCACCCCATGGCGTATGACGCGGCCACCGATACCTTCCAGCCGGTGGCATGGGATGAAGCCTTCCGCCGCATCGGGGCCGCGCTACGCGCCCTGCCCGACCCGAACATGGCCGAGTTCTATACCTCGGGCCGCGCATCGAACGAAGCGGCGTTCCTCTACCAGCTGTTCGTCCGCGAGTACGGCACCAACAACTTCCCCGACTGCTCCAACATGTGCCACGAGGCCACCAGCGTGGGCCTGCCCAGGTCGGTGGGCTCGGGCAAGGGCACCGTGACGCTCGACGATTTCGACCACTGCGATGCCATCTTCTGCATCGGCCACAACCCGGGCACGAACCACCCGCGCATGCTCTCCACGCTACGCGAGGCCTCGCTACGGGGCGTGCCCATCGTGGTGATGAACCCGATGCCCGAGCGCGGCCTGGAACGCTTCACTTCGCCGCAGCACCCCTCCGAGATGCTCACCGGCAAGTCGGTGCGCATCGCCTCCACCTATTACAAAGTGAAGATCGGCGGCGATGTCGCGGTGCTGAAGGGCATGATGAAGTACCTCGTCGAGCATGACGCGATCGACCATGCCTTCATCGCGGAGAACACGCTGGGTTTCGAGGCGCTGGTCGCCGACGTGCGTGCCACCGGGTGGGCCGACATCGAGCGCGTCAGCGGCCTCACGCGCACCGAGGTGGAGCACGCCGCGGCCATCTACGCGAACGCGAAGGCCACGATCATCTGCTATGGCATGGGCATCACCCAGCACCAGCACGGCACGGAGAACGTGCAGCAGATCGCCAACCTGCTGCTCATGCGCGGCAACATCGGCCGCCAGGGTGCCGGCATCTGCCCGTTGCGCGGCCACAGCAACGTGCAGGGCGACCGCACCGTCGGCATCACCGAGAAACCCAACGCCGAGCTCAACGAAGGCATCCGCCGCACGTACGGGTTCGAGCCGCCGGCGGAGCATGGCCATGATGCCGTGGCCTCGATCATCGCCATCCGCGAAGGCCGCTCGAAGGCCATGATCGCGCTGGGCGGCAACCTGGCGGTGGCCATGCCCGATACGGAAGAAACCTTCCGCGCCATGCGCAAGCTCGACCTGGCCGTGCATGTCGCGACCAAGCTCAACCGCTCGCACCTGCTGCTGGCGAAGGAGACGCTGATCCTGCCCTGCCTTGGCCGCACCGAACTCGACGAGCAAGCCACCGGGCCGCAGGCCGTGACGGTGGAGGATTCGATGTCGATGGTGCACGCCTCGGCGGGCACGCTGAAGCCGGCCTCGGAGCACCTGCGTTCGGAACCGTGGATCGTGGCGGGCATCGCGAAAGCCACGCTGCCCGGTACACGCGTGGACTGGGATCGGCTCGTGGGCGATTACAACCTCATCCGCGACGACATCGAGAAGGTCTTCCCCATCTTCTTCGACTTCAACGCACGCCTGAACGTGCCCGGCGGGTTCCGCCTGCGCGTCGCCGCCAGCGAGCGCGACTGGGCCACGCCCGAGAAACGCGCCCACTTCCTGCTTGCCCGCGGCCTCGACGAGGACGACCGGGTGGAAGAAGGCGGCCTGATGCTTACCACCATCCGCTCGCACGACCAGTACAACACCACCATCTACGGCCTCAACGACCGCTACCGCGGCGTCACCGGCCGGCGCGACGTGGTGTTCATGCACGCGCGCGACCTCGCCGCGCGCGGCCTCGCGCACGGCGACCGCATCGACATCCTGGCCACGGGCCGCAACATCGCCGATGGCAGGCAGCGCGCCGTGCGTGGCTTCACCGCCGTGGCCTACGATATCGCCGAAGGCTCCGTGGCCATGTATTACCCCGAAGGCAACGCGCTTATCTCGCTCGAGAACCACGACAGCCACTCGGGCACGCCCACGTACAAATCCGTGCCGGTGCGCATCGTCGCCGCCACGGAGCCCACCGCGCCGACGCGCAGGAAGGCCGCCCATGCGGCATGAACACATCCCGCCGGCGGGCAGTGCCAGCCGCACCGTCACGCGCTACGAGCGCGGCCGCGCCGTGGAGGACAAGGACCGGCTCGCCGAGGAGATCCCCGTGGCCATCCACGTCAACGGCGCACCCTTCGCCGTCATGATGGCCTCGCCGGTGGATCTTGAAGACTTCGCCCGCGGCTTCGCGCTCACCGAAAACCGCGTGGGCGACGTGCGCGAGATCGACAGCATCGAGATCCACGAAGTGCTCGAAGGCATCACGATCGACGTCAGGACGATGGGAGCCGGCTTGCCGGCGATGGACGGTGACCCGCCCTCCCACAAAGAGCGAAACATCCCCGGCCGCAGCGGCTGTGGCATCTGCGGCACGCGCGAGCTCGAAGACGTGATCCGCCGCCCCCGCCCCGTCGCGGCAGGCACCAATGTCAGCCCCGACGCCATCGAACGCGCGCTCGAGGCGCTGCGCGCCGAGCAGCCCATCAACGCGTACACCGGCTCGGTGCACGCCGCGGCATGGGCGCGCGCCGATGGTTCCCTCGTCGTGGTGCGCGAGGACGTCGGCCGCCACAACGCCCTCGACAAGCTGGTGGGTGCGATGACACGGCGTGGCCTCGACCCGCGCGAAGGGTTCGCCGTCATCACTAGCCGCGCCAGCTACGAGATGGTGACGAAGGCGGCCGTCGCGGGCATCACGGTGCTGGTGGCCATCTCCGCGCCCACGGCGCTGGCCGTGTCGCTTGCGGCCGACTGCGGCCTCACGCTCGTGGGCTTCGCGCGCACGTCGCGTTTCAACGTCTACAGCCGCCCCGAGCGCATCAAGGCCATAGACGTCTAACCCCGTCTTATGGGAGCCAGCTTGCTGGCCATGTGTAGGAGCCAGCTTGCTGGCCATGTGTGGGAGCCAGCTTGCTGGCGATGGGTCTTGCCGCAAGCACATCGCCAGCAAGCTGGCTCCCACAAGACCAGGGGCTTAGCGGCGGCGTTTCAGGCTGTCTTTCACATCCACGTCGAGCAGCACGGTGGTGGCCACGGTGTCGAGGCCGGGGATATCGAACAGCAGGCCGTCCTTGCTTGGCAGGCGCGCTTTCAGTTCCAGCAGCCGCGCGCGCGGCACCTCGAGCCGCCACTCATGGGCATCCCCATCGAGCGTGCAGAGGCCGGAACCCGTGGCATCGATCGCATAGCGCATGGTGAAGGCGCGGCCGAAGGCCGTGGATCCCAGCAGCGCGACGTCGTCGAGCAGTTCCCCGAGCTCATCCTCGTCGATGCGGACGCGGATCGTGTCGTTTTCCAGTTGCACCCTCATGCGTTCGCCTCGTGCCAGTCATCGGGGGTGTTGCAGTTCACCAGCGCGCGCGTGTCGGCGCCGTCGAGCGAGAGTGTCGCCACGCCGACGCGGCCCTGCAAGGCGGATACCGAGCAGGCCTTGCCTTCCAGCTCCACCATGTCGGCGAGCACGGCACGGGTGGCTGCGTCGAGCGTGAGACGCATGGGCAACGGGTGCCCGGCCCAGCGGGTCGCGTGCATGCGGCGTTCGTCGCATAGCGGCGCGAGCAGCGCGACGCTGAGGCGGGGCATGTCGACGGGAACGACGAGCAGTTCACTGTCGTCGAGCTCGCCCGCCACGCTCGCGATGCCGCCGACGGGCCCCTTCGCCGTCCAGCGGTCGGCGATGCCGCCGTGGCGCGCGCCACTGACGACGACACGCTCCGCGCCGGCTTCGAGCAACACCTGCCGCGTGCGCTCAAGCAAAGTAATGCCACCGATCTCAAGCAGGGCCTTGTCCTCGCCCATGCGTGACGAAAGGCCGCCCGCGAGGATGACCCCGATCATGTTGCCGCCGCAGGGTCGAGCGGCCACGCGTCGACCACCTCGCCGAAGCTGCCGTCGGCGGTAAGCCAGGTGTTTGCCTGCGTGAACGGCACGATGCGGTACGCCGCCTGGTTGCGCTGCACGCGCGCGACCTGGCGGCCCTCCGCGTCTGCCTCGACGCGGCCAAGGGCGAAGTGCTGCAGGCCGGGGCGGACATCGTGGCCTTCGGCCAGGCGTACGCGCAAGGGCTTTTCTGGCGCCAACCCGGCCATGGCACGCAACACGGGTGTGAGGAAGAACCGGTGGCCGACGGCGACGGCAATGGGATTGCCCGGCAGGCCCAGTACGAGCGGGCCCCCGTCGAAACGCGCGGCAAGGATCGGTTTGCCGGGGCGGATGGCGACTTTATGGAAACACTCGCGCGCACCCAACGCCGCGAGGGCCGATGGCACGAAGTCGAAGCGCCCGGCCGAGACGGCGCCCGTGGTGATGATCAGGTCGACGCCTGCGTGCATCGCTTCACGCACGGCGTGCGCGAAGGCATCACCCGTGTCTGGCACCCGGTGGCGCGCCAGCAAGTCGACGCCCCACGACGCCAGCATGGCTTCGAGGAACGGCCCGTTCGAATCGTGGATGCCGCCTTCGGGGAGCGGCCCGCTGTCATGGAGTTCACTACCGGTATTGATGATGACGACACGCGGGCGGCGGGCAACCGGGACGTCGCCGATGCCTAGCGCCGCGAGCAACATGATGGCCGCGGCATCGATGCGCCGGCCGGCCGTGAGCGCAGGTGCACCTGTCGCGATATCGCCGCCGGCGCGGCGGATGTTCTGACCGCGTGGCTCAGCCTGCGTAAGGCGGACGATATCGCCCATGCGCTCGCAGCGTTCGACGGGTACCACGGTGTCGAAACCATCGGGTACGCGCGCACCCGTCGCGATTTCGCACGCGTCGGCACCGGGGTACGCGGTGGTGCCGTCACCGGCGGCCTGCATGCCGGCGATGGTGAAGGCGGTGCCTGAGGGGATGTCACCAGCGCCTGCGCGGATCGCAAAACCATCCATCGCCGCGTTATCGAACGAGGGTAGGGAAAGCGGGCTACTGACATAGGCCGCGAGGATGCGGCCCAGGGACGAAGAAAGGCCCACCCGCTCGGTTTCGAGCGGGTGGGCTTCCTTTAACAGCGTGGCCAGGGCTTCGGCATAGGTAAGCATGGCCGCAAGCCTACCCTACCCCTGTGGGAGCGCGCTCCCACACCTCACGCCGACTTGCGGGCAACCTCCTGCACGCTTGCCGGGCGGTAGGCGTGGAACGCCACCGTGGCGGCGGCGCGGCCCTGGCTCAGGCTGCGCAGCGCGGTGCTGTACCCGTCGAGCTGGGCCAGCGGCACGTCGGCTTCGATCACCGTGCGCTCCTGCGCATCGGTGAGGTTCACGATCTGGCCGCCGCGGCGCTGCAAATCGCCCAGCACATCGCCGACCGCCGAACCCGGCACGGTGACCGAGACACGCATCACCGGCTCGAGCAGCACGGTGCCGGTGGCCTCCAGGGCTGCCTTCACCGCCATCTGCGCGGCACGGTGGAACGCGGCTTCGTTCGAGTCCACGGCATGGGCCTGGCCATCGAGCACCACCACTTCCGTGCCCACCACCGGGAACCCGCGCGGGCCCTCCAGCAAGGCCTGCTCGGCACCCTTCTGCACCGCCGCCTGGAACGGCTTCGGGATGACGCCGCCCGTGGTGCGATCCTCGTAGCGGTTCGCGTCGCCTTCCACCGGCGACACCGACAGCACCACGCGCGCGTACTGGCCGCTGCCACCGGTCTGCTTGGCGAGCTTGCCTTCCACGGGGCCCGACGCCTTCGCCGGGGTTTCCTGGTAGGCCACACGCGGCGAGCCCGTGCGCACCTGCACGCCCCATTCGCGGCGCAGGCGTTCCACCATCACGTCGAGGTGGAGTTCGCCCATGCCCCAGACGAGGGTCTCGCCGGTGTCCGGGTCGGTGCCGACGCGGAACGACGGGTCCTCCTGCGCCAGGCGCGCCAGCCCGTTGCCGAGCTTGAGCAGGTCGGCCGAACGCTCGGGCGAGAGCCGCCACGACAGCACGGCCGGCTGCGCCTGGATGGTTTCCAGCCGCACCGGGTGGTGCACGTCGGCCAGCGTCTCGCCGGTGGCCACGTCCTTCCAGCCCGCGATGGCCACGATGTCGCCGGCCTCGGCCGCTTCCACGGCCTCGGTGTCTTCCGCGCGAACCACGGCCAGGCGGCCCACGCGCTGCGTGCGGTCGCTGCCGCTGCGCCACACGGCATCGCCCACGTGCAGGCGGCCCGCGTAGACGCGAACGAACGCCAGCGGGCCGTGCGACTGGTTCACCACTTTGAAGACCAGCGCGGCGAGCGGCGCGCCTGCGTCCGGCGCCACCTGCACGTCGCCGTTGTCGGTGTGCGCGACGACGGAAGGCCGGTCGATGGGCGAAGGCAGATAGGCGACGAACGCGTCGAGCAGCGGCTCGATGCCCACGTTGCGGAACGCCGAGCCCGGCAGCACCGGCTGGCCAAGGCCCGCCAGCGTGCCGCGGCGCAGGGCCGCCGCGAGGGCGTCGGCATCCACGGGCTGGTCCGCCAGCCAACGCTCGGCCAGCGCATCGTCGTATTCCGCCACCGCGGCCACGAGTTCGGCGCGCGCCGCCGCGTGGGTGGCGCGCTCGGCCTCGCCCCACGGCGTGATCGCAGGCGTGCCCTTCTCGTCGAACAGCCAGGTGCGCTCGCTTACCAGGTCGACCAGGCCCACGATGTGCTCGCCGTCGATGACCGGGCGCGCGACCACCCACGGGTTCGCACCCAGCTTCTCGCGCATCTGCGCAAGCGTGGCGTCGAAGTCCGCGCCGGGGCGGTCCATCTTGTTGACGAACGCCATCAGCGGCACGCCGTGGCGGCGCGCCTGGTGCCACACGGTCTCGGATTGCGGCTGCACGCCGGCCACGCCGGAGAACACCACGACGGCCCCGTCGAGCACGCGCAGCGAACGCTCCACCTCGATGGCGAAGTCGATGTGCCCGGGCGTGTCGATGAGCGTGAGGCGGTGCGGCTGGCCGCCCTGCGGCGTCCAGTTCGCGCGCACGGCGGCGGCGCCGATCGTGATGCCACGCTCGCGCTCGAGTTCCATGTGGTCGGTGGTGGTCGCGCCATCGTGCACCTCGCCGGTGCGATGGATCGTGCCGGTCTTGTAAAGCAGGCGCTCGGTGAGCGTGGTCTTGCCGGCGTCGACGTGGGCGATGATGCCGAGGTTGCGCCAACGGCCGACGGGGATGGTGGTATCGCGGGTACTCATGGCTGAACGGTTCCAATCAGGGGCGCCAGGGGCTCGTGCGTATTCGAGCGAGGCATTCCCCGAGGCTTTCCCGTCGCCCCTGGCGTGGGTGGGACGGGTCAGGATCGGGGATCGCGGCGGGTCTTCATGGCACGGTGCTCCGGTAGCGGATCGGTAAAATCACGGACAAAAAAAAGCACCCTTGCGGGTGCTTTTGGTATGCGTTCGAGGCCCGCGCCGTTACGGCGTATGGCCTGCCACGGCGCGCGCGCACCCGCGACGCGCCCATGGGGCGATCGTTGGCAGGTGGATCAATGCGTGCTTGCAGGCAAACATGGCGGGCGGCTCGTTGGATTGGGGGCGGATCGTACGCTTGCGCCTCGGGGACGGCAAGTGCCTGCCTTAAGTAGGGGCTGATTCCCGGCCTTCAAGTGCTCACGGGCGCGGGAGGGGATAGTCGACCCGGATCGTCCTGGTCGAAAGCATCCTGATGACGACGAACTCACCGGGTATGGCGCGCCAGGCTGCATCGCCCGAGCCGGCCGCCGTTCGGAGTGGCTTCCGCATGGCATTCTCAAGGACAACGCGCTCGAGCTCGCCGGCACGGTCCACGGCGTAGTCGCGAAGCATCCCAGTGAACAGAACGGATGCTCCATCCAGCTCGACGTCCAGAGTGAGCCCGACCAGCGACACACCCGAGGGCGAAAGCAGCTTGCCCCACAGGGCGTTGTCGCGCCCACCGCGCAGCAAGGCTGCAATGGAACGAAAAAAGGAGCCGAAAGCCGCCCCTACGGCAGTGAGGGAGCAGAAGTAGGCCGCAATGCGTACCGGATGTTCCGCGACACTACGGATGGCCTCCATGGAGGCGGCCGCACTGCCGCCGCCAACGAGGGACAGGAATGCTTCCGCATTGGGACGCGGCGCCCCAAAGCGGTCGCATAGAAGCGACCACAACCCGTACCAACACGCATTGGCCAACAAGGCAACCGTGATAGCCATGGCCAGGGTGATGGACACATGGCTATCCAAACCGGATTGCCGCGCGTGGATCACATCGCGCTGATGCGTGAACACGAATGCCGCGCCAGGGAGCATGAACACAAGCGCGACAAGCACGGCAAGACTAAGACCCACCCAGGATCTTCCTGATGTAGTGCGTGAAAGCCGTGCCGTGCTCGGGCGGACGCCCGAGCACATAGGTTCTTCCGTTATGGGTAAAAGAATCCCTGCCTTCCTTGATGGCCCTATGCATGGCACGAATTCCGCCATGAGGGCCATCCGGCCCGCTAGCGAAGTGCCTGGCCTCCTCCTCGGAATACGCAGCCCTGAACGATCTGTAGCTCATGGAACCTCCTCTTTCGTGCGCCGATTGTAAGCTCCACCGTACGCGCGGAGGGCCGGCGTCGCTGTAGGCGATTGATGACACGTTGCGTAGGAACTTCCTGAATTCCATACAGGCGGATCGAACCACGAATTATCGTAAGCTTCGCGGATCGTCCCCACGGAGTTCCCCGCATGCGATACGTGAAACTGGGCAGGACCGGTCTCGAGATCTCACCCGTGATCCTGGGCTGCATGACCTACGGGGTGCCTGAGCGCGGCAACCATGCCTGGACGCTTGACGAAGAGCTGAGTCGCCCGTTCCTGCGCAAGGCGCTCGACCTCGGCATCAACACGTTCGACACCGCCAACGCGTATTCCGACGGCACGTCCGAAGAGATCGTCGGGCGCGCATTGAAGGATTTCGCGCGCCGCGACGAGGTGGTCATCGCGACCAAGACGTTCTTCCGCTGGCAGAAAGGACCGAACATGGGGGGCCTGTCGCGCAAGGCCATCTTCCATTCCGTGGATGATTCGCTCGCGCGCCTCGGCACCGACTACATCGACCTGCTACAGATCCACCGGTTCGACGCGGAGACGCCCATCGAGGAAACGCTCGAAGCGTTGCACGACGTGGTAAAAGCGGGCAAGGCGCGCTACATCGGTGCGTCGTCGATGCATGCGTGGCAGTTCGCGAAGATGGTGTACACCTCGCGGCTGCATGGCTGGACGGAATTCACCAGCATGCAGGACCACCACAACCTGATCCAGCGCGAGGAAGAACGCGAGATGATCCCGTTCTGCCAGGACCAGGGCATCGCGGTAATTCCCTGGAGCCCGCTGGCCCGCGGCCGCCTCACGCGCGATTGGGATGAGACCAGCGAGCGCCAGGACAAGGATGTGTTCGGCGGCACGCTTTACAACGCGACCGAGGACGCCGACCGCGCGGTGGTCGCGGCGGTGAAGAAGGTCGCCGAGGCACGCGGCGTGCCGCGTGCGCAGGTGGCGCTGGCATGGGTGGCGCAGCGGCCGGGCATCACCGCGCCGATCGTTGGCGCGTCGAAGCCGCACCACCTCGATGATGCCGTGGCAGCGCTGGAGCTTGGGCTTACCGATGACGAGATGAAGGCGTTGGAAGAAGCCTACGTACCGCACCCCATCGCAGGCTTCTGACGGCCAATCACGCCTGTTGTGGGAGCCAGCTTGCTGGCGATGGGGGCTTGTGCAGGCATATCGCCAGCAAGCTGGCTCCCACAGAAAAAGGCGGTCGTCAAAGCGACGCCTCGATGATATCGGCAGCGGTCTTCGCACCATGTTCCCTGCGAACGGCTTCGCCCAGCGCTTCGGCACGGGCAAGCAACGAGGCATCGCCAAGCATCGCGGTCAGCTTTGCCGCGGCGCCAGCTGCGCGGTAGCGTCGTGCCGGCAGCACGGCGCCCACGCCGAGCCGCGCCACGCGCGCCGCGTTATCGGGCTGGTCGAAGCCATGGGGCACCACCAGCGATGGCTTGCCGGCACGCAGGGCTTCGTGCGTCGTGCCGATGCCACCGTGGTGGACCACGGCACAGGCGCGGGCGAACAGCGCGCCGTGCGGTGCGTAATCGATGGCGAGCACGTCGTCGCCCAGCACGCCGAGGCGCTCGCGCAACGCGGGTGAGCCCGTCAGCAGGATGGCACGCCGGCCCAGCGCCGCGGCAGCGGCCACGCTTTCACGCAGGAAGCGCTCGCCCGCGTGCACCGCGGCCGAGCCAAGGGTGAAGACGATCGGCGGCGTGCCGGCATCCAGCCACCGCGACACACCCGGTGGCAACGCGTCGGCCGATGGCAGGTAACGGCACGGCCCCACCAGCACCGCGTGGGCAGGTGCATCCACGGGCAACGCGCCAAGATGCGGCGAGTACATCGCCAGCACGCCGTCGCGGCCGTGCTGGCCACGGTGGAACGGGTCGCCCGCCGGCCCCACCGGAGGGAGCCCAAGCGTGCGCCGGAAATCGCGGACGGCCGCCGTCCACGGGTGCGTCACCGCCTCCACGAAGCGCACGAGCCAGCCCGCACGCACGGGCGAGCCGCGGAGCCAGCGGTCAAGCCACGCCACGCCCGTCGCAGGCGGATCAAACGGCGAAAGGAACACCGACGGCGACAACACGGCCGAGAACCACTTCACCGGCAGCGTCTCACCCAGGATCTGCCCTGCGAAGGCCAGCGTGGTCGTCACCACCACGTCGGCTTCGCCGCAGAAGGTCTTCAGCGCGTGGTAGCTCGCCGCGACGTCCGCCGCCGCGAGGTCGCGCACGACAAAGCGCGGCCCCTTCCACGGGTGGAAGGCTTTCGCGGCGAACGCGGCCTTGTCGTCTGGCTCGGCGATGCCACTGGCCATGACGAACGCCAGGCCCGCGTCGCGCACGGCGTCGCGGTGGATCGCGTGGGCGCCCACGGTAACGCGATGACCGCGAGCAGCGAGCTCGCGTCCTACCGCCAGGAGCGGGAACAGGTCGCCCTGCGACCCCACTGTCGCGAACACGATATGCGCCATGGCTGCATCCTCGCGCATTTGACTTCGCGGGGCCGTGAGGCTAATTTCACGGCCGCCAGCGGTCTTTATCTCTTTATCCGAATAAAGAGATAAAGCTAAGAGGGAAGCCGGTTCGAATCCGGCGCTGCCCCGCCGCGGTATGTGGAGACGACGCCTGTCACACGCACTGGGCCAAGCCCGGGAAGCGACAGGCAAAGGCGGCACGTTTTGCGTGCCACATCCACGAGCCCGAAGACCTGCCGCCGGCCGGCGCCCGCGCATCGTCATGGATGCGCGGGCGCCGACCGACCTGATGGGCGGCCGCGAGGCGGCCCATCGGTTCGCCCGCGGGGGCGAAGGTCGACGGCCAGCCCGCATGACGCCTGCCGCTTGCCGTGCTCGCCACGGCGGGTGCGGCCGTTGGTGGGCCCCGCCCTTCCCTCCTCTTTCATCCAAAGAGGATCGTTTCCATGCCACATGTGACTTACCTGGGTTTTCCCCGCATCGGCCGGCGCCGTGAACTGAAGCGCGCCCTCGAGGCCTACTGGAAGGGCGATGCCTCGTCCGCCGACCTGCTGGCCACGGCCGCCACGCTGCGCCAGCGCCACTGGCAGCTCACCCGCGACGCGGGTGCCGACAGCGTGCCGGTGAACGACTTCGCCCTCTACGACCATGTGCTCGACGCGGCCGTGGCGGTGGATGCCATCCCCGCCCGCTACCGCGCCCTGCACGATAGCGACCCGCTTGCCGGGTACTTCGCCATGGCGCGTGGCCACCAGGACGCTCGCCACGACCTGCACGCCCTCGAAATGACCAAGTGGTTCGACACGAACTACCACTACATCGTCCCGGAGCTGCATGCGGGCCAGGTCTTCCGCGCGAACCCAGCCAAGGTGGTCGCCGAATACCGCGAGGCGGTGGCGGCGGGCCATCGCGCCCGCCCCGTGCTGCTGGGGCCGGTCACCTTCCTGCTACTGTCGAAAACGGTGGACGGTAGCCATGCGCTGGGCCTGCTCGACGCGCTGCTGCCTGCATGGCTGGGCCTCGTCGATGCGCTCGTCGCCGCAGGGGCCGACTGGATCCAGGTGGACGAGCCCGCGCTGGTGCTGGACCTCGACGCAGGCACCCGCGACGCGTTCCGCCGCACGTACGACACGCTCGCCGCGCATTCCCCCGCGAAGGTGCTGCTGGCCACGTATTTCGGCGGCCTCGAGGGCAACCTCGGGCTTGCCGTGTCGCTTCCCGTGGCGGGCCTGCACGTGGACCTGGCGCGCGCGCCAGGGCAGCTCGACGCGGTGCTCGATGCCTTGCCCTCGGGCCGCGTGCTGTCGGCGGGGCTCGTCGACGGCCGCAACGTGTGGCTGAGCGACCCGGCCACCCTCCTGCCGCGCCTGGAGACCCTGCGCGCACGCGTGGCCGACGAGCGGCTATGGCTGGCGCCCTCGTGCTCGCTGCTGCACGTGCCCGTCGATGCCGCGGAAGAGAAGCAACTGCCGGGCGACATCGCCCATTGGCTCTCGTTCGCGCGGCAGAAGATCGGCGAGCTGCGCCTTTACGCGGATGCCACGCGCGGCGCGCGGGATGCCACCGCCGCGCTCACCCGCCAGCACGAGGTCGTCGCGGCGCGCCTTGCCTCGGCGGACGTGGTGCGGCCCGACGTGCGCGCCCGCGTCCGCGGCCTCACGCCGCAATCCAGCCAGCGCCGCTCGGGCTATGCCCACCGCGCGGCCGTGCAGCGCGAACGCTTCGGCTTGCCTCCGCTACCGACCACCACGATCGGTTCGTTCCCGCAGACCCACGAACTGCGCAGCGCCCGTGCCGCGCACCGCGCCGGCAAGCTCGGCGATGCCGAGTACGACGCGCTGTTGCGCGAAGAGGTGCGCCGGGCCGTGCGCTTCCAGGAAGAGGCCGGCCTCGACGTGCTCGTGCACGGCGAGCCCGAACGCAACGACATGGTCGAGTACTTCGGCGAGCAGCTCGATGGTTACGCGTTCACGAAGAACGGCTGGGTGCAAAGCTACGGCTCGCGCTGCGTCAAGCCGCCGATCATCTATGGCGACGTGGCGCGCCCGGCCGCCATGACCGTGGCATGGACCCGCTACGCCCAGTCGCTCACGCAGCGGCCCATGAAGGGCATGCTCACCGGGCCGGTGACGATGCTGCAGTGGTCGTTCGTGCGCGACGACCTGCCGCGTGCCGAGGTGTGCCGGCAGATCGCCCTGGCCCTGCGCGACGAGGTGCACGACCTGGAGCGCGCCGGCATCGGCATCGTGCAGGTGGACGAGCCGGCCCTTCGCGAAGGCCTGCCGCTGCGCCGCGCCGACTGGCAGGCCTACCTCGACTGGGCCGTGGACGCCTTCCGCATCACCGCGGGCGGCACCAGCGACGCCACGCAGGTGCACACCCACATGTGCTACTCGGAGTTCAACGACATCATCGAGGCCGTGGCCGCCATGGACGCGGATGTCATTTCAATCGAGACCAGCCGCTCGCGGATGGAGCTGCTGGACGCCTTCACCCGGTTCCAGTACCACAACGGCATCGGCCCCGGGGTGTACGACATCCACTCACCACGGGTACCCGCCGAGGCGGAAATGGCCGAGCTGGTCGCCCGCGCGCTCCAGGTGCTGGCGCCGGGGCAGCTGTGGATCAACCCGGATTGCGGGCTGAAGACCCGGGGGTGGAAGGAGGTGGGTGAGGCGCTGAGAGGCATGGTGGCGGTGGCCCGGGCGGCTCGCGCCCGGCTCGCCGAGGCGACTTAACAGCTGAACCACCATGCAATCGTCACCTCCCGGGGGTACCCTTGCCGCTGCAATCGGTCGTCGGTGCGTGTATCATGGCGCGCCCTTTTATCTCTTTATCCGTAAAGAAGGATATATACCCGCGATGAGCAGCTATCTCTTCACCTCCGAGTCGGTCTCCGAAGGCCATCCGGACAAAATCGCCGACCAGATCTCCGACGCCGTCCTCGACGCCATCCTGGCGCAGGATCCCCGCGCTCGCGTGGCCTGCGAAACGCTGGTGAAGACCGGCGTGGCCATCGTCGCGGGCGAGATCACCACCAGCGCGTGGATCGACCTCGAGGCCCTCACCCGCAAGGTGATCCTCGATATCGGCTACAACTCGTCCGATGTCGGCTTCGACGGCGCCACCTGCGGCGTGCTGAACCTTATCGGCAAGCAGTCGCCCGACATCAACCAGGGCGTCGACCGCAAGAAGCCGGAAGAACAGGGCGCGGGCGACCAGGGCCTGATGTTCGGCTACGCCACCAACGAGACCGCCGAGTTCATGCCGGCCGCCATCCACCTGAGCCACCGTCTGGTGGAACAGCAGGCCAAGGTCCGCAAGAAGAAGAACTCGCCGCTGCCGTGGCTGCGCCCGGATGCGAAGAGCCAGGTCACGCTGCGCTACAACGAGGCCGGCGAAGCCGTCGCCATCGACGCCGTCGTGCTCTCCACCCAGCACGACCCGGGCGTGAAGCAGAAGGACCTGGTCGAAGCCGTGCGTGAGCACATCCTCAAGCCGGTGCTGCCGACCAAGCTCCTGCACAAGGACACCAAGTTCCACATCAACCCGACGGGCAAGTTCGTCATCGGTGGCCCGGTGGGCGATTGCGGCCTCACCGGCCGCAAGATCATCGTCGACACCTACGGCGGCTGGGCCCGCCACGGTGGTGGCGCGTTCTCGGGCAAGGATCCGTCGAAGGTCGACCGCTCGGCCGCCTACGCCGCGCGCTACGTGGCCAAGAACATCGTCGCCGCCGGCCTGGCCGACCGCTGCGAGATCCAGGTCAGCTACGCCATCGGCGTGGCCGAGCCCACCTCCATCTCGGTCACCACGTTCGGCACCGGCAAGATCCCGGACGACAAGATCGAGAAGCTGGTCCGTAAGCACTTCGACCTGCGCCCGTACGGCATCCTGCAGATGCTCGACCTGGTGCACCCGATCTACCAGCCGACGGCCTCGTACGGCCACTTCGGCCGCAAGCCGTACGAAGTGAAGGGCGCCGATGGCAGCACCTACACCGCGTTCTCGTGGGAAAAGACCGACCGCGCCGAGCTGCTCCGCGACGCCGCCGGCCTGGGCGGCAAGCCCCGCAAATAAGCCATGTAGGAGCGCGCTTGCGCGCGATGGGGGGTCGCCGCAGACCGCATCGCGCGCAAGCGCGCTCCCACAGGCAGGCAAAAAAACGGGCGCCCTTTGGGGCGCCCGTTTTGTTTGCCTACCCGCCAGGGTCACGGCGGTTTCATCGACGGGATGCGACACCAGAGGCCGCCCCATACGGAGACAACGCCATGGCATTCCGCCTCCCCCGCCTTCTGCTCGCAGCCAGCCTCGCCGCTACCCTGCCCCTCACCGCGTTCGCCCAGGCGCAGGAGAAAGACAGCCAGGGCGGCACGCCTACCGATGCCGCGTTCTACCAGAACGCCACCGCCGCCAACATCAGCGAGGTGCAGCTCAGCCAGCTCGCGCTGAAGCAGGCCTCGTCCGCCAAGGTGAAGCAGTTCGCGCAAAAGATGGTGGACGACCACACCAAGGCCAACGAAACGCTGGAGGGCCTGCGTAACGGCGACAAGGGGTATTCCACCGCCACCGAGCCGACGCCGGATGCCAGCAAGGACATGGACGCCCTGAAGCTGCTCAACGGGAAGGAGTTCGATCGCCAGTACGCCAAGACGATGGTGGCTGGCCATGAGAAGGCCGTGGCCATGTTCGAGGTCGAAGCCGAGAAAGGCTCGAACCCGGCGATGAAGGATTTCGCTAACAAGACGCTGCCGACAATCAGGCAGCATCTGAAAATGGCCAAGGCGCTGCCGACCAAATAAAGAAACCATGGCAACTTAAAGAACTGTGGGAGCGCGCTTGCGCGCGATGGGGGTTGCCGTAAGGCCCATCGCGCGCAAGCGCGCTCCCACAATTTTGATCATGCGTTGCGGTTTGAGCCCGAGAGCACGTCGACCCACACGGCCAGCACGAGGATCACGCCCTTGATGATCATCTGCCACGAGTTGTCGACGTCCATGAGCTGCATGCCGCTGTCGAGGCTGGCCATGACCAGCGCACCGATGAGCGCGCCGTAGACCGTGCCCGAGCCGCCACGCATCGAGGTGCCGCCGATGAAGCAGGCCGAGATGGCATCGAGCTCGCCGCCGGTACCGGCCGAGGGGGAACCGGAGCCCGTGCGGGCCACCGTGATGATGCCGGCGAAGGCGCACATGAGGCCCATGAGCGCGAACACCACCAGCTTCACGCGGCCCACGTTCACGCCGGAGAGGCGCGTCGCCTCCATGTTGCCGCCTACCGCGTAGATGTGCCGGCCGAAGACGGTCTGCGTCGAGACATAGGTGAACACGGCCAGCAGCGCCAGCAGGATCATCACCGGGATGGGGATGCCGTTGGCGTCATTGAGCATGCGGATGAAGCCGAAGATCACCGCGCCGATGATGACGAGGCGGGCCACGTCCATCCACAGAGCCACCTGCTGCAGCCCCAGCCTGGCGCGGCGCATGCGGCGGCGGGCGGTGAGGCCGACCATGACCAGGAAGATGATGCCGCCGATCCAGCGCGATAGCGCCACGGGAACGAAGCCCTGGCCGAGCTGGACAAGGTCGTCGGGCGCCGGCGCGATGGTGGCGCTGCCGGTGATGTAGAGCACGATGCCACGGAACGCGAGCATGCCGCCCAGGCCCACGATGAACGAAGGCACGCGCATCTTCGTGACGACGAAGCCGTTGAACGCACCGATCAGCAGGCCAAGCAGCAGCACGGCGCCGATGGACGGCCACGTGCCCCAGCCCAGGTTCACCGTGAGGATGGCGGCGACGCCGCCCAGCAACCCGAGCTGCGAGCCGATCGACAGGTCGATCTCGCCCGCGATGATGATGAACACCATGCCGCACGCGAGCATGCCGGTGATGGCCATCTGGCGGAACAGGTTGGAAAGGTTGTTCGGCGTGATGAAGGCCTGGTCGGTCTTCACGTGGAAGAAGACCCAGATGAGGGCGACCGCGATAAGCAGCGCCAGGATCTTGTAGCGGACGAAGAGTTGCTGGATTTTCTGGCCTTGCATCGACGGGTTTCCGTGGTGGCGCGTGGAAAAGCGGTAAGGGGGTCAGGCCGCGTGCGCGGGGCCCTCGGCGGCGTGCGAGATGGCCGCCGCGAGCACCTGCTCCTGGGTGAGGCCGGCGTTCTTGAAATCGCCGCGCAGCCTGCCCTCGCCCACGACGAGGACGCGGTCGCTGACGCCCAGCACCTCGGGCATCTCGGACGAGACCATGATGATGGCCACGCCCTTGGCGGCCAGGTCGAACATCAGCTTGTAGATGTCGTACTTGGAGCCAACATCGACGCCGCGGGTGGGCTCGTCGAGGATCAGCACCTTCGGCTGCGGCAGCAGCATCTTGGTCAGCACGGCCTTCTGCTGGTTGCCGCCCGAGAGCCCCTGGATGGCGAGTTCGGGGCTGGCCGTCTTCACGCGCAGCCGTTTGATCTCGGCATCCACCACCTGCATCTCGGCCTGGCGATCGATCTGGCCCGCGTGCGCGTAGTGCGAGAGCGTGGCCAGGGTGATGTTGTCGCCCACGCCCAGCAACGGCACGATGCCCTGGCGCTTGCGGTCCTCCGGCACCAGCGAAAGCCCCGCCTTGATCGCCTGCTCGGGGTTCTTCACCCTGATGGGCCTGCCTTCGAGGAAAAGCTGCGCCTCGCTGCGCCCCGGGTAGGCACCGAAGATGGCCGACACCAGCTCGGTGCGGCCGGCGCCCACGAGCCCGGCGATGCCGAGGATCTCGCCGCGGCGCACCTGGAACGAGATGTCGTCCACGCGCTTGCGGTTGGGGTTGGCGACATCCCAGCAGGTGACGTGCTTCGCCTCGAAGATGACCTCGCCGATCTCGTGCTCCACCTTGGGGAACTGGTTTTCGATATCGCGCCCCACCATGGCGGTGATGATGGTGTGCGTGGTCATCTCGCCCATCGGCCTGGTGACGATGTGCTTGCCGTCGCGGATGACCGTGACCGTATCGCAGACACGGGCCACTTCATCGAGCTTGTGCGAGATGTACACGCACGCCACGCCGTCGCGCTTGAGCTCCTCGATGATGGAGAGCAGCGTGTCGGTTTCCGCGGAGGTCAGCGACGACGAGGGCTCGTCGAGGATGAGCAGGCGGGCGTTCTTGACGAGCGCCTTGGCGATCTCGAACAGCTGCTGGTAGCCGCCACCGTAGTTCATGACCGGCGCGGCCACGTTCACGTCCTTGAGGTGCAGGCGGGCCAGCAGGGCTTCCGCCTTCGCATACATGGCGTCGTAATCCATGACGCCGCCGAATTTCGTGATCTCGTTGCCGAGGAAGATGTTCTCGGCCACGGAAAGCTGCGGCACCAGCATCAGTTCCTGGTGGATGATGACGATGCCGGCGTCTTCGCTGTCGCGTACCGAATGCGCCTTCAGCGGCTTGCCGTCGAAGGTGATCTCGCCTTGCCACGTACCGTAGGGGTACACGCCGGAAAGCACCTTCATGAGCGTGGACTTGCCGGCGCCGTTCTCGCCGCACAGGCCCACGCATTCACCCGGCCGCACGGCCAGGTTGATGCCATTGAGCGCGCGCACGCCGGAAAATTCCTTGACGATATCGCGCATCTCGAACAGGTATTCGCTCACCGCGTGGACCTTTCATCGGACTGTTGAGACTGTGGCCATGTGGGAGCGCGCTTGCGCGCGATCGCGCGCAAGCGCGCTCCCACCTTAAGCGCACCGCGTCAGTTGCCCACCTGCGCCTGGGTGTAGAAGCCATCCTTCACCACCAGGTCGACGTTCTGCTTGGTGAGCAGGGTGGGCGTGAGGAGGATGGTGTCGACATCCTTGGTGCCATTGTTCATCTTCGAAGTGAACTTCGGCGTCTCGCCCTTGGCGAACTGCACGGCGAGCTCCGCGGCGTCGGTGGCGATGGTCTTGATCGGCTTGTACACCGTCATGGTCTGCGTGCCGGCCTTGATGCGCTTCACGCCCGCCAGGTCGGCATCCTGGCCCGAGACCGCCACCTTGCCGGCCAGCTTCTGGCCGTTGAGGGCGGCGACGGCGCCACCGGCCGTGCCATCGTTGGATGCCACGATGCCCTGGATGTTGTTCTTGTTGGCGGTGAGCGCGTTCTCGATGATCGACTGCGCCTTCGAGGCCAGCCACTCGTCGGTCCACTGCTGGCCGACGATCTTGACCGCGCCGCTCTTCACCAGCGGGTCGAGGATCTTCATCTGGCCCTGGCGCAGGATCTTGGCGTTGTTGTCGGTAGGCGCGCCGCCGAGCAGAAAGTAATTGCCCTTGCCGCCGGTGGCGTCGACCACGCCCTTGGCCTGCATCTCGCCCACCTTCTCGTTATCGAACGAGATATAGGCGTCGACATCGGCGTTGAGGATGAGGCGATCGTACGAGATGACCCTGATGCCGGCTTTCTTCGCCTCCGCCACCACGGTGGTAAGCGTCTTCGCGTTGAACGGCACGATGACGATGACATCGACCTTGCGCGAGATGAGGTTTTCGATCTGCTGGATTTGCTTCTGCTCGTTGGCGTCGGCGGACTGCACCGACACCGTCGCGCCCTTGGCCTCGGCCGCGGCCTTGAAGTAATCGCGGTCGCGCGTCCAGCGCTCGACGCGGAGGTCGTCGATGGAGAAGCCGATGACGGGCTTTTCCTTGCTCGCGTGCGCCTGCGGCGCGAAGACGCCGGCGGCGACCATGGACATGGCCAACAACGTGTGTAGGGCCTTCTGCTTCATGCTGTTCTCCATCGTATGGAATCGCCCTCAGGACGGGCGGAAAGCGTCGCCTCGGGCGGCGTCGGTATACAGTGGCTTGAGCTGTTCGTAAGCACGGCGGAACAAAGGGTGGCGCGTTTGCAGGAAATAAGCATGACGCGCTGCATCGGGCTCACGTACGGCAGTGACGGCGGGCATGGGGCACACCTCGTCGAGCGAAGCCGTGGGTTCCACCGCCAGGCGGGCCAGGCGCGCGGCGCCCAGGGCGGGCCCCACCTCGCCGCCGGCGCGCAGCACAAGCCGCTTGCCGAGGATGTCGGCAAGCATCTGTGTCCAGTACGCGCTGCGCGAGCCACCGCCGATCACGGTGATCTCGTCGGCGACCACGCCCGTGCCCTCGACCGCGAGCAGGCCATCGAGCAGGCCAAGGCCCACGCCCTCGAGCGTGGCGTTGGCCAGGTCGGCGCGCGTGGTGTCGGGGCCCAGGTGGGTGAACGAGCCGCGGGCATGCGGATCGTTGTGCGGCGTGCGCTCACCGGTGAGGTAGGGAAGGAACAAGGGACCACCCTCGCGCAGCCCGGCCTCTTCGGCATCGGCCAGCAGCGTGGCGACATCATCGTAGCCGGTAAGGCGTGCCGTGAAATCCAGGCAGCTGGCGGCGTTCAACATCACCGACATGAGGTGCCAGGTGCCCGGCAAGGCATGGCAGAAACTGTGCACGGCCGTCTCGGGGCTGGCTTTGAAACCATCGGAGACGGCGAAGTACACGCCCGACGTGCCCAGCGACAGCATGGCGTGGCCCGCGCGCACGATGCCCACGCCCACGGCACCTGCGGCATTGTCGCCCCCGCCCGCGGCGACGGGCACGGTATCCATGCCCCAACGCCGCGCCAGTTCGCCACTCAACCGGCCCGCCGGCTGGCTGCCCTCGAATACCTCGGGCATGTGCGCGCGCGTGAGGCCGGTGGCCGCCAGCATGGCGTCGCTCCACGCACGCTTGCGGACATCGAGCCACAGCGTGCCGGCCGCGTCGGAGGCGTCGGTCATGAATGCGCCGGTGAGGCGGAAGCGGAGGTAATCCTTCGGCAGCAGCACTTTCGCGATGCGGGCGAACACGTCGGGCTCGTGCCGGCGCACCCAGGCGAGCTTCGGCGCCGTGAAGCCCGGCATGGCCAGGTTGCCCGTGACCTCGCGGAAGCCGGGCACCTTTTCCAGCTCGGCGCATTCCACGTCGGAGCGGCCGTCGTTCCACAGGATGGCCGGGCGCAAAACCTGGTCGGCGTCATCGAGCAGCGTGGCGCCATGCATCTGCCCCGAAAGGCCGATGGCGGCGACGCGGCGTGCCTCCTGCCCCTGCAGCACCTGCGCCACCGCGGCTTCGGTCGCGGCCCACCACGCCGCGGGATCCTGCTCCGACCAGCGCGGCCGTGGGTGCTGCACGGTGAGCGGGCTCGACGCGCTGGCACGCACCTCGCCCCGTGCGTCGATAAGCACGGCCTTGACCGAGGACGTGCCCAGGTCGATGCCGAGGTACAAACGTGCCGAAGCGTCCATGTCAGGTTCCATATCACCCATAGATATAGCGGTTGACGATGTTTTCGAGCAACTCCTGCTGGCCCGAGGCGTGCCGCGGCTGCAGGCCACGCGCGATAGCCTCGTCGGATAGCGAAGCCAGCGTGAAGCCACCGTCCATGACCTTCGCACCAAACTCGGCATCCCAGCCCGCGTAGCGCCGCGCCTTCATCTCGGCCAGCGTATCGTTCTCCAGCATCTTCACCGCGCGCTCGAGGCCCAGTGCCAGCGTATCGATGGCGCCGATGTGGCCGTGGAACAGATCGGCCGCGTCGTGGCTCTGCCGGCGCACCTTGGTGTCGAAGTTGAACCCACCCGTGGTGAAACCGCCAGCCTTGAGGATCTCGTAAGTGACCAGGGTCATTTCCTCGACGCTGTTGGGGAACTGGTCGGTATCCCAGCCATTCTGCGGATCGCCGCGGTTGGCATCGATGGAGCCGAAAAGGCCCAGTGCGATGGACGTGGCGACCTCGTGCTGGAACGAATGGCCGGCCAGCGTGGCGTGGTTGGCCTCGAGGTTGGTCTTTACCTCGTTCTCCAGCCCGAAATCCTTGAGGAAGCCATACACCGTGGCGGTGTCGTAATCATACTGGTGCTTGGTGGGCTCTTGCGGCTTGGGCTCGATGAGGATGGTGCCCTTGAAGCCGAGCTTGTGCTTGTGTTCCACCACCATCTGGAAGAAGCGGCCCAACTGCCGGCGCTCGCGCTTCAGGTCGGTGTTGAGCAGCGTGTCGTAGCCTTCGCGGCCGCCCCACAGCACGTAGTTGGCACCGCCCAGGCGGTGCGTGGCCTCCATGGCGTGCCGCACCTGCGTGGCCGCGTACGCGAACACCTCGGGCTGCGGGTTGGTCGCGGCGCCTGCCGCGTAGCGCGGGTGGCTGAACACGTTGGCGGTGCCCCAGAGCAGCTTCATGCCGGTCTCGGCCTGCTTGCGTTCGAGCACATCGACCATGGCGCCGAAATTGGTGCGATAGTCGGCGAGGCTGTTGCCCTCGGGGGCCACGTCGGTGTCGTGGAAGGTGTAGAACGGCACGCCCAGGCGGGTGAAGAAATCGAATGCCGCATCGGCTTTCTCGCGGGCCTTCGCCATCGGCTCCCCCGCCTGCTGCCACGGCCGCTCGAACGTGCCCGCGCCGAACACATCCGAACCCGGCCAGACGAACGTGTGCCAGTAACACACCGCCAGGCGAAGGTGCTCGGCCATGGTCTTGCCCAGCAGCGTGCGGCTGGCGTCGTAATGGTGGAATGCCAGCGGGTTGTCGGATCCCGGGCCTTCGTAGGCGATCTTCGGGATGCTCGAGAAATACGACATAACGATTCCTTGACGAACGTGGGGACGAATCCCAACGATGCTCACCAGCGGGGGCACGCGGTGCAATTGCGATTTCAGGCGCCCCTCCTGCCCTTTTTCCTGCCGCGACGCGTCATGGCCTAAACCGCCGTTCCCTGCTAGTTTCCCTGGTCCATGGCACCGCATCGCATCGCACTGCTGTTCAATGCCAACAAGGTCTATGACCGCCAGGTCATCGCGGGCATTGGGCAATACCTCAACAGTACCCGCGTGGAATGGGATCTCTTCCTCGAGGAGGATTTCCGCAGCCGCATGCGTGACATCCACCTTTTCCGGGGCGACGGCGTCATCGCCGACTTCGACGACCCCGAAACCGAGGCGGCGCTGCGCGAGCTAAGCATCCCGGTCGTGGCGGTTGGTGGCTCGTACCACGATGCCACGCGCTACCCGGCCGCCGTGCCCTACATCGCCACCGATAACGCGAAGCTGGTGCGGCTTGCCTACGACCACCTGATCGAGCAGGGCCTGGCGCGCTTCGCGCTGTACAGCATCCCCGAGCTGCCGGGCAGCCGCTGGGCGCAGGAGCGCGAGCACGCGTTCCGCGGCATCGTGGCGGCGGAGAAGGTCGAAGGCCTGGTCTACCAGGGTTCGCCCACCACCGCCGGCGGCTGGGGCGAGGCGGTGGAGCACCTCGTCGCCTGGCTGGCCGGCCTGCCCAAGCCCATCGGCCTCATCGCGGTCACCGATGCCCGCGCACGCCAGTTGCTGCAGGCCTGCGTCATCGGTGGCATCGCCGTGCCGGAACAGGTGGCCATCGTCGGCATCGACAACGACCCCATGGCGCAGTTGCTGAACCGCATCCCGCTCACCTCGGTGATCCAGGGGGCGGAGGAAATGGGCCGCACGGCCGCGCACGTGCTCCACCAGATGCTGCGCGGCATGGATTGCGCCAGCACGCGCATCGTCGTGCCGCCCGTGGGCATCAACGTGCAGGTGTCGAGCAAGTTCCAGCCGCTGCGCAGCCCGCACGTGATGCGCGCCAGCCATTACATCCGCCAGTACGGCTGCCTGGGGATCAAGACCGAGCAGGTGGCCGATTACGTCGGCGTCTCGCGCACCGTGCTCGAGGAACACTTCAAGCGCGAACTGAAGCAGACCGTGCACCAGGCCATCCTGAAGCACAAGCTCGACACGGCCTGCGAACTCATCCTCGGCGGCGAAGCCACGCTGGCGGATATCGCCGTGCGCTGCGGCTTCACGTCGCTGCCTTACCTCTACGCGGTGTTCCGCCGCGAGTACGACTGCACGCCGCGCCAATACCTCGAACGCCACCGCGCCACCACGGCTTCCTGATGCCCATCTCCGAACCCACCGCCTGGGGCCAGCTGCCCGACGGCCGCCCCCTCCACCGCTGGACCCTGCGCAACGCCGCCGGTGCCCGCGTCGACATCACCGACCTGGGGGGCACCCTGCTCTCGTGGCAGGCGCCCGACCGCCAGGGGAGCGTGGGCGACGTGCTGCTGGGCCACGCCGATGCCGCGGCGTACCTCGCCGCCACCGCGTACATGGGCGGCATCGTCGGGCGCTGGGCCAACCGCATCCGCGGGGGGCGCTTCCAGCTCGACGGCATCGGGCACAAAGTGGACCGCAACGACGGCGACAACCACCTGCATGGCGGCCACGAGGGTTTCCACCACCGCCGGTGGGACGTGGAGCGCGACGGCGAGGCGCTGCTGCTTCGCCTGGCCTCACCGGAGGGCGACGGCGGTTTCCCTGGCGACGTGCGCGTGCAGCTGCGCGTGGCCCTGGGAGACGACGGCACCCTGGCGCTTGCCTATGAGGCCACCGCGGATGCGCCCACGCCACTGAACCTCACCGCGCACCCGTACTTCAACCTCAACGACCGCCGCGACGATATCCGCGACCACGTCATCCGCATCGACGCCGACGAATTCCTTGCCACCGATGCCACGGCCATCCCAACGGGCCGCCAGCATGTCTCCGGCACCGCCTTCGATTTCCGCGAGCCCGCGCCCATCGGCTCGCGGCTGTACTGGCCCGATCCACAACTGCGCGTGGCCGGTGGCTTCGACCACTGCTACGTGCCGCGCGGGGCGGTCGGCGCGGCGCCACGCGTCGTCGCCGTCGTGGCCGAGCCCTCGAGCGGCCGGCGGCTCACCGTGGAAACCGACCGGCCCGGCCTGCAGTTCTACAGCGGCCAGAAGCTGGCCGGGCAGCTCGATCGCCAGGGGCACCCCTATGGCGCCTTCGCGGGGTTCGCGCTCGAGGCGCAGGCGTTCCCGGACGTGGTGAACACCGATGACGCCGAACTGGGCATCCTGCGGCCAGGCGAGGTGTACCGCCAGCTGACCCGATACCGCCTCGACACGCTCTAGCACCCCTGCCCCTTGTGGGAGCGCGCTTGCGCGCGATCGCGCGCAAGCGCGCTCCCACACAACATGCTCCCACACAACATAAAGGGCGCCGGAACGGCCAAACCCGGGTAAAATGCCCGGATGTCCCTTATCCAGATCCTTGGCCTCGACTACAGCGTCGGCGGGCCCCTCTTGCTTGAACAGGTCGATCTTTCGCTCGACCTGGGCGAGCGCGTCTGCATCGTCGGCCGCAACGGCGCTGGCAAGTCCACGCTGATGAAGCTCATCGCGGGCGAACTGAAGGGCGACGATGGCGAAATCCGGCTGCAGGGCGGCACGCGCGTGGCGCGGCTCACCCAGGAGGTGCCGCAGGACACCGCCGGCACCGTGTTCGATGTCGTGGCCGAGGGCCTGGGCGAGCTGGGCCACCTGCTGGCCCGCTACCACCACCTGCTCGACGAGGGCGACATGGATGCCCTGGGCGATGTCCAGGCGCAGATCGAAGCGCACAACGCGTGGGATCTCGATGCGCGCGTCGAGAACGTCATCGAACGGCTGGAACTGCCCGGCCATACCGATTTCGCCGACCTCTCCGGCGGCATGAAGCGCCGCGTGCTGCTGGGCCAGGCGCTGGTGCGCGACCCCAACCTGCTGCTGCTCGACGAGCCCACCAACCACCTCGATATCGAGGCCATCGCGTGGCTCGAGGGCTTCCTCAAGAGCTTCGCCGGCGCCATCGTGTTCATCACCCACGACCGCAGCTTCCTGCGCTCGCTGGCCACGCGCATCGTCGAGATCGATCGCGGCCAGGTCACCAGCTGGCCCGGCGATTACGACAACTACCTGCGCCGGCGCGAGGAGCGCCTGCACGCCGAGGCCCAGGCCAACGCGCATTTCGACCGCAAGCTGGCGCAGGAAGAAGTGTGGATCCGCCAGGGCATCAAGGCCCGCCGCACGCGCAACGAAGGCCGCGTGCGCGCGCTCAAGGCCATGCGCAACGAGCGCTCGCAGCGCCGCGAGGGCCAGGGCAACGCGAAGATGACCATGGCCAACGCGCAGGCGTCCGGCCGCAAGGTGGTCGACGTGAAGGGCGTGACCCAGGCCTACGACGGCCGCACGCTCATCCACGATTTCTCGACCACCATCATGCGCGGCGATCGCGTGGGCATCATGGGCCCCAATGGCGCGGGCAAGTCCACGCTGCTGAAGATCATGCTGGGCCAGCTTGCCCCGCAGCAGGGCACCGTGGTGCTCGGCACGGGGCTGGAAACCGCTTACTTCGACCAGCACCGCATCGCGCTGGACGACCGGATGAACGCGCTCGACAACGTGGCCGAGGGCCGCGAATACATCGAGCTCAACGGCCAGCGCAAGCACATCATCGGCTACCTGCAGGATTTCCTGTTCTCGCCCGAGCGCGCCCGCGCGCCCATCACCCGCCTCTCCGGCGGCGAGCGCAACCGCCTGCTGCTGGCCAAGCTGTTCGCGCAGCCGTCGAACCTGCTGGTGATGGACGAACCCACCAACGACCTCGACGTGGAAACACTCGAGCTGCTCGAAGAACTGCTGGGCGAATACACCGGCACGCTGCTGCTCGTGTCGCACGACCGCGACTTCATCGACAACGTGGTCACCAGCACGCTGGTGCTCGAAGGCGGCGGCGAGATCGGCGAATACATCGGCGGCTACAGCGACTGGCTGCGCCAGAAGCCGATCGTCGCCGCGGCCAAGGCGGCGGCGAAGGCCAGCGCGGCACCCGCGCCCGCACCCACGCCCGCGGTGGCACCAACCGCCGCGCCGGCCAGGAAGAAGCTCTCGTTCAAGGACCAGCGCGAACTCGAACTGCTGCCGGCGAAGCTCGAGCAGCTCGAGACCGAGATCGCGAAGCGCACCGAGGCCATGAACGACCCGAAGTACTACCAGCAGGATGCCGCCGCCATCACCCGCGGCAACGACGAGCTGGCGAAACTGCAGGCCGAACTCGACGCCGCGTTCGCGCGGTGGGAAGAACTCGAAGGTTGAAGTAAAGAGCCTCGTCCCCTGTAGGAGCCCGCTTGCGGGCGACAGCTTTCGCGATGGCGGAACAGGGCCTGTGGCCGTTTCGCGAAAAGATGTCGCCCACGCGTGGGCTCCTACAGTGAAGCGCGCCGGCGTTACAGGCGGAACGCTTCAACCACGCGCGCCAGCGCCGCCGCCTGCCCTTCCAGGCTCTTCGCCGCCGCGGCGGCTTCTTCCACCAGCGCCGAATTCTGCTGCGTGGAGTCGTCCATCCGGGCCACGGCGTGGTTGATGCGGCCGATCTGCTCGCTCTGCTCCGAGGAGGCGCGGCTGATCTCGCCCATCAGGCCCGCCACGTCGCGGATGCGGCCGATGACGGCGTGCATGTTCCGCCCCGCGTCCGTGACAAGGCCGTGGCCGACATCCACCTGCTCCACCGATGCGGTGATGAGCTGTTCGATTTCCTTCGACGCCTTGGCGCTGCGCTGCGCGAGGTTGCGCACTTCTTCCGCCACCACCGCGAAGCCCTTGCCCTGCTCGCCCGCGCGTGCCGCTTCCACGGCCGCGTTCAGCGCCAGGATATTGGTCTGGAACGCGATGCCATTGATGATGCCAACGACATCGACGATGCGCTGTGCCGAGGCCTGGATGCCGTTCATCGATGCCACGGCGTCGGCCATCGCGCTGGCCTCCTGCTGCACGGCCACGCTGGCCCCTTCGGCCAGCGCGCTCGCGCGTGCCGCGTGGCCTGCGTTATCGCGCACGGTGCGGGTGAGCAGGTCGAGGCTGGCGGCGGTCATCTGCAGTTCCGCCGCCTGGCGCTCGGTGCGCATCGACAAGTCGGTATTGCCGGCCGCGATCTCCGATGTGCTGCCCGTCATGCTCGCCGTGGCACGGCGCACCGATTCGGCGATGCTACCCACGCCATCGCCGATGCCGTCGATCGCGTTCATGAGCTGGCCGATCTCGTCGCCGCGGGTGGAAGCCAGCCGCGCGGTAAGGTCGCCGGCGGCCATGCGGCTGGCTGCCTGCACGGCGGACGACAGCGGCCGCGTGATGCGCACCCGGATGGCGATGAACAGCAACACGCACAATACGCCCACGATCACGAGGCTGCTGCCGATGGCCACGTTGCGCAGGTGGCGCACGGGGGCGTAAAGCTCTGCCGTGTCGACGGTGCCTGCCACCATCCAGTGCCACGACGGGTCGGTGTCGAACACGGCCAGGCGCTCCACGTCGCGGTCCCCCACCGCCACGCGGTAACGCGCCTCGCCTTTCCCCGCTTGCAGCATGGGGCCGAACACCGGCTTGCCATCGGTGCCGAGCGCCTTCAGCGCCGCGCCGTCGGCTTTCGCCGCGTCATCGGCCAGCGCGGGGTCGACGATGTACGAGCCGTAACGCTTGCCCGCCGCCGCGTCGATCACCGAGTAATGCCCGGTCTCACCGATGCGGATGGACGAGATCTGCGCCTGCAGCGCCGCCATCTCCTGGGTGATCTCGACGCCGACGAACCACGCGCCGATGACCTGGCCACCGGCGTCACGCACGGGCTCGTAGCGCGTGATGTACGGCTTGCCGAACAACACGGCCGGGCCACCGTAGCCCTTGCCGGCCAGCAGCAGCGGGAACGCCGGGTGGGCATGGTCGATCGACGTGCCCACGGCACGGGAACCATCCTGCTTCTTCAGCGAGGTGGTGACGCGGATGAAATCCTGGCCATCGCGCACGAACAGCGTGGCCACGACGTGCGCGCGGTCGGAGAACTCATCCACGAGCGCGAAGTCGTTATTGATCGCCTTGCCCGCTAGCGACATCGTCGGCACCGTGCGATCCCCCATGGTCACGCGGTGCTTCTCGTCGGTGGCCAGCCTGTCGGCCGGGAAGTAGGTCTCGAAGACGGCAAGGAAGCGGTCGGATTCGGCCAGCAGCGCACCGCTGAACGTGTTCACCATGGCGATGATGGCGTGGTTGCCCCGGGCCAGGTCGTCGCGCGCCCGGGTCTCCAGCTCGCGTGAGACGAGCGTGGTGACCAGCACGGTGAGGGCGGCGATGCCCAGCGAGACGATGGCGACGACGAGCAACGTGAGGCGCGCGCCCACGCTGAGGCCGCGCCAACGGGCGCGACCGAGGGTGTTCTTCATGATGGGTAACCTGCAATGGGGGGACAGGCCCGCGCGGCACGCGGGCCTTGCACCGCCCTAATTCGGCAGGCTTCGAGCCAGCTTTAGGGCTAGCCCGTATTCTGAAGCCCCTGTGAGACGCCGTTGACGCAAGCGACCAGGGCGTTCAGCAGGGCATCGTCCTTGCCGCCGGTGGCGCGCCAGCGCTTCAGCAGGTCGACCTGGAGCAGGCTCATCGGGTCCACGTACGGGTTGCGCAGGCGGATCGAAGTGGCCAGGCGCGGCTCGCGCTGGAGCAGCTCGGTGGCACCCTTCAGCTTCAGCACCCAGTGCACCGTGCGCTCGAACTCCTCGCGTACCTTCGGGAAGAACCGTTCGTGCAGCGGCCCTGCCAGCTCGGAGAAGGCCTCGGCGATGCCGATATCGGCCTTCGCCAGCACCATCTCCACGTCGTCGAGCATGGTGGCGAAGAACGGCCACTCATGCGCCATGCGCGACAGGGTTTCCTCGCCGCATTCCCTGGCCACCGCCTCGAGCGCGCCGCCCAGGCCATACCAGCCGGTGAGCACCGCGCGGCATTGCGTCCACGAGAACACCCACGGGATGGCGCGCAGGTCCTCCACGCCCTTCATGCTGCGGCGTCGCGCCGGGCGCGATCCGAGGGTCATGCGTTCGATCACGTCGATGGGCGTGGCGCCACGGAAATACTCGACGAACCCATCCATGTCAACGAACGCGCGGTAGGCCTTCCGGCTTTCGTCGGAGAGCCGCACCATCACGTCCTTCCAGCCCGCCTCGCGCACCTCGGCCACCCGTGGGCGCAGCGATGCGCGCATGACGGCGCCGAGCGTCTGTTCCATGTTGCGCACGGCCAGCGCGCGGATGCCGTACTTGCGGTGGATGACTTCACCCTGTTCCGTCACGCGCAGCACGCCGCCGACGGAACCACGCGGCGAAGCCATGAGCGCGGGCGTGATGCGCGAACCGCCGCGGCTGGCCGAGCCGCCGCGGCCGTGGAAGAACGCGACGCGGATGCCCGCCTTCTGCGCCACCTCCAGCAACTCGACCTGCGCACGCTGCAGGCTCCACTTCGAGGCGACGGTGCCGCCATCCTTGCCGCTGTCGGAGTAGCCCAGCATCACCCACTGGCGGTCGCCGCGCGCTTTCAGGTGCGCGCGGTACACCGGGTCGTCAAGCAGCGCCTGCAGTGTGGCCGGCCCGCCCTTCAGGTCGTCGATGGTCTCGAACAGCGGCGCCACGTCGAGCGGCACGCGGCCGTCTTCCAGCAGGCCGCCGCGACGCGCCAGGGCCAGCACGGCGAGTACGTCGGCCGCGGTCTCGGCCATGCTGATGATGTAGAGGCCCGTGGCTTCGGTGCCGTAGCGCTTGCGTGAATCGGCCAGCGTCGCGAACACATCGCGCAGCATGCCCGCGGCATCGTTGCCCTCGCCGGCGACGAAGCTGCGTTCGCCGGCCGCATACGGGCGCAGGGCCTTCACGCGCGACTCGGCATCGCGATCGGCCCAGCCGCTGTCGTCGAGCAGCGCACCCAGGGCCTCGTCGTGCACGCGCGCATCCTGGCGCACGTCGAGGCGGGCGAGGTGAAAGCCGAACGTACGCGCACGCCACAGCAGCCGGCCCACGGCGTAGGCCCCGGCATGGCGGCCGCTGTGGTTCAGCAGGCTTTTTTCCACCAGCGCGATGTCGTCGATGAAGTCGTTGGCCGAGGCGTACGCCGCCTCGCCTTCATGTTGCGTGGCATCCAGCCGCGCGGCGACGAAGGTGAGGAACGCGCGATACGGCATGTCGGCGTGGCGCGGGCGGATGCGCGCGGCGGCATCGGGCAGTTGCTCGCGGTAATCGTCGAGGCGGCGCGACAGCTTGTCGTCGAGCGTGACACGGTCGCTCGTCTGGCTGAGCAGGCGGCCGAGCTCATTCACGCCTTCCACGTAGCGCTCCAGCACCAGCGCGCGCTGCGCGGACAGCGTGGCTGCGATGGTGTCGGCATTGACGTTGGGGTTGCCGTCCATGTCGCCACCCACCCAGGTAGCGAAGCGCAGCACGCGGGGCACCTTCACGCCATCGCCGTAGTGCTCGGCAATCGCCTGTTCCAGCGATTCATACAAGGCCGGCAGCACGCGGTAGATCGGCCGCGAAATGTAGAACCCGACGTGGTCGAACTCGTCGGAGACGCTGGGCCGCACCGGCGAGGCCTCGGCCGTCTGCCAGCCCGCCGACAGCGCCATGAGTATGCGGGCGTCGTCGTCGCGTAGCTCCTGCGGCGTGCGGGTGGGGTCGAACTCGTCGACCAGCGCGCGGACGATCTCCTGCTCCTTCTCCAGCAACGAGCGGCGCACGGCCTCGGTCGGGTGGGCCGTGAACACGGGCTCGACATCGAGCTTGCCCAGCAGGGTGGCCAGTTCCTCGGCGGTGACGCCCTCGGCCTTCAGCTGGCCGACCACGGCGGCCAGCGATTCGGGCTGCGGCGAGCCGCCCTCGCGCTGGTAATCGCGGCGGCGGCGGATGCGGTGCACCCGCTCGGCGGTGTTCACGGCCTGGAAATAGGTGGCGAAGGCACGGGCCAGCGATTCGGCATCCCTGGCCTCCAGGCCGGTCAGGCTCTCGGCCAGGGCGCCCGCGTCATCGCCCGTGCGGCGGCGGTGGATGGCCGTGGTGCGTACGGCCTCGACCCGCTCGAAGAAGGCCTGCCCGCCCTGTTCAGCCAGCATCTGGCCCACCAGGGCGCCCAGCCGGCGCACATCTTCGCGCAAGGGCCCGTCGTGCGGGAGGAATTCCGGGTCGCGTGTGGCTTCCATCAGTCTCTCTACCAGGGGAGAAACCCCGAGAGTACCGAAAAACGTGTAGTCATCTGATCATCCGCATTCCGAGATATAATCCGTGATCGTTCTCCCCCGCCGAGGGGCGCTGCGACCGGAGGGGTTCCCCGATGGCCAGGCTCGGCGCGGTTTCCCGTACAACGGCGCCCCCGTAACCATCCGGAGCTACGCCACCATGAACGCCGTCACCAAAGACACCGCCTCGCAGGACTTCAAGGTCCGCGACTATTCCCTCGCCGACCTCGGCCGCCGCCGCATCCGCATGGCCGAAGAGGAAATGCCGGGCCTGATGCAGATCCGCGCGCGCTACGCCAACGAGAAGCCGCTGAAGGGCGTGCGCCTCTCGGGCTCGCTGCACGTCACCAAGGAAACCGCCGTGCTGGCGGAGACCCTGCGCGAGCTGGGCGCCTCGGTCCGCTGGGCCTCTTGCAACATCTTCTCCACCCAGGACGACGTCGCCGCCGCCCTGGCCGCCGGCGGCCTGCCGGTGTTCGCCTGGAAGGGCGAAACGCTGGAGGAATACTGGGACTGCACCCTCGACATGCTCACCCACCCAGGTGAACTCGGCCCGCAGCTCATCGTGGACGACGGTGGCGACGCCACCCTGTTCATCCACAAGGGCGTCGAGCTCGAAGACGGCAGCGACTGGGTGAACACCCCCAGCGGCAACCACGAGGAGCAGGTCATCAAGAACCTGGTCAAGAAGACCGCCGCCGCCCGCCCGGGCTGGTTCAAGAAGATCGCCGCCGAGTGGAAGGGCGTCTCGGAAGAGACCACCACCGGCGTGCACCGCCTCTACCAGCTGGCCGAGGCCGGCAAGCTGCTGGTGCCGGCCATCAACGTCAACGACTCGGTCACCAAGTCGAAGTTCGATAACCTCTACGGCTGCCGCGAGTCGCTCGCCGACGGCATCAAGCGCGCCACCGACCTCATGGTCGCGGGCAAGGTCGCCGTCGTGTGCGGCTACGGTGACGTGGGCAAGGGTTGCGCCCACTCGCTGAAGGGCTTCGGCGCACGCGTCATCGTCACCGAGATCGACCCGATCAATGCACTGCAGGCCGCGATGGAAGGCTTCCAGGTCACCACCATCGAAGACACCCTGGGCGTCGGCGATATCTACGTGACCACCACGGGCAACAAGGACATCATCACGCTCGAGCACATGGCGGCGATGAAGAACAACGCCCTCGTCTGCAACATCGGCCACTTCGACAACGAGATCCAGATGGATCGCCTCAACGGCTCGAAGGACGCCACGCGCGAGACCATCAAGCCGCAGGTTGATCGCTACACCTTCGCGTCCACCGGCAACAGCATCTACATGCTGGCCGAGGGCCGCCTGGTGAACCTCGGTTGCGCCCATGGCCACCCGAGCTTCGTCATGTCGAACAGCTTCTCGAACCAGACCCTCGCCCAGCTCGACCTGTGGGCGAACAAGGACAAGTACGAGAACACCGTGTACCGCCTGCCGAAGAAGCTGGACGAGGAAGTGGCCCGCCTGCACCTCGAGCAGATCGGCGTGAAGCTCACCGTCCTCACGAAGGACCAGGCCGATTACATCGGCGTGCCGGTCGAAGGCCCGTACAAGCCGGATCATTACCGCTACTGATCTACGGCGGTTCGATGAACAGAGGGCGCCTTCGGGCGCCCTTTTTTTGTGGGAGGCATATCGCGCGCAAGCGCGCTCCCACATAGCGGGGGTGGGCGTCTCCGCCCGTTTGTGGGAGCGCGCTTGCGCGCGATGCTCTAGGGCGCCTTCTGCAACGGCGACTGCTCAAACGCGACAGGCTTCCCCGCCTCCCCGCACATATGCCCTGCCATCGCCCCCTTCACCACCTGCTCGCCAAAACTCAGCTCCACCTGCGCCGGATCAACGCAGCGGCTGTTGTCATACACCTCGCCCGAGACCCAGCGTACGCCCGTGCGCACGCTCGCACCCGGCTCGATCCGCACCGGGACCACCGCCGGGCCCGGGTGCATGCCCACCGGGCCCTTGCGCGCCGCGGGCAGCGCGGCGCCCTTCGCATCCTTCATCACGAGCGTGGGCAAGCCGGGAACGGTGCAGGCCTGGCCACCCTTGTTGGTGAGCACGAGGTAGGTGCCATCGTGCGACATGCCGCTGAAGTCGCCCTGGCCGCCATCGGCGGTGAGTGTGAGCGTGGCGGCCGTGCAGGGCGGGATGTTGGGGGTGAAGGCAGGCATCGGGGCTCCCGGTGGGACGTGGGTGGGTGCCGTCATCTTCCGCCATCCGCGTGAATGGCCGATTAGCCATCTTTCCATCTGGATGTAAAGATATATACTCGGGCGCATCGCTCCAAGGTGCCCTGCCATGCCAGCCATCAGCTTCGAGTTCTTCCCGCCCAAGACCGATGAACAGCGCGACCAGCTCGACAAGGCCGTCGAGCGCCTGAAGGGCCATGCGCCCGACTACGTATCGGTCACCTTCGGCGCCGGTGGCTCCACGCTCAGCTACACGGGCGAGACGGTGAAGCACCTGCGCAGCGAGCACGGCCTCTCCGTGGCGCCCCACCTATCCTGCATGGGCGGCTCGAAGGCCGAGATCCGCGCCCTGCTCGACGAGTACAAGGAACGCGGTTGCCGCCGCATCGTGGCGCTGCGCGGCGACCTGCCCTCGGGCATGGCCACGCCGGGCGATTTCCGCTTTGCCGCCGAGCTGGTGGCCTTCATCCGCGAGCACAGCGGCGACCACTTCCACATCGAAGTGGCGGCGTACCCGGAGACACACCCGCAGGCCGAAAACGCGCTGGCCGACCTGCGCCACTTCAAGGCGAAGTGCGACGCCGGTGCCAACGGCGCCATCACCCAGTATTTCTTCAACCCCGATGCCTACTTCCGCTTCGTGGACGACGTGGGCCGCCTGGGCGTCACGGTGCCCATCGTGCCCGGCATCATGCCGATCGCGAATTTCAGCCAGCTGCGGCGCTTCTCCGAGCAATGCGGCGCCGAGATCCCGCGCTGGATCGTGAAGCGCATGCAGGCCCACGGCGATGACGCGGCCGCCGTGCGCGAACTCGGAGCCGATGTGGTGGCCGAACTTTGCCGCCGCCTGCTCGACGCCGGCGCGCCGGGCCTGCACTTCTATACAATCAACCGCGCGCGGGCCACCACGGCCGTGCTGGAACGGCTCGCATAAGCCAAACGTGCGCGCCGTCACCGCGCGCCCCACCCTCCTCGCCGATCATGGCGCCTCGTACCGCCAAAGCCGCCACCCGTGATCCGCGCCGCCCTCCTGATCATCCTCCTCATCGCCGCCCTCCCCGCCGCCGCGCAAAGCGCGGTGCATCGCTGCGTGGGCAAGGACGGCACCAGGGTCTATACCGACCAGCCCTGTGAAACGCTGGGTGCCCGCTCGGTCGAGCCGCCAGCGGCCACCTCGTCGGCCGCCACGCCCGCCGGGCTGGCGCCCTCCACCGGGCTGCTCTGCGCCCAGGACATGGCTACCCTGCGCGTGGCCGTGGCCAACGCCTTCACCACCCGGGACGCCAACAAGATCGGCGGGCTCACCTTGTGGACGGGCTACGGCAGTGGCGGCGCCGTGGAGAACATCCGCAGCCTGCAGGCCGTGGTGCGGCAAACCCTGCTCTCGCTGGAGGGCGATGAGACCGGCATCGACGCCGTCACGCGGGCCGGCGGCGGCGACGACGCCACCCACCACGTGCATTTCCCCGTGGTGAAGGATTCCGGTTGCCTTTGGCTACGCCCGCCCACCATGTAAGCGGGATGGCGCGCCGCGCCATGTGAACCGCCGGGGTACCCGTTATCATGGGCGGTCCCCCACGGAGCGCCCCCATGTCGCAGAACTACCCCGAATGGATCTGGCAGAACGGGCAGATCAAGCCCTGGCGCGATGCCACCGCGCATGTCATGTCCCATGCCCTCCACTACGGCTCGTCGGTGTTCGAAGGCATCCGCAGCTATGAGACGCCCGACGGCGCGGCCATTTTCCGCCTCACCGACCACCTGAAGCGCCTGTTCCTGTCGGCCAAGATCTACGACATGGAGCTGCCCTACACCGTGGAGGAGCTGGCCGAGGCCTGCCGCGCCGTCATCAAGAAGAACGACCAGCGCGCGTCCTACCTCCGCCCGGTGGCCTACCGCGGCCTGGGTGGCTTCGGCCTCTCGGCCGAGACGCCCATCGACGTCGCCGTGGCCACCTGGCCCATGGGGCCCTACCTCGGCCCCGAGGCGCTCGAGAACGGCATCGACGCCTGCGTCTCGAGCTGGCAGCGCTTCGCCCCCAACACCATCCCGGCGGGCGCCAAGGCCGGCGGCAACTACCTTTCCGGCCAGCTGATCGCGCGCGAAGCGCGCCGCCTCGGCTTTGGCGAGGGCATCGCCCTGGCCTCCACCGGCCTGCTGAGCGAGGGCGCGGGCGAGAACCTTTTCCTCGTTTTCGATGGCGCCCTGCACACCACGCCGGCCAGCGCCTCCATCCTCACCGGCATCACCCGGCACACGCTGATCACCCTGGCGCGCGAGGAAGGCATCGAGGTGGTCGAGCGCGACCTGCCGCGTGAATACCTCTACCTGGCCGACGAGATCCTCATGTGCGGCACGGCCGCCGAGGTCACCCCCATCCGCTCGGTCGATGCGAAACAGGTGGGCAGCGGCAAGGCCGGCCCCATCACGCGCCGCCTGCAGGAACTCTACTTCGGGCTGTTCACCGGCAAGACGGCCGACCGCTGGGGCTGGCTCGAACCGGTCTGACCCCTTGTGCCCCTCCCCCGGCGACGCGCTACGATGCGCGCGCCGGGGTATGAAGCCAACCGGACTGGCTAACAGGGGAAACCACCATGAAACGTACGTTCTTCGCCGCCGCGGCCCTCGCGGTGGCGCTTCTCGTGAGCGGCTGCGCCAACGTCCAGAAGGCCAGCAAGGCCGACAGCGACCAGGCCAAGGCCTTCGCCCCCGTGGGCGACAAGGCCGTGCTCTATGTCTACCGCGATGAAAGCTTTGGCTCGGCGATCAAGATGCCGGTCTCGGTCGATGGCGTGATCGTGGGCGAAACCGGCCCCAAATCGTTCCTGCAGCTCACGGTGGCCCCGGGCCGCCACACCATCGTCTCGCACACCGAGACCAACCCCGCTGTCACCATCGACGCCCAGGCGGGCCAGTCGTACTACGTGTGGCAGGAAGTGAAGATGGGCATGTGGGCGGCGCGCAGCCTGCTGCACACCATGCCGGCCGGCGAGGGCCAGGCGGGCGTGCGCAAGTGCGAACTGCTGCAGCCGTTCGCCCCGGGCATGCGCACCATCGCAACGACGGCACCCACCGCACCGGCCGCCACCGGCGCGCCCGTGGCAGCGGCACCGGCCGCGGCAGGCGACGACGACGCCACCCCGGCCGCGGTTGCGCCCGCACCGGCCCAGGCTGCCCCGGGCGGCATTGCCGCCCTCGACGATCGCGTGTCGAAGCCGATGTTCGTGGCGGCGCAGGATATCGCCTCGAAGCACCAGTGCGAGCGCCTGCTGCGCGTGCGCAGCGTCGATGGTGACGATGCGCATTTCTTCAGCGCCTGCCCCGGTTCGTCGACGCCCATCGAGATCGCCTGCCACGGCAGCACGTGCAACGAGGCGCCGCCGCAGGGCTGATGCCATCGCGCGCAAGCGCGCTCCCACGGCAGGGCCCCGCGGCCCTCACAGCTCATGTGGGAGCGCGCTTGCGCGCGATGCTCCTTACTTACTGACAAAAGCCACCCGGGTAACTCGACGACTTATAGGCATAAAGCCAGCTCGTCTTCCCGCCATCGTTGCCGATGTTCCAGCCATTGCCGATCGAGCCGATGGCCTGGTTCAGCACCTGCGACCGCTGCAGCACCGGCGTGGTGAAGTACTTGTCGGCATCCGCTTCGACGCGGAACGACAGCTCGGCAAGCGCCGGCGTCGCGGCGCCGTCGATGTACCACAGCGTGAGCGAGAACTCCGCTTCCGACTGGCCCAGGTCGGACGTGGGGCCATCGTATTCCTGCTGCGTGACGCTCACGCCCGCCACCTTCGACAGCGCGCTGCCCGAGAGCGACGACAGCACCGAGGCGCCGGGGAACTGCTTGGCCAGGTCGCCTACCGTGGCCGGCGTGGTCGTCGCATCCTGCTTCGTCGAGTGCGCCAGCACGAGGTTGCCCGGCGTCACGTCGGTCTCGAGCTTGGTGCTTTTGTTCTTGCCGGCCCCCGAGACATCGGTCCAGTACGACAGCTCTTCATCGGGGTGGCGGAACTTGAACTGGATGTCGTTGTGGTCACCCGCGCGCGTGCGCACCGAGTAACCGCGGTTCATCAGCTCGCAGGTATGCGGCGTATCGAGGTAGACCAGCGTATCGCGGTCGCCCGCGCTGAAGTTGCCCGTGATCGTCTTGTCGAAGCCCAGCGCCTGCAACCGCGTGGCCAGGTTGCCGAGCAGCGTGGCGGCCGCGCTGGCGGGGTTCGACGCGAAGCGCGACGGATCGACAAGGGCTTTGTATTCCTTGCTGTCCACGTACGCCGGTGAATTGGCATGCACGGTGGTGCCGCCCAACAGCAAGGCGGTGGCGAGGAGCGTTGGCAGCTTACGTTTCATCATGCGCAGAACCCTTTCAGTGGTGGGGTAAAGTCAGCCGATACACGAGGAGCCGGTTGTCGTTGTCGATCGGGGAATCGCAGGCCTGGCCTTCCATCACGCAGTGCTTCGCGATGAAGTCGTTGTCGTTCCCCACGATGAGGAACGCGTCATCGGGATGCGCCGGGTCATGCGCGGGCAGCAGGTCCATCGCCTCCCATTTCTCCGATAGCTGCGCAAGGCCCGGGTGGTTCGCGTCCAGCGCCAGGCCCATGCGTGCCAGGTCCTTCGGATCGAGCAGGTTCACCAAGGGCTTCCAGGCCGCTACCTGGATCCCGTGGCGTAACGTGTCGCCGCCTTCGGCCAGCACGCTTTTCGTGCCCTTCTCGTAATCCGTGCCCGCGAGGTTCGTGGCACCGTCGATATCCACCACCACGATGCTCTTGAACACGATGGGCTTGCCGCCCTCCGCACCCCAGCCACTGCCGTCGCGGGCCAGCATGAGGAAACGGTGGTTGTCGAGGACGCGGATTTCGCTCTGCGCCGCCGTGCGGTTGGGCGCATCGCCCGCGCCGCGGTCGTCGTAGACGGGCAGCTGCACCACGTAGTGGCCGACGGGCCTGTGTGGCACCTTGCCGTGCGCGGTGTCGTACACCAGCACGCGCGTAAAGCGGCGGCCCTCTCCACCCTTGCCCGCCGAATCCTGCAACAGCGCACTCTGCAGCATCACGAACAGCCGCGTGCCATCGGGCGACAGCGCCATGCCTTCCACGCCCTGGTTGTTGCGCCGGCCCGTGGCGGGTGGCTCCAGCGAGGTGAAGTACGGCTTGCCATCCTTGTCGGCAGGGCGCACGGCCCTGGGCGGCACCAGCACGCCCGTGAGCCGGCCCCTGGCGTCGAAGCGATACACGTGGGCGGCGTATTCGTCACCGATGTAGAAGCCGCCGCCGGGTATGAATTGCAGCGATTCGGCGTCGAGGGAGATCTTGCCGGCGCCGGTGCCCTCCCTGGGGGAAGGGAGGAGGATGCCGTGTTGTTTCGTCGTGCCCGTGCCGGGTTCAGCGCCGGTGAAAGGCCGGCCCCTGAAGTCGCGTAGCTCGAGGCCACCGTCGGGGATCAGCGTGATCGCGCCGGGTATCGCCGATGCATCGGCTCCCACGGAAGAGCGCACCTTCATCGTGAACCGGAAACGGTTCACGCGGCCTGCGTAGTCGAAGAACAGGTTGTGCTCGGGTTCATTGCGGCCGCGGTCGGGCAGCGTCCACAGCACGCCGGTGTAAGTATCCCCTTCGCGTTTCCAGGTACCGGGCTCGATCGCCAGCGACGAGAACGAACCGAGCGTATCGCCGAGGAAGTCGATGGTGCCCGCCGGCAGCACGCCGGTGGCGACCAGGCCCTGGTCGGTGAAGGTGTCGCCGCCCACCACGACGCTGCGTGGCAGCGGCGTGGTGGTGGTATCCGGCTGGCGCACCTCGAGGGCCTGCGCCGCGGCGCCCCCGGCAAGGCACGTGGCGAGAAGCGCCGTGAGGTGGCTGCGCATGCTCAGAACCGGATATCGAGGTTGGCGAAATACTGGCGCGGCGCCGAGGCATGGAACACGTAGATCGTGCCGCTCGGGTCGCTCGGCGCGAAGACGCTGGAATCGAAGTTGCTGGCGTAGCGCTTATCGCCGAGGTTGGTGACGTTTACCGAGAGGCGGATGTCCTTGGCGAACCACGCCGGGCCGAAGTCGTAGCCGCCGGTGAGGTCCCACACGGTGAAGCCGCCGAAGCCGCGGTCATTCGTATAGGTGTAATAACGCTTGCCCGTGTACTTGCCGCGCAGCGAGGCGAACCAGGGGCCCTGGTTCCAGTCCAGCTGCGTGGAGAACATCTTGCCCGGCGTATCGGTCTGGATCTTGCCCTTTGTATGCTGCACCACGCCGGCCTGCGTGTAGTCGCTGGCGTAGGTGCTGCGGTTGTATGACGCCGAGTTGAACCAGCGCAGGCTGTCGATCGGCGACCACACCAGCGTCAGCTCCACGCCGTGGCTATCCACGCCGCCGACGTTGTAGAAGCGGTTGCCGCAGGCCGGGCCCACCGGGCTGCGCGAGTCGCAGGGGTTGTACTGCAGCAGGCGGTTGTCGAACCGCACGGTATACGCCGCGGCCGAGGCGGCGATGCTGCCGGCTTCGATGCGGTAGCCGGCTTCCAGGCTGCGCGATTTCTCGGGCTTCAGCGCGCCCTGCGAATCCCACGTCGCCTGGCTGACGGCCTGGGGGCCGAGCTTGAAGCCGCCCTGGAACATGGCGATGTTCTTGGCGAAACTGGCGAACACTTCCTGCGCGTCGTCGATCCTGAACCGCACGCCCGCCTGCGGCAGCAACGCCTTGCTCGCGCTCAGCTTGCCGGTGGCGAACTGGTTGTTCGAGGTCGGCGCGATCGGCTTCTTCGCGTCGCCCGGCAGCGCGGTGGCGTCGGAGGTCACGTGCGGGCTCTTCACGCCCACATCCAGCGTGAGGCGCTCATCCATGAAGTGCATGGTGTCCTGCAGGAACGCCTGGCGTGTGTTCCATACGGTGCGCTGGTCGAACACGCCAAGGTCCGGCTGCGTGTCGATGGGCGCGCTGAGGTCGCGCGGGCCCGTGACGTAGCTGCTGTAGCGCGAGGCCGACGAGATGTTGTGCTCGTACCACACGCCACCCTCGATGTGGTGGTTGGCGATATCCCAGCCCGCCGAGAGCAGCGCACCACTGCGGTTGATGGTGTAAAGGGTGTTGCGGAAGATGATCGGCAGCTGCTGCGCCGTGCCCGGGTACGAGTACGTACCGCTGTTCCAGTTATGGCCCTCGCCCGCGTCCTCGTGGTGGTAGGCCATCGCGTGGAGGGTCACCGTGTCGCTGGGGAAGAAGTCGCCAGCAAGGTAGTAAAGATCGTCGTTGCGCAGGATCTGCCCCGCGGTGAACGCGCCGTCGGCGTCGGTATCCACGCCCGTGCGGTCGCAGCGCGCGGCCACGAAGGTACCCGAGTTGCAATAGGCCTTGCCGATGGCACGGTTCCAGTCCGGCGCGTAGCCACCCCAGTCCCAGCCGAGCCCACGGGCCATCTCGCTCTTCGAGAGATAGAAGTAATCGGCCTGGCTGGTGCGCGAGGTATCGGCAAAGCCCGTGATACGGGCCCAGTGGAAGTCCCACACCGCCTTGCCGTTGAACTGCTTGGTCGTGGACTTGTTATAGGCGCTTTGGTTGTTCCACAGATCGGATTCGGTGCGGGCGCCCGAGAGGTACATCGAGAAGCCGTGGTATTCGCCCGTATCAAAGCGCGCGAACGTACGGCGGTTCTGGTCGCTGCCGAAACTCTGCACGACGCGGCCGCCCATCGTTTTCAACGGATCGTTCGAGGTGTAGGCGATCGTGCCGCCCAGGTTGCTGGTGCTGGGCGTGCCGAGGTTGCCGATACCCTCGGAGAGCTCGGCGCCGGCGAAGTTCTCGGAGATGAGCGCGCGGTTGATCGAAAGGCCGTTGTAGTTGTTATAGGCGCTATCGCCAAGCGGCATGCCGTCGAGCGTGTAGCCAAGGCGCGTGCCACTGAAGCCGCGCAGGCTCAGCGTCATCGATTGCTCGTTCGACCCCAGCGCATCCACCGACTGTGCGTTGACGCCCGGGAGCGTGTTCAGCACTTTCTGCAAGCTGGTACCGGGCGGCAGCGCCTTCTGGTCCTGCGGGCGCAAACGCTGCACCTGGCGCGATTCACCCGTGCCGATGACAGAGACCGCATCGAGATCCTGCACCTTGCCGCGCTTGCCGTCCGGCGTGGTTTCCGTGCTGTCGGTGGCGGTGGTGTCCGCGGCATGCGCGACGGAAGAGAGGGCCAGGGCGAGCGCCATGGCCAGGACAGTGTGCTTGAACAAGGCCCTGCATCCTTTCATTGCAGGCGCGTCGCGGCCATCCTCCCTTGAGGCAACCCATCACGCGCCGTGGAAGCCCGTGAGTTTCGGATGGCTAAATGAAAGTCTCATGACAACGTGGGGTATCGCGCGCAAGCGCGCTCCCACATCAGTCATGGTGTGTCGAAGATCACGTGTGGGAGCGCGCTCGCGCGCGATAACCCGTCAGCGGAAGTCGATGGTGGAGATGGCACCCGCCATCTCGGGCCGCGGCCGCAGCGAGACATCCCACCCGTACAGCTCGCAGAGCCGCCGCACGATCGCCAGGCCAAGCCCCGCGCCGCCGCCCGTGGCGCTCTCGCCGCGGATGCCACGCTGGAACAGCTTTTCCGCGTCCTCGGGCTTGATGCCCGGGCCCGTGTCGATCACCTCGATGCGGCCATCGAGCACGCGCACCGTGACCTGGCCTTCCATCGTGTACTTGATGGCATTGCCGATGAGGTTGGTCAGCGCGACGGAAAGCACCGAGGCCGGCGCGTTCACCGTGACCGAGCCGTCGGATATGAGATCTATCTCAATCGGCTTGCCGCCCATCTGCGGGCGCTGGCTCTCGATGACGTCGCTGGCCACCTTGGCCACGTCGGTGACCTCGCCGCGCGTGGGCCCACGGCGCTCGGCACGCGAGAGCAGCAACAGGGCTTCGATGAGCTCGGTGGCCTGGCGCGAAGCGCGCTCGATGCGCTTGAGGCGCTCGCGCAGCTTGTCGGTCAGGTCGGGCGAGCCCTGCAGCAGCTCGGTGGTGCTCGCGATGACGGCGAGCGGCGTGCGCAGCTCGTGGCTTACATCGGAGTTGAATTCACGATCGCGCTCCACCACCGCCGTGAGGCGCGTGGCGTATTCGTCGAGTGCCACGGCCAGTTCGCCCACCTCGTCGTCCGCGAAATGCGGGGCGAGCATCTCGGCCTTGCCCACGCGGCGGAAATCGCGCAGGCGGCGCGCCAGGTCGGTCACCGGCCGCAGCACGCGCGACGAGAGCCACACGCCGAGCACGAGCGAAAGCAGGCCGAACAGGAACACCGCGGCGATGACGCTGGTCAGCAGCTGCCGCTTGCCCAGTTCATCGCGGGAGACATCGAACTGGATGAAGTTGATGATGCCGCCATCGCGACGCACCGCCACCTTGTAATGGTGGCGCTTGCCGTCCTTGTCGTCCTCGAAGATATCGTGGACGCCGGTGTCGAGGTTCTGCCAGGCCAGCGGCGCCTTGTAGATGGTGCGGTCGCTGAAGGTCCTGCCCTTGACGATTTCAATCGCCGGCGGCTCGTTCGGGTTCTCGCGCACCTTCTGGTTGAGCGAATCGACCTCGTCCTGCAGCGCCGCGTTGATCAGCTGCTCCTCGACCCGCGTGCGGATGTTCAGCGCGGCGAACGCGAACAGCGCACTCAGGCCGAACCCGAACAGCGTGAACGTGACGATGAGGCGGAAGCGGAGCTTACGTCGGGACCGCATCCGGGTCGACCATGCGGTACCCGATGCCGTGGCGGGTGTGGATCAGCGGCTTGTCGAACGGCTTGTCGATGGCGGCGCGCAGGCCATGGATATGCACGCGCAGCGAATCGGAATCGGGCAGCTCCTCGCCCCACACGCGCTGTTCGAGGTCCTGGCGCGTCACGACGGACGGGCTGGCCTCCATGAGCGCCTGCAGCAGCTTGAGGCCGATGGGATTCAGCTGGATGGATTTGCCTTCGCGCGTGACCGTGAGGGTGTCGAGGTTGTAGGTAAGCCCACCCACCTTCAGCACCCGGCTCTGCGGGCCCTTGCCACGGCGCGCCAGCACCTCGAGGCGTGCGGCCAGTTCCTGCAGGGCGAACGGCTTGGTCATGTAATCGTCCGCGCCGGATTCGAAGCCCGTGAGCTTGTGCTCGAGGGAATCGCGGGCGGTGAGCATGAGCACCGGGGTCTGCTTGTGCGCCTCGTGGCGCAGCTTCTTGGCGACATCGAGCCCATCCATGCCCGGCAGGGTCAGGTCGAGCACGATGACGTCGAAATCGTGAACCACCGCCAGGTGGAGGCCGGTGACGCCATCGCCGGCGAAATCGACGACATGGCCCCGGTCTTCAAGGTAATCCCCGATGTTGGTGGCAATGTCGGTGTTGTCTTCGATGACGAGGACGCGCATCTGGTGCTCCGTGTGCTGTCGCATGGGAACTGCGACGGCAAGCTTAACGGGGAAACCGTGAACCGGACAGCAGCAAAAGAGAGGCCCGGGCGGAAAACCGCCCGGGCCGAAAGAACTACTGCCCCGATACCGTTACTCCGCGTCGCGGAATCACAGTGGGTTCTTTATAAGGGGCGACCGTTTAAATCGCTGTTAACCCCTTGGCGGCCTTGCCCCGGCGCGGCTTGGGCGGGGCCGGGCGGGCGGCGTGGCGGGCCTCGCAGTGGGCGATGATGGCCCCGGCCACGTCCACCCCGGTGCTGGCCTCGATGCCCTCCAGGCCCGGGGACGCGTTCACCTCCAGCAGCAGCGGGCCGCGGGACGAGCGCAGCAGGTCGACGCCGGCCACCTCCAGCCCCAGGGCCGAGGCGGCCTCGATGGCCACCCGGCGCTCCTCGTCCGAAAGCTCCACGGCGGCGGCCGAGCCACCCCGGTGCAGGTTGGCCCGGAACTCGCCCGGCGCCGACGAGCGCTCCATGGAGGCCACCACCTCGTTGCCGACCACGAAGCAGCGCAGGTCGCTGCCGTTGGCCTCGCGGATGAATTCCTGGACCAGGAAGTTGGCGTAGAGGCCACGGAAGGCCTCGATGACGCTCTGCGAGGCCGAGCGTTTCTCGGCCAGCACCACGCCGGCACCCTGGGTACCTTCGTTCAGCTTGATGATGTGCGGTGGGTCGCCCAGCATGGCCAGGAGATCGCTGGTGTCGTCGGGGTTGTCGCCGAAGGCCGTCACCGGCATGTCGATGCCCCGGGTGGCCAGGATCTGCAGGCAGCGCAGCTTGTCGCGGGCACGCAGCACGGCATCGGAGGGGTTGGGGGTCAGCACGCCCATCAGCTCGAGCTGGCGCAGCACCGCCGTGCCGTAGAACGTGCTCGAGGCACCAATGCGCGGGATGACGCAGTCGATGGGCCCGAGCGGCTTGCCCTTGAAGTGGATGGCGAACGACTGGGGGGCAATGCTCATGTAGCAGCGCAGCGGGTCGAGCACCTTCACGGTGTGCTTGCGCTTGCGCGCCGCCTCGACGAGGCGCTGCGTGGAATACAGCCGCGCGTTGCGCGACAGGATGGCGATCTTCATGTGGGTTCCCGGACGGCGCGGCGCGGCGTCTGCGAGTAGGAAAGCGCGGGGTCGACGCTGAAGCGCCCAAGGAGCGCCGTGCGGCCGAGCAAAAGGGGGAAGAGCATGTGGCGGCGGTCGGTGAGGTTCACCTCGGCGGTGAACCGCTGGCCGGCCAGCTCGATATCGGCGTGGATGAACCAGCGCTCGGTGGTGTGCCCGCCCGAGTCGGTGACCGAGCGGCGGCCCAGGGCCTTGGCCTCGCACGGCGCCGACACCCCACCCTTGCGGGTGGTACGCACCTGGAAGCGCAGCCACGTGCCGTCGTCGCGCGTGTCGACTTCCAGCCACTCGACGTGCAGCGACGACGTGCGTGCGCCCGTGTCGAGTTTGGCTTTGAGGACGGGAACCCCGAGCGACGGAATAGCGAGCCGTTCGCGCCAGCCGAGGGTGATGACGTCAGTCATGGGTCTGGTGCGTGTGGGTGGGGGTTGGGGACATGCAAAGCATGCCGAACGCCCGCGGCGATTTGCAACTGCCGCGGTGTCGCCCTGCCCCCGGCGGCCCTCACGCCGATGAAGCCGCCGTGAAGCGGGGTGCGGTTCAGCCCACGTAGAAGCGGCGGCGCGTCACCAGCAGGTACACCGCGCAACCGACGCCCACCAGCGCCACGGCGCCCACGTAATGGGCCGGCCCGATGCCACCCGCCGACTTCGCGAGGAAGCCCACCAGCAGCGGCGTGGCCGCGCCGCAGATGGCGTAGGCGATGTTGTACGACAGCGAGATGCCGGAGAACCGGATGGCCGGCGGGAACGCCGCCACCAGGATGGCCGGGATGACGCCCGCCACGCCGGCGAACAGGCCCGCCAGCGGGTACAGCAGCATCATGTTTGCCGCACCGGCATGCAGGTCGTAGTACAGCAAATAGGTGGACACCGCGAGGCCGGCCGAGCCGATGAGCATGGCCACGCCACGCCCCACGCGATCGACCAGCAGGCCGCCGAAGAAGCAACCGAAGCACAGCGCCAGCGCCGCCAGGCTGCCACAGCTGAATGCGCGCGCCTGCTCCACCTTGAACGCCGTCTGCATCAGCGTGGGCGTCATGAGGATATCCACCACGATGGCGGCGGTGAGCACCCAGGTCACCAGCATCGAAAGGATGGTGGCTGCCTTGTGGTCGCGCAGCACCACCCACGCGGGCAGCTCGGCGCTGAGTTCCTTGCGCTCGCGCATGCGCGCGAACACCGGCGTCTCGCTCAGCCAGCGGCGCACATACACCGCGAAGAAGCCAAACACGCCACCGAGCACGAATGCGATGCGCCAGCCGTACGCGAGCATGTCGTCGGGCGCCAGGCGCGCGCTGAGGCCCGCGGCCACGAGCGAGCCAATGAGGATGCCCGCCGTGAGGCCCGACGTGAGGCTGGCGCAGGCCAGCCCCACGCGATTGGGCGGCACGTGCTCCGCGACGAACACCCATGCACCGGGGATTTCGCCGCCAATGGCCAGGCCCTGCACGATGCGGAACAACGTGAGCAACACCGGCGCGAGGATGCCGATGCTGGCATACGTGGGCAGCAGGCCGATGAGCAGCGTGGGCACCGCCATCATGAACACGCTGAGGGTGAACATTTTCTTGCGACCCACGCGGTCACCGAAGTGCGCCATGACGATGCCACCCAGCGGGCGCGCGAGGTATGCCACCGCGAACAGGCCGAAACCCTGTAGCTGCGCCACGAAATCGGAGGTGCCGGCAGGGAAAAACAGATGGCCGATGGTCTTCGCGAAGTAGACGAAGATCACGAAATCGTAGAACTCAAGCGCGCCGCCGAGGGCCGCGAGCACGAGGGTCTTGGCGTCGGAACGGCCCAGCGGGCGGTTGTCGACGGGGGTGGATTCGAGGGTTGCGCTCATGGATGTGGGATCAGCATCGACCAAAGTAGAAGGTTCGGACGTCCAGACGGCCTTGCATGCAATATAGCTGTCATGGCTAGATTAAGGTCAAGTTAACGCTGGAAAGCCTGATGCCATCACGTTGTCGCCTGCTTGCCCTCGTGTCGTTCGCGGCGCTGTCGTCCACCGCCCTGCACGCCACGGACTTTACGCTTGCCGACGGCGAGGTGAAAGGAACCCTGAAAACCCGCGTGGTGGCCGGTGCCGGCGTGCGCCTCAACGATCCGTCGAAACACCTGGTGGGCAAGGGTTTCCGCTCCGATGGCAAGCCCAAGGGCGGCGATGGCGCCGATACCGCCGACGACGGCAACCTCAACTACGGCAAGGGCGATGTGTACTCCAGCCTGTTCAAGGTGGTGAGCTCGCTCGACCTGCAATACAAGAACGTCGGCATCGCCGCCAGCGCCCGCGCGTGGTACGACAACACGCTGGAAAAAAAGGACGTGCCCCAGGGCAGCGGCGCAAGCGCGTTCGCCGCCAACCGCCCGCTCGACGACCACGGCCTGTCGAAGGCGAACCACTTCTCCGGCTTCATGTGGCTCAACGCGTATGCCTATGGCCATTTCGCCATGGGTGATGAAAGCGCGCTGGACGTGCGCGTGGGCAAGCAGACGGTGAAATGGGGCGAGGGCCTGTTCCTGCAGGGCATCAACCAGGTGAACCCCACCGACTACACCACGCTGCACCGCCCCGGCACCGACCCTGTCACCGAGGCCCAGCTACCCGTCGAGATGCTGTGGGGCAAGGTCACCATCGATGACCACTGGAGCGCCGAGGCGTTCTGGCAGTGGAAGTGGCGCCCCTCCGAGCTCGACCCCTGCGGCACGTTCTTCGCGGGCACCGACCTGGGCATCGACCCGGGCTGCGGCGGCATCGAGAGCAATGCCTACTACCCCATCAACGCCTACAGCCCCGGCGCGGGCCAGTGGCTGAGCGATGGCTACCAGTACTCGGTGGGCGGCGTGCTACCCCGATACGCCAACATCGATGGCAAGAACAGCGGCCAGTACGGCGCCACCCTACGCTACGCGTTCGACCGCCCGGCCACCTACCTGGCGGCGTATTACCTGCGCTACAACTCGCGTAATCCGATCCTCGACGCCACCACCATCGACCCGAGCATCCAGGACAACAGCCTCGTGCCCAAGCTGTTAGCCGCGGGCGCCCCGCTCAGCGACGCGCAGCTCTCGGCGCGCCTGTCGTCGATCCACGTGCTGTGGGAATACCCGAACGACATCCGCCTCTTCGGCCTCTCCGGCAGCACCATGCTGGGCGGCTGGAAGCTGGGTGGCGAGCTCAGCTACACGAAGGACCTGCCGGTACAGATCAACACCGCCGACATGTTCGCCGCGCTGACCCGCAGCGGCGGCCCCATCGGCGCCCGCAACACGACCACGGCGCCCGGCGGCGTGCTCTATGGCTTCGACCGCTACGACCGCACGCAGCTGCTGCTGAACACCACGCACGCGTTCAAGGACGTGCTGGGCGCGCAGACCGCCACCTTTGCCGCCGAGGCGGTGTACAGCCACACCGACCTGCCCAGCCTCGCCGACGTGCGCTATGGCCGCGGCTTCCACTGGGGTTTCTCCACCGAGCTCAACGGCGGCGGCTGCCCGGCCATCCAGAACCCGGCCGGTTGCCGCAACGGCGGTTACTACACGCGCGATGCATGGGGCTGGCGCGCCAAGGGCACGCTGAATTACACCGTGGGCCGCTGGCTGCTGAGCCCGTCGCTGGGCCTGGGCCAGGACGTGCACGGCTATTCGGTGGACAGCCAGCTGGTGGGCGGCCGCAAGCAGGTGAGCGCGGGCTTCAGCGCCACGCTCGACAAGACCTGGTTCGCGAACCTTACCTATACCAATTATCTCGGCCACCAGACCTACGACACGTTGGCTGACCATGATTTCGCCACGCTTTCGTTCGGGGCGAATTTCTAGCCTCAGCCCTCGAGCAGGTCGGCCACCGAGTTGAGGATCTCGGCCGGGCGGAACGGGTAGCGTTCCACCTCTTCGCGCGTGGCGATGCCGCTCAGCACCAGCACGGTGTGCAGGCCGGCCTCGATGCCGGCCACCACGTCGGTATCCATGCGGTCGCCGATCATGGCCGTGTTGTGCGAGTGGGCGCCCAGCTTGTTCATGGCCGAGCGGAACATCATGGGGTTCGGCTTGCCCACCACGTAGGGCTCGCGGCCCGTGCACTTGCTGATGAGCGCCGCCACCGCGCCGGTGGCGGGCAGCGGGCCTTCCGCGCTGGGGCTGGTCGCGTCGGGGTTGGTGCAGATGAACCGGGCGCCGTTGCCGATGAGGCGGATGGCCTTGGTGATGGCCGCGAACGAATACGTGCGCGTTTCGCCCAGCACCACGTAGTCGGGCGCCGTGTCCGTCATGATGAAACCGGCTTCGTGCATGGCCGTGGTGAGGCCCGCCTCGCCCATGACGAAGGCCGAGCCGCCCGGCGACTGGTCCTTCAGGAACGCGGCCGTGGCCAGCGCGGAGGTCCACAGCTGCTCCTCGGGTACGTCCAGGCCCGAGCGGCGCAGGCGGGCGCTCAGGTCGCGCGGGGTGAAGATGGAATTATTGGTAAGCACGAGGAACGGCCGGGCCTGGTCGCGCCACTGGCGGATAAGCTCGGGGGCGCCCGGCAAGGCCTTGTTTTCATGGACCAGCACGCCGTCCATGTCGGTGAGCCAGCATGCGATGTCGTTACGATCGACCACGGTAACTCCAGGGGTGGGGGCCTTGGCCTGCAAGCATAGCGCCTTGCACACGCAAAACTCGTTTGTGTGGTAAACGTGTGGCACGCGGGACCGAGGGGGTTTCCGCCGAATCGCCTGCCTTCCCGGTGGGTTCGGGACCGAGCAGGGGTCGCATGCCTGATGTCGCTTCGCGCCAATCCGTACGCCTGATCCGCATGGCGGGCGTCGTCGTGGGCGTCGCGCTGGGCGTGGTGCTGGCCACCGTGCTCATCCACGACCACACCCGGCGCACGGCCGCGGCGCGCAGCCAGGGGCATGCGCTGGCCAAGGGCGCGCAACGCCTGCTGATGACCCAGCTGCACGGCCTGCAGCTGGCCATGCTGGGCATCGCCCGCGATGCCAGCGACATCGACCGTACCGCCCCGGGCCAGGCCGACGAACTCATCGCCAAGAACATCGCCGGCGTAGGCGCGCGCAAGGCCGAGCTCATCGACCTCATGCTGGTCGGCGCCGATGGCAAGGGCCTGACGGCCGGCAGCCCCGATCCCCGCATGAAAGACTGGGCCACGACGAAGGCCACCGATACCGATTCCCTCGCCATGGGGCCGCTCGTGCAGGAAGGCGACGGCAGCTGGTCGATGCCTATCGCCGTGCCAATCCCGGGCGGCGGCTGGGTGTACGCCCGCCTGCGCCAGGCCCAGTTCCAGGAGGTGGTCGATTTCGTCGACGCCGGCCGGCACGGCGCCACGGCCATCACCAACCGCTTCGGCCGCATCGTGGCCCGCTCGCCCGCCGCGCCCGACGTGGTCGACCAACCGCTGCAGATACTGTTCGACCCAGGCGAAGGCGGCTCCGATATCGGCACCAGCCGCCTCGACGATACCCAGCGCCTGGTGGCATCGGCGGCATGGGACCGCTACCCCATTGGCGTGGGCGTGGGCATCGCCGTCCGCGACTACATGGGCCCCTGGTACAACTTCCTCGGCGTCAGCATCGCCGTGTGGCTGCTCTACTGGCTGGGCTTCGCGTTTTTGCACCGGCGCGTCACCGACGCGGCCGCCGCGCAGCGCCGCCACGTGGTCGAGCTCACCGACGCCACCGAGCGCTGGCGCCAGGCGCAGAAGCTGGGCCACACCGGCACGTGGCGCGCGGATGCGCGGCGCAACCGGCTGGTGTGGGATAGCCAGGTGGAGGCGATGCTCGGCATCCCCGCGCGTGGCGAGGGCGTCGACGACGCCACCTTCTACAGCCATATCCACCCCGAGGACGTGGAGCGCGCCCGCGCCGCGTTCGTCCACGCGTGGAAAAGCGGCGAGACGCTGAACCTCGACTTCCGCTGGACGCGCCCCGACGGCAAGCAACGCTGGATATCCGGCACCGGCGCCATCACCGCGGCGGACGGCGACAAGGCCATGACGGGCACCGTCGTGGATGCCACCGACCGCATCGAAACGCAGCGCCGCCTCGCAGAGGCCGAGCAACGCTTCCGCCTCATGTTCGAACGCACGCCCCTGCCCTCCTGGGTCTTCGACATCGAGAGCCTGGAGTTCCTCGAAGTGAATGCGGCGGCCGTGCGCAACTACGGCTACTCGCACAAGGAATTCCTGCGCATGGCGGTGATCGACATCCGCCCGGAATCCGAGGTGGCGCCCCTGCAGCACGCGCTGGCCACGCAGGATACGGCCACGATGATGGGCCGCACCTGGATCCACCGGCGCAAGGACGGCAGCCTGCTCGACGTGCGCATCCACACCACGCCACTGGAATTCATGGGCCACCACGCGCGCCTGGTACTAGCCGAGGACGTCACCGAGCGCACCCGGGCGGAACGCGACCTTGCATGGCGCGCCACGCACGACCTGCTCACCGGCCTCGCCAACGTCGAGGCGCTCACCGATTTCCTCGACCGCCGTTTCGGCACGCGGCGCTGGTACGAGGTCATCTACGTGCACCTGCGCGGGCTCGACCTCATCTCCGATACCTACGGCCTGGAGGCCGGCCGCACCGTGCTGCAACAGGTGGGCCGCCGCTTCGCCACGCTGGGCACCGATTTCGGCATGGCCGCGCACCGCCCGAGCGAGCGCTTCCTGCTGGCCGTGATGCACCCGGAAAAGCGCGACCGCGCGGTGGAAGCCCTTACCGCGGCTGTCAGCGAGCCGGTGCTGCTCGATGGCACGTGGCACGCGCTGGACCCCGAAATCGGCGTCGCCACCCACCCCGCCGATGGCGCCAACGCCGAGCAGATCATCGCGGCCGCCGCCATGGCCGCGCACTTCCACGGCGAGGCACCGGGCCTGCTGCGCCCCTTCGACGCCTCCATGGCCGAACGCTCCATCGAACGCCTGCGCATGGCATCGCGCATCCGCCAGGCCATCGAGCAGAACGAGTTCATGCTGCACTTCCAGCCCGTGGTGGAAACCGCGACGGGCCGGGTCGAGAAGCTCGAGGCCCTGCTGCGCTGGCCCTCGTCGGACGGCACGTGCATCTCGCCGGAAGATTTCATCCCGCTCAGCGAGGAAACCGGCCTCATCATCGATATCGGCCGCTGGGTGTTCGAGGAGGCGGCGCGCACGCACGTGGCGCTGACGCGTGCCGGCCACGGCGATCTTTCCATCGCGGTGAACGTCTCCGCCGTGCAGTTCCAGCGCACCGATGTCGCCGCTGTCGTCGGCGACGCCATCGAACGCTTCGAACTGCGCCCCGGCGCGCTCGCCATCGAGCTGACCGAGAGCAGCCTCATGGCCAACCGCCGATCGGCCACGGCCGCCATGCGCAGGCTCAGCGCCCAGGGCACGCACGTGTCACTCGACGATTTCGGCACGGGCTTCTCGAGCATGGCCTACCTGCGCGACCTGCCCATCGACGCGCTGAAGATCGACCGCGTGTTCGTCAGCGATGTGTACGCCAACGAACGCTCCGCCTCCATCTGCCGCGCCATCATCACGCTGGCGCATACGCTGGGCATGGCCGTGGTGGCCGAGGGCGTGGAAAACGCCGCGCAGCTCGACTGGCTGGCGGCGACGGGATGCGACTTCGTGCAGGGTTACCAGCTGGCGCGGCCCATGGATTTCGATCGCTTGCTTACTTTCCTGCGGCCCGGCGAGGCGGCGGGCGTGGCGGCGCACTGAACGGCCATTACACGCCGACGAGCCCGTCACCCTGCAGGTCGGTCATGACTCGGTTGCGGCCGGCACGCTTGGCTCGGTACAGCGCGGCATCGGCTTCGCGCCGCAACCCCTGCACACCGTAGCCGGAGAACATCGTGGAGGCCACGCCTACGCTGGTGGAGTAGGCGACGCTATGGCCGTCTACGTCCACGGGGGTGGCCTCGATGGCCGCACGGATGCAGTTGGCGATGACGATGGCTTGCTCGGGATAACACTCGGGGAGAAGGATGCCGAATTCCTCGCCGCCCAGCCGGCCGAAGATATCGACGGGGCGGATCTGTTGCTTGCACGTGGCCACCGCGCGCTGGAGCACAACGTCGCCCACGATGTGGCCGTAGGTGTCGTTGACGGCTTTGAAGTGGTCGAGGTCCAACAACACGAGGCAGGCGGGGGCGTTGCGTGATGCCAGTTCATGCAGCTGATGCTCCAGCTCGGCCATGAAATGCTGGTGGTTGAGGATGCCCGTCAGGCCATCATGGCGGGACATCTGCCGGAACCGAAGCTGCGACCGCTTCGTGCGCACAAGCCAGAGGACGACCGCGGCCAGGACGGCGAGCAACAAGGCAATCGAGAGCCTGCTGGCCTCCACCGCCTTGAGGCTCAGCGCCTGTTGCAACTTGAGCATGCCATTCTGCTTCGTAAGCTTGTCGGCTTCGAGCGCCTCGACAAGGGCGCGCTGCCGCACGGTCTCCAAGGCCCTGGTACGCGCACTCGCATCGTTGAGATACGCGCGATCTTGCGTGGCGTACTGCTGGAAATACGAGAGCGCGGCTTCGGCATGGCCTGCCCGCTTCTCCACGTTGTAGAGCACATGGTAGACGTCGCGAAGGGCTTCATCGATATCGCCAGACTGGAACAGCGCGATGGCCGCCAGGGCGTCCCGGCTCGCCTCGGCATCGCGGCCAAGCTGGTCGTTCGCCATGGCACGCAGCCGCAGGGATTGGGCCTGCGCCTGGAAATAGCGCTCATGCGCGATGGATGCGTCGATGCGGTCGAGGATCGCCAGGGCCTGCTGTGGGGCCTGCTCATAGACCAGCACCTCGGCTTTCATCAGCCACGCCGCGTTGGCGGGCGCCGGCTTGCCACTGGCCACGCACACCTCGATGGCGCGCGCCAGCCCGGCGTCATCCGACCGCAACGTTTTCGCCTGGTCCAGCGCCGCCATCTCGAGGAACAGCGGCCCGCACAGCGTCTCGCCCGGCGGCAGGTCGTCGGCCATCATGCGCGCGTAGCGAATGGCGACATCGGTCTGGTCAGCAAGATAAAGCGCTTGCGAAAGGTTTCTTAGCAGGCTGTAACGCGCGTGCGGATCCTTGACGGACGGCAGCATGGCGACGCCACGCTCCGCCAGCGCGAAGGCCTCTTCATAGCGACGGGTCAGGCTGTAAAGGGAGAGCAGTTGTGCCGTCGCATAGGCCGCGAGGCCAGGGTGCCCCGAGCGATGGATGATGTCGTCATACCCACGCTCGGCTTCCGGGTAGTGGCCCGTGAACTGGGCCTCCCACGCGTCCATGTAACGCACCCGCCACTGGTCAACAGGCGCGATGGCCGGCTGCACCTCGTGGAGGTGCGCAAGCATCGCGGCAAAGCGTGCGTGATCCGTCGTACGCAATTGGTCGGCTTGCTCGATGTAGGCCGAGGCATTGGGGATGGCTGCCACGGCAGCCATCCCCGGCGCACCGGCGAGAGCCAGCAGGGCCGACAGCAGCCCCCGGGCCTTCCACCGATGCAGGGCGCGCATGACGTCGCGGCCTCAATCCGCCTCGGGGTCGCGCGGCACCGGCTGATCTTCGCCCTCGCGCTCTCCTTCGCCTTCTTCGTCCTCGCGGAATGGCGCCTGGATATCGCGGTAGGGCGTCTGGTAGGTCTGGGCGGCCATCATCGAGCGGGCACCGAACTCCCCGGCGAGTGCTCGCGGATCGCCCGTCGTGGCGGCCTCGGCCAGGGCATCGGTGGCACCGGCCTCGCGCAATGCACTGGCCATGAGGTCGGGTGGCAAGCGCCGAAGCGACGCATCGCGGCCGACGGCTTCGAGCAGGTCGATCGAATCAGACATCTGAGTTTTTCCCCCTGGGCCCCGGGCGGGCATCCGGCCCGGTGGCAGCGGCGGGGATTATGTCACGGTCACGATACGGTTGCGCTCAGGCATTGGCGGCTGCCGCGTCGAGCGCCCTTACCCGCTCCCACGCCTCGGTATCGGGTTCCATCGGCGTCGCCGGCGGGAGGATCACGGTCTCCGTCATCGTCAACGCGGCATGCGGCAGGTCACGCAACCGCACCCGCGATACCTGGGGCTGCTGGATGGGAAGCGTCGCGCAGCGGTAGATGATGATCTCGTGGTCAAGCGGGTAGTCCCGGGCCAGCCGGTCGACGAGCACTTGCCGGTAGGCAGGGCCGGTGGAGAACCGTGCCAGGGTGGTGTCGCCGACCAGGCCCACCTGCCATAACACCACGTATCCCACCGTATCGAGCTGGCGCCGGTAAAGCATCAGCTGGCTGGCTTCGAAGTGCTGGCACCCGACACGGCCGGGGTCGATGCCCAGGTCGGCGTAGAGGCAGTCTTCGGCCGACACCCCCGGCTCCATGTAGGCGTCGTAGCCCTCGGCCCGGGCGACCTCCACCACCTTGTGCGGCGACCAGGCGAAGACGCCGGGGTGCCCATAGAACACGGCGCATACGCGCTTGCCCGCGCGCACCTCGGCCATCATCACCTCCACCCATTCGCGGTAGGTGGTCATGCGCGACTTGCCTTCGGCGTAATAGCCCTGGAGGCTGCGTACATCGGAGTTCATGCGCTTCAGCCACTCCTCCACCAGGTGGTCTGAGAGGCCCGCGAACACCACGTCGGCCTGCTCGATGGCGCTACGCGAGATGGGGGTGAGGTGGGAGCCAAGCGTCATGCCCATGCCCACCACCGCGATGCTGCCGCGCGCGGCGGCCTGGCTGTCTGGTGTCGTCATGCGCGGATCGTAGGGCAAAAGCCGTCTAGCCGTCCGTCACCGCGCTGAACAGATCCTCCACCGTGCAGCCCAGCTCGCGCGCCAGCACCAGCGCCAGCAGGGTCGAGGGCACGAACACCCCGTTCTCCACGGTGTTGATGGTCTTGCGCGACACCCCTGCCCGCTCGGCCAGTTCGGCCTGGGTGAGGCCCGCATCCGTGCGGCGTTCCTTCAGGCGGCTTTCGAGGCGGAGGCTACTGGTCACGGGACGCCTTGCGCTCGAGGTAGGCGAAACGGCCCAGGGCGAGCCCGATGCCGACCGACACGACGGAATGCAGGGCGAGGAACACCGGCACCACGTCGAACAGCGCAACGGCGTAGTAAACGATGGCCATGGCCATGGCGCCACCGAACCCCCAGCCCAGGGCCTCCCCGCGATGGGCGCGGCTCAGCTCGTCGTTCATCGCCTCACGCACCGCCCGCGGCGTGGCAAGGAACCCACCGCTCATGACCATGGCCAGCAGGATGGCGGCCCACGCCAGCCAGCTGATGCCGCCGACGCGGTCGACGGTGCGCAGCACCGGGCCGTCGAAATGGGTAGTGACCCACGTGGCCTGCCACAGGCAGAAGAGGACCGCCTGCGCGGTGAAGAAGCGGATCCGACGCCGCCCGAGGATTTCAGCGGTTTCATGGATGGAACGGGCTTGCTTGATCATGCGCGGCTCCCTGGTGGGTTAAGTAACCTACGGGTTACATGTAACCTCAAGGTTACCACGGGTGTCAAGCATTTTTTTCGCACGGAGGAATGCGGCTTGCGCCCAAGAAAGCTTCATGAAGATGTGCGATAGATGCCCGCCTGCCCTCGGGCCGAAGCGCCTTGCTGATAGGCAAAGCCTCTCGTCATCATTAGATCAATCAATTTCTGTGATGATGAGGCGACGCCTATGATCCGTCTATTGCGTTAGTCACGAGGCGCGGCCCTGTCCCCGCCTCTGAAGCCAACCCCAGAGGAGAAACGCGATGTCGAACGAGTCGAAATGCCCCTTCAACCATGCCGCGGGCGGCGGCCAGACCAACAAGGATTGGTGGCCCGATCGGCTCCGGGTTGATCTCCTCACCCAGCACTCCTCGCGCTCCAACCCGCTCGACGAGAACTTCGATTACGCCAAGGCCTTCCAGTCGCTCGACTACAACGCGCTGAAGAAAGACCTTGAGCACCTCATGACCGACTCGCAGCCCTGGTGGCCGGCCGACTTCGGCCATTACGGCGGCCTGTTCATCCGCATGGCCTGGCACAGCGCCGGCACCTACCGCATCGGCGATGGCCGTGGCGGCGGCGGCCGTGGCCAGCAGCGTTTCGCCCCGCTCAACAGCTGGCCCGATAATGTCAGCCTCGACAAAGCGCGCCGCCTGCTGTGGCCCATCAAGCAGAAGTACGGCAACAAGATCTCCTGGGCCGACCTGCTTATCCTCACCGGCAACGTCGCGCTCGAGAGCATGGGCTTCAAGACGTTCGGCTTCGCCGGCGGCCGCGAGGATACGTGGGAACCCGACAACGACGTGTACTGGGGCACCGAGACCGAGTGGCTGGGCGGTGATAACCGCTACGGCAAGGTCACCCCGAAGGATGACGGCGTACTTGTCGCCGACCCGCACCTGCACGGCAAGGAAGAGGATCGCACCGAAGGCGGCCGCCACCTCGAGAATCCGCTGGCCGCGGTGCAGATGGGCCTCATCTACGTGAACCCGGAAGGGCCGGAGGGCAACCCCGACCCGGTGGCCGCCGCGCACGACATCCGCGAAACCTTCGCCCGCATGGCCATGAACGACGAGGAGACGGTGGCGCTCATCGCCGGTGGCCACACGTTCGGCAAGACCCACGGCGCAGGCGATGCGAAGAACGTGCAGGCCGAGCCGGAAGCCGGTTACCTGGAGCAACAGGGCTTCGGCTGGCATAACGAACTGCGCAGCGGCGTGGGCGCCGATGCCATCACCAGTGGTCTTGAAGTCACCTGGACCCAGACGCCGACGAAGTGGAGCAACCTGTTCTTCGAGAACCTGTTCGGCTTCGAGTGGGAGCTGACCAAGAGCCCGGCCGGCGCCAACCAGTGGGTGGCGAAGGATGCCGAGTTGTCGGTGCCGCACGCCTTCGACAAGGACAAGAAGCAGCGCCCCACCATGCTCACGACCGACCTGTCGCTGCGCATGGACCCGGCGTACGAGAAGATCTCGCGCCGCTTCCTCGAGAATCCCGACCAGTTCGCCGATGCGTTCGCGCGGGCCTGGTTCAAGCTCACGCACCGCGACATGGGCCCGCGTGCGCGCTACCTCGGCCCCGAAGTGCCGGCGGAAGAACTGATCTGGCAGGACCCGATCCCGGCGCCGGCGGGCACGCCCATCGGCGATGCCGACATCAAGGCGCTGAAGGACAAGGTGCTGGCCTCCGGCCTTTCCGTCGCCGACCTGGTCGGCGCGGCGTGGGGCTCAGCGTCCACCTTCCGCGGTGGCGACAAGCGCGGCGGGGCCAACGGTGCCCGCATCCGCCTCGCCCCGCAGAAGGAGTGGCGCGTCAACAATCCGGGTCAGCTACAGAAGGTGCTCGAGAAGCTCGAAGGCATCCGCGGTGAGTTCAACAACGGCGGCAAGCAGGTCTCGCTGGCCGACCTGATCGTGCTCGCCGGTGGCGCCGCGATCGAAAAGGCGGCGAAGGACGCGGGCCATGACGTCACCGTGCCGTTCTCGCCCGGCCGCACCGACGCCACGCAGGAACAGACCGACGTGGAATCGTTCGAAGCCATGGAGCCCATCGCCGATGGCTTCCGCAACTTCGTAAAGGGCCGCTACAGCGTGCCGGCGGAACACCTGCTCATCGACAAGGCCCAGCGGCTCACGCTGACGGCCCCGGAGATGACGGCCCTGGTCGGCGGCATGCGCGTGCTGGGCGCGAACTTCGACGGGAGCCAGCTTGGTGTACTCACCGACCGCCCAGGCAAGCTCACCAACGACTTCTTCCGCAACCTGCTCGACATGCGCTACGAATGGAAACCGACCTCCCCGGCCCGCCACGAGTTCACCGCCAGCGAGCGCGGCGGTGGCAAGTCGAACTGGACGGCCAGCCGCGTCGACCTGGTGTTCGGCTCCAACTCGATCCTCCGCGCCCTCGCCGAGGTCTACGCGCAGGACGACGCCGAGAAGAAGTTCGTCGGCGACTTCGTCGCCGCATGGGCCAAGGTGATGGACCTGGACCGGTATGACCTGAAGAAGTAACGCCTGGCGTTGTTGATGGAAGAGGCCACCCGCTGCGAGGCGGGTGGCCCTTCTCTATCTACGCGCAGCGGTGCGCCGTGCGCATTGGACCCTGTAAACCGCAGGTTTGGAAACCACGCCGTCGAAATCCTTCATCCTGACCGTGATTTCGACAGGCGGCTTGTCCAGATCCTCGCGCTTGCACAGGTAGCCAACCTTGTACTTGGCGAGACCGTCGAGGTTGTAGACGCTCTTCTGGAACGACTCGCACCCCTTCTCGCGCGTGCAGTTCGATTCCTTCGTCCAGATGCCGACGGGGAAGAGCGGGTTACCTCGGATCGTCACCGGGAACTTCACGTCGATGCCGGGGTTGCCGACGACATCGGGTTGCGCCTCGACGGCGAAATCCTCGCAAGGTTTGTTTTCACGGAAGAGGCGATAGCCCTTGGCGACGCCTCGCATGGCGAGTTGCTGGAAGTCGTGGTTCTTGAGGTGCTCTGCATCCGACGGATTGGTGTGGAACCCGACCTCGACGATCACGGATGGCATATCGGCCAGGCCGTTCTCGATGTTATCCGACGCCACCTCGGGCGCACGCTGAACACCGTAAGCCGCAAACTCCTGCTTCGTATGAATGAGCTCGCGCGCACTGCAGAGCACCGTGCCGGCGAGCCGCTTATCCGCGGCTCGCGGGTGGACGATCACGCGAAGACCCGAGGCCTTGCCGGTGGCTTCCGCATTGGTGTGGACCTGCAGGAGCGCATCCGCGTTGACGTAATTGGCATAAAGCGGCCTGCTTCGAAGGTCCTCCCGCCGTTCCCTGTCGCGACGCCTGTCGTCCGGCCTCGAGTTCCAGATCTCGGGCTTGTCAGGCATCTTGGCTTCGAGAAGGTAACGAGCACCCATTTTCCACCACGGGTTGCTACTCGGCTGGTGCATAAAGACCTGGGAGGTCTCACGCAGGTTGTGGACGCTCACACGATCACGCTCCAAATCCGACGTCAGATGTGCGGCGAGGACGGGAGTGAGCTCGTCTTCAAGAATGCCGTTGACCGTCTCGCGCTGAGCCCTCCAGTCTTTGTACGTCGAATGGAAATAGATGCCGTGCCCCGGGGACACCACGGCGACAGGCTGCGTCGCTTCGCGCCTCTTACGCAACGACGACCGCGGCGACTGATCGCCTTTTTGGTTCTCGGGCCAGTGCTCCCGGTCAAAACCCCCGTAGGTGTAGTGGATCCCAGTAATACCGTCGATTCGATCCAGATGGATGATGACGTGATAGCGGACCAGCTCGGCCAGATCTTGCATGTCGTCACTGAGTGCCTTGGGACCGAGACGTTCGTCGAGATCGACGACCACGAGGTTGGTGTCGCTATCGAGGCGAATTCTGGCCGTAACCGGAAGGGCATCGTCCTCCGAGAACGACCGACCGCCGAGAGCCGTAGCGACGGACGTTTCGATATCGTGCAAGAGAGACGTCCGCTCCTCGGCCGACATGTCGCTGATCATCTTGGGGGCGCCGTGCGACGCAAACGACGACGAATAGGCCGCGAGCAGGCCCGCGAACACCGTCACGCGAACCAGGCCACGACGGCATGCAGTTTTTTCGAGCATGTCTTTCTCCTTAGCCGCTGGATCGCGGCAAGGAAATGGTCAGTTTTCTTCGATCGCGCTGTTAGGCGGTGGAGGCCGACAGGAAGCGTCGGCGCGAGACGCGCCGTCGAGTAGGTCTGATCTGACACTTCACTTGGCCCCCCCCCCAACCTCGCCGATGCCGCCGTTGACCGTCTCGACAGGCGCGGCGACGGAGTTGACGGATGCGGTGGCGGCGGCATGGAGGCCCAAGAGAAGGGACGGCCGGGAGGCGCACCGCACCCGAGGACCTTGCACGTCCGCCCCCATCCATAGTGCATAAACGGCAAAGCTTCGTGAGGGCCCGGTCCGTGGCGGTTTGTTCGCAGGATTTTCCCGAGAGAACGTGTCACGCTTCGCCCCAACGACACTCTGATGGGGAGTAGGCGTGAACGGACGCGACGCTTACAAGGTATCTCTGGGGCAGCAACTGGCTGTCGCGGCCGCCTATGCGGCCTGCTATGAGGTTGCCCGCTATTTCTCCTTCTCCCATTGGATCCTGACGGGCGGCCTTCGGCTGGCCTGCCTGTTGCTCATGCCGGCCCGGTTCTGGCCGGCGCTGGTGCTGGGGGAGTTCCTGCCCTCGCTGGAAAACGCCCTGCTTCACGAGGCTGATTTCGGCCCGTGGTGGGCCCTTTCCGCCGCCGTGCCCATGGTCTTGCTGTGGATTCCCATCGTGGCGCCCCTGCGCCGGCGGTGGCCCTTGCATACCGGCCAGGGGGCGCTGCAGACCAGTACGCTGCTCATCGCCACGCTGGGCACGGCCGCCGTGGGCGCCCTTGCCACGGCGCTGGAACTGGAATCCGCCCTGCTCACGTACCCCGACAAGTGGCCGGAGCTCTCCGCCTTCACCGGCTTCTGGGCTTACCTGCTTGGCGGGTACCTGGGTGCGCTCACGCTGACCCCGGCGCTCCTTGCGCTGCACGAGCGGGCGACGCAACCGGCCCGCCTTACCTGGGCGGCGGCGTGGCACAGCCGCCTGGGCCGCGATGTGGTGGGCTGGGCGTTGCCGCTGTGCATCGGCCTGGCGTGGGTGGCTACCGCCGCCGACCAGGATCTGCTGCGCCAGATGGCCCGCATGGCCCTGCTGCTGCCGGTGTTCGCCCTGGCGCTCCGCCATGGGTGGCATGGCACGGCCATCGGCGGCTTCATCGCCAGTGCCGCGCTGGCCACGACCATCACGGCCCTGCTCGACCCGGCCATGATCCGCTGCCAGGCGGTGTTGGCGCTGGGTATCTCGGGCACGCTGGTGATCAGCGCATGGTTGCCACGGCGCAAGGCCGTGGTGTCACCGGCCGCTCGCGCGGGCCGGTGACACGCCAGGCGTACCTTATTTAACGCTGCATTCCAGCGGGTTCTTGCATTCCACCGGGGCGGCGGCGATCTTCACGCTGCACTCGAGCGGGTTCTTACAATTCACCGGCACATTCGCGGTAGGCGCGGTGACGGCCATGGCCGACACGGAAGCGAACGACAGGGCGAATGCGACAACAGCGGCGGCCGAACGGACGAGGGTACGCATGGTGGATCTCCGCAGTGGTGGTTGGAGACCCCAGCCTAGCCCTCGAACTGGTCAAAAAGTGCTCAATCGGGGCCACACCCCATGAGCGAATTCGGCACGCTAACGCTTTGCGTTCAGGGATAACGTTTTCACTTGCGTCAGCGGGTTACAGGCGCGGCCGGCGGGCGGCGAAACGTGAGCCATACGGCGGACAGCGCGAAGTACAGGCCGCCGAACGCGGCGTACGGTGCCAGCTGCGAAACCTCGGGTGCCGTGCCCATCGAACGCACCACGAACGCGATGCCGGCGAGGCCCGATTGCGCACCGCTGATCATCATGAAGGCCTGGCCCCCGAGCTTGCGTCGGCGAATGCCCACGGCCAGCTGGAATACGCCCGCGAGAAGGGCCCACAGGCCAAAGAAGAACACCCCGCCGGCGTTCCCGTGCGTCGCGAAGGCCACGCCCATGCCCAGCGCGGCCAACACGCTGGTGACGGCGTTGAAGCGCTGGCCCGGATTGGCGGCGAGCCCGCCGTTACGCCGGGCGTCGACGACGTTCGCCACGGCGTCCCACAACGGGTAAAGCACGAGCAACGTGCCGACCACGAGGGCCGGGTGCCCGCGGGAAGCGATGGCGAGGCCGACCCAGGCGAAGGCGACGACGGCCCGGAGGGCGTAGAAATTGCGGAGGGTATTCATAGGCGCGGGAACTGTGCGTGGAGGAGATGCAAACCTACTAGTTGGTAGGCATGGGCACAATGTGCCATGCACACATGCGTTCAGCTGTGGTCTAGCCTACCAAGTGGTAGGATGCCAACGATGAGCACCCAGCAGAAACTGATCGACTCCGCCCGCCGCCTGATCCAGACGCGGGGCTACAACGGCTTCAGCTATGCCGATGTGGCGGAGCAGGTGCAGGTGCGCAAGGCGAGCATCCACCACCACTTCCCCGCCAAGGCCGACCTGGCCCGGGCGGTGGTCGAGGAGTCACGCGCCTTTTTTGTCGAGCAGGCCCGCACGTTGGCTGGCACAGCCTTCGACCCCGAGGGCCAGTTGCACATGTACACGGGCTACTGGGAGAAGTGCATCGCCGACAACTCCGCGCCGTTCTGCGTCGCCGGCATGCTGGCGAGCGAGCTACCCACCCTGCCCGATGAGCTTGCCGATAGCGTGCGGGCGCACTTCCGCGACCTGTCGAACTGGCTGGAGCTGGTGTTGACCCGCGGCGCGCAGACCGGGGCGTTCGCCTTGCAGGGTTCGGCGCGCCAGGAGGCCGAGGCGTTCATGGCCACGGTGTACGGCGCCATGCTGGCGGCGCGCGCCTTCGGCGAGCCGCGGGTATTTCCGGATATCGTCGCCGGCGCGTTGAAGCGGCTCAGGCCCTGCGCCTAGCCTGTCACTTCACCTTGGTGCCCGGCTTCATGGTGCCCACCTTGGCGACGTCACTGGGCAGGTCGAACAGGCCATCGGGTATGGCCTCGTACGATACGCGCAGGGCATGCCATTCGTAGTGCCGGTTGCCCACGTCATCGCCGCGCATCTCGAGGAGTACGCCCGTGTCCTCGTCGATCCATATCGTGCCGTTGTCGGTGCCATCGGGCCCACGGCCACCCGCGTGGCGGAACTCCCAACCCACGGCGCGGTGGCCCAGTAGCAACCGCGGCTCGGTGCGGCTACACGTGGCCGACATGGCACGGCACGGCGCGTCCACGTCGTAAACGATCGGCTTGGGCATGGCCTTGCCACTCAGCGGCAACGCCACGGGCTGGTCGTTGGCCACCATCCAGCTGCCCTTCTCGTCGCGCCACGCGGTGCCATGGTGGCTGCCCGCCGTGATATCCATGCGTAAACGATCGCCCTTCTGGCGCACCGTGAACGCCGTGCCGTCCTTGCCTTCTTCTTTGCTCGCATAACGGTACCCATCGCCCATGCCGATCGCGGACACCGTATACGATTTTTCCTTGGGCTCATCGGCCGCGACCGCCGCCGACGTGGCCAGGACACTGGCCAGCGCAATGCACATCACACGCATCACGGGCCCGACGCCAGGTTGTTCGAATCGGTGACCGGTGATTGCAGGCGGACCATGGCGGTCGACTGGATGGGCAAGCTGTAAACGGTGCGCCCACTGGTGGCCGAGCGGATGAGGTCGCGCTTAGCCGGGCCGCCGAACGTCTGGAACGCCGCCAGCATGCGGTCGATGACCGGCACGATGAGCGGGTAATCGTAGGTGACGCGGATCTTGAGCACGTTGGCATCCTGCACCGAGACGCCAGCGGAGGATGCGTCCCGGAAGTACAGGCTATCGTTGGGCAACGCATCCTTGTTGTCGTACTGCTTCTTGCGCAAGCCATTCCACGCGGCGCGCGTGGGCGCAAGCACCTCGATCTTCGCCATGCCGAGCAACACATCCTTCTTTGCGTCGACGAACGCCAGCGCCGCGCCCGCCTTGCCCGGGTTCGCGGCCGCGGTGGCGTATAGCGGCGCGAGGCCACGGGCAAGGCCATCCTGCATGCTCGATTTGCTGGCGCCGTGCACGGCACCGGCACGCGCTGCCTCCATCGCCGCGTAATCGACGGCCGACTTGGCGCGGTAGAACAGCAACGCCTGGAACAAACCAAGCAGCAGCAAACCGAAGCCCAGCATCGTCACCAGGAATTCAGTGATGGATTGGCCGCGCTCGCGCCGGCGGTTCATGGGCTCTTGCTCCCAAGCGGAATCACCGTGACGGTCGCCGAACGATGCGTCGACGCATCCGCGCTGGTGTCAGCCGGCATGGTCACGCTGCCTGCGGGTGCGGACGCGGGTGCAGGTGCAGGTGCAGAAGCGCGTGCGGGTGCGCGTACGGAAGCGGTGGGCGCGGCCGTGGCGGCCGGCGCGGTGACGGCCGGCGCGGTGACGGCCGGCGGCGACGGCTTGTCGGCGCGGTCGATACCCGCTATGCGCTCGGCGGTCGCGGCGCTCGACGCGCGGAGCGGATCGTTATCCGGCGCGGCCTGCGAGCTCGCGGTCATCGCCGCCTGCGCCTGCTTCAAACGGATGACGCCCAGGTTGTGCCATGCACGGGCATGCGTCGGGTTCAACTGCAAGGCATGCTCGTAGGCGGCCACGGCATCGTCAGGCTGCTGCAGGCGATAGCGCGCGTTGCCCAGGCGGAACCACGATTCGGCATCGTCGGGCATGGCCTTCAGCACCTGGTCGTACAGGGAGGCAGCTCGCGCCATGTCGCCACTGTCGTACGCCTTGGCCGCATCATCCGCGCTGGCCAGCACCGTGGTCATCTTCTGTCGCGCATGCGTGCCGCCGTTGTTGGCCGCGCAACCCGCGAGGGCCAACAGGCACGCCAGCGGCAACGCCAGGGGGAGTCGGGTCAGGAGGCTTGCCATGTGCACTGGTCTCCGGGGGCAAGTGACAGCGCCTCCAGGGCGCCGACGGGAAGTTCGAGGGTCTTGCAGGCGCCGCGCGACGCGCGCGCCCGCCACGGGAGCACGCCCGTGCAGGTACGCACCACGCGATCGTCCGCATCGAGGAAGGCAAGGTCGATCGGGTAACCCATCCAGAAGGTATGCACGCTGGCGCACGGCTCGATAAGCAGGCCTTCGCCCTGACGCAGCGCGGGGCGGCCAAGCAGCCCACGTGCACGCTCCCACCAGCTCGCGGCGCGCCACACGCATGGCACCACGCACTGGTCATCGCGGTAGATGCCGCCGACCCTCACAGGATGCCCTCCTGCTTCATGCGCAGGAAGATGAAGTAGCCGAGGAAAAGGAAGATAAGCGGGAAGAAGAACATCACCAGCGGCAGCATCATCTTCACCGGCGCTTCGAGCGCGAGCTTCTCAGCACGCAGGAATCGCTCTTCGCGCCGCTGCGTGGCCTGGGCACGCAAGGCCACGCCCAGGCTCGCACCCACGCGGTCGGCCTGGATCAGCGTGCCGGTGAAGCTCGACATCTGGCTCATGTCCATGCGGTCGCTCATGCGGCGCAAGGCCTCGGCACGCGGCAAGCCCGAGCGCAGGTCGCGCAGCAAGCGGTTGAATTCCTGGTTCAGCGGGCCCTGCGGCCCTTTCAGCGTGGCCTGCTCAATGCCACCGGTGATGTTGAGGCCTGCTTCCACCGACATGATGATGAAGTCGAGGAAGGTGGGCAGGTCGCGGATGACCATGCGCTGGCGCTTCTTGCGGCGTTCGGACAACCACAGGTCGGGGTAGTACCAGCCGATGGAGAACGCGACGACGAGGAGCAGCAGGATCGGCATGAGCGCCAGTTTGTCGAGCATGAACATCACCAGCAGCCCCGCCGCGGCCACGATGAACACCGCGGCCACGCGCAGGCCGTAGAGCTGCTCGGGCGTCAGCACGAAATCCTGTCCTGAGGCCTGCAGCTTCTTGTGCGCTGGCTCCAGCTGCGTCGGCGTAAGGTGGGGGCCAATGAGGTTCGTGGCGAGGTTCACCAGCGGCCAGATAAGGCGCAGGCCAGAAGGCAGCGGATCCTGGTAGTGGCGATCCTGCTGCGGCACCTCGCGCATGAAACCGTTGATGCCCCAGAACGCCAGGCCCGCGGCACCGCCCACGCAGATGATGAGGACGACGAGGAGGACGCTCATATGTCGATGCTCATGATCTTGCGGCACATGCGGTAGCCGAGGTACTCCATCACCGCCGCCACGGCCATGACGGCCCACCCCATGTACGAGTGGTACAGGTCGTGCATCGTCTCCGGGTAGGCAAAGCTGAGGAACGCGATGAGGCCTACGGGCAGCATCGCCATGACGATGCCCTGCAGGCGGCCCTGTGCGGTCAGCGCCTTCACCTTGCCTTCCATGATGAGGCGGCGGCGCAACGTATCCGACAGCGAAGCCATGCTCTCGGCGAGGTTGCCACCCACTTCGCGTGAAATGCCCACGGCGGAGACAAACAAGGTCACGTCCTGGATAGGCACGCGCTTGTTGAAGTTCTCCATCGCCTCGTCGGGCTTCACACCCATGCGTTGTTCGCGGAGGATAAGCGCGAACTCCTGGGCCAACGGCGGGTCGATATCGCGCGCCAGGCCTTCCAGCGAGGGCGCGAAGCCCAGGCCGGCACGCATGCTGCTGGCGACCATCATCAGGCCATCGGGCAGCTGCTGCTGGATCTGGTCGATGCGGCGCTGGCGCATCAGCGTGTAAAGCTTGCGGGGCAGGAAGATAAGCAGCCCGACCGTGATGACCGCGAGCAGCAGGTTGTCGGTGGCAAGCCACACCACGGCCGGCAGGATGAACAGCGCCGCCGCGTTCGCGTAGAAGAGCTTCTGCGTGTCCATGAACATGAACATGTCAGCCAGGTTGAACCGCGCCTGCTCGGTAAAGGTTTCGCGGTAATGGCCCCAGAACACGACGGAGACGCGCGCCACGACAAAGCCGAGGCACGCTACGCCGACGAACACCATCAGGATGACAGGCAGCAGGCCTCCGCTCACGGCTCCTCCCCGGTGCCGCGGAAGATCGACAGGTCCACGGGCACGCCGCGCTCCGCCAGCTCTTCGTAGAATTCAGGAACCGCACCCGTGGGCGAAAAGGTGCCTCGCACCTTGCCTTCGGGCCCACCCTGGTCACGCGCGCGGAAGGTGAAGATGTCTTGCGTCTGGATCGTTCCCGACTCGATGCCCGTGATCTCGCTGATGTGCGTGATCTTGCGCGAACCGCACGGGAAGCGCCGCTGGTGGACGATGAGGTCGATGGCCGACGATATCTGCTCGCGAACCACGGTCATCGGCAGGTCCATGCTCGACATGAGCACCATCACTTCGAGGCGCGAAAGCGCGTCACGCGGGGAATTGGCGTGCGCCGTGGTCATCGAGCCTTCGTGGCCCGTATTCATGGCCTGGAGCATGTCCAGCGCCTCGCCGCCACGGCACTCACCCACGATGATGCGGTCGGGGCGCATACGCAGGGCGTTGCGCACCAGGTCGCGGATGGTGATGAGGCCCTTGCCCTCGAGGTTGGCGGGGCGTGCTTCCATGCCGACCAGGTTGGGCTGGTTGAGTTTCAGCTCGGCGGCATCCTCGATCGTGACGATGCGCTCGCGGTCGGGGATGAAGTTCGACAGCACGTTCAGCAGCGTCGTCTTGCCCGAGCCCGTGCCGCCCGTGACAACCAGGTTGCGGCGCTCGCGCACGGCCACCTGCAGGAACTCCAGCATACGCTCGTCCAACGAGCCGAAGTTCATCAGGTCCTGGCCCACCAGCTTGCGCTTGGCGAACTTACGAATGGAGATGCTCGGCCCGCGCAAGGCGACCGGCGAGATCACGGCGTTGACGCGGGAGCCGTCCTTCAGGCGGGCATCGACCATGGGCGAGCTTTCGTCGATGCGCCGGCCCAGCGGGGCGACAATGCGCTCGATGGCGGCAAGCACTGCCTTGTCCGAGGTAAACACGACGGGCGATTCCTGCACGCGGCCGGATCGCTCGATGAAGATCTGGTCCGAGCGGTTGACCATGATTTCCGTTACCGAATCGTCGTCGAGCAAGTCTTCCAGCGGGCCAAGGCCGATCGCCTCGTCAAGCACTTCTTTGGCGAGCCGGCGGCGGTTCACCGTCATGGGCAGGTCGGCGAACTCACGCTCGATGATTTCATCGATGAGCTCGGATGTTTTCGCACGGAGGTCGTCGTCGCTCATGCCGTGCACATCGACACGGCGCAGGTCCATCTGGCGAACAAGCGACGCGTGGACCTGCAGGCGGTACTCCATCATATCGGGCGAGCGTGGCTCCACCGCCATGACTTCGGTGCTTTCGCTGCTGCCCGCCGGAGGAGCCACCGCGGGCGAGTCATTGCCCGCCACCTTGCTTGCCCCGGGCGGCGGCGACGCGGCAATGGCCTCGTCCACCAACACGCGCAGCCGATATGCCCCGATCGTGACAATGTCCTCGCGGTGCAGAGGGCCGTGGCTTTCGCGGACCTTCTCCCCATTCACGATGACGGTGGCACGGCTGCCCACCACCTCGATGAATACCGCCCCGTTGCGAACACGAAACGCAGCGTGCTCGGCCGCGATGTTCCAGCCTTGCAGCATGACAAGGTTGCCCTCGCTCTTGCCGATGCCGCAGTTATCGTTGAGGCAACGGACGTGGCGCGTATCGCGGTTCGATGTCTCGATCAGTACTTCAAACATGGCTGCCTACCTTTAGTCGACGATCTCGCTGCCAGCCGTGTCGCGGAGGTCGCTCTTCATCTGCTCGCTTCGCTGGATCATGGCCTTGTTGCGCTCGGAGTCGGGGTCGATCACGTGCGGGGTAAGGAAGATGACAAGCTCGGTGCGATTCGCCTGGAAGTTACGCGAGCGGAACAAGGCACCAAGGATCGGGATCTGGCCAAGGCCGGGCACCTTGTCGAACTGCTTGGTTGCGTTGGCATCGACCAGTCCCGACAGGACGATGGTCTGGCCGTCGTGCACGTTCATCTCCGTGTTGGTGCGACGAGTGAGGAACGCGGGGTTGCCCAGGACGGTGATGGTCGGGTCGATCTTGCTGAGTTCGGTTTCGATCTTCGTGGAAATGTCGCCGTTGGCGTTGACCACGGGCTCGATGTGCATCTTGATGCCGTACGGCTTGTACTCGACATCGACATTGCCGAAGCCAGAGGTCGTGGCGACGGGGATTTCGCCGCCCACCAGGAAGTCGGCGGAGCCGCCGCTGCGCGCGCTCAATTGCGGCGTCGCCAGCTCCCAGGCATTGCCGGTCTGCATGGCCAGGTTGATGCGCGACGTGATGGCCGTCGCGATGCCGAAGTAGCTCTGCGTTCCCTTCAGGCCCCCGATCTCCGTGAATGGATCCTGGCGGATGGCGAAATACGGGTTGGTCTTCCAGTCGCGGATGAGCCCGCCACTGGGGCCGTTGATCTGTGTATCCCACTGGATGCCGATCTCGTCCATCGACTTCTTGTCGAACTCCATGATGCGCGTCTCCATCATCACGGTGGGGCGCATCTCAACGGAGTTCTGGGACGCAAAGATCAGTATCTGCGGATACACCTTTTTCAACTGGGCGAGCTTGTCCATGTCGCCGCTGGAGAAATCGTGGCCGGTGACCACGACGTTACCGCCGACCTCGTTCACGCCCAGCGACGGGATATCGCCAAGGATGGCGCGGACGGCATCGGCTACCTGGTTGGTATTGCCCTGGACGATGTGCACGGGCACGGTCTTCTGGGCACCGTCGGCCATCCAGAGCTGTACCGAGGTATCGCCGGCCGCATTGGCGATCATCACCACTTCACGGGTGCCGAGCACCTTCACGTTGAGCAGGCCACCGCTGCCCACGGCGACACGTTTGATGGATCCGGCCACGCTATGCACCACCGCTTGGCCTGCATACAGGTTCAGCGATTCGGGCATGGGGGGTGCATCGGCTGCGAGCGCCATGCCCGCGGCCAGTCCCATGGCGGCGACGAGGGTGGCACGCGCCTTCCGCGCGGCGACACCTGAGAAACGTAACAAGGCTTCCATGGTTTAGCTCTTACCCCCGATGATGTACTCGATGCCCGAAGACTTGCGTGCCGGCCGCGAGATGCGGAGCAGGTCGGCCTTGCTGAGCGACGAAAGGTTGAAGGGTTCCTTGCTGTCGGCCTGGCGCAGGATCACCCTCAGTTCGCCGGCCTTGTTCGCCATGGCCAGGCGCTGCGCATCGTTCGGAGGCAGCTCGAGGGTCAGGTTCGAGAAGTTGGCTCCCTTGCCTTCTTCCTGCTGCACGCCCTTGGCGTGGTGGCCGGTGGCCAGCACCAGCACATTACCGAGCAGTGGCATGATCCGTTGGTTCTGGTCATCGTTGGTGACCATCATCAGGATGTCGACGTGGTCACCCGGCACGATGAGGCCCGACACCGAGTTGTTGTCGTCGACTGAAATGGTGGTCGCGACGTCGCCCGGGTTGATGATGTTGGAGAAGTGGTCGGCAACGAGATCGAGCGACGAGACCGTCAGCGGCACGCCCTTGGCCACGGGCGCCCGTAGCTGCTGCCCGATGTATTGAGTGTACGACTCCGGGCTCACGGCATCGGCGGGTACGAGGTCTACCGGCACGTTGCGCACGGAGAGGTCATCCTCCCCGACAACCTGGCCCTTCTCGATGTCGCGGACGGGCACGACGACCGGACGTGTCTTGGCGCCGGCGGGGGTGCGTGCCGCCACCTGGCTATCCACGTACTTCACGGCAAGCATGCTCGCCAGCACGCCAAGCACGAGGGCGATGGCGACAAAAATGAGGTTCCTGTTGACGCGTACCATCCTCTTTCCTCTAGAACCAGGACACGGAGAGCGTGTAGACGAAGCTGGCGTACGCGTCCCGGAGTGCGTCAGCCAGCTGCTTGATGACATTGGGGTCGGCGACGAGCACCAGCACGATGAGCATGCCGACGATGGCGTACTCGACCATGGCGCTGCCGCGCTGTTTGCGGGGGGATGTGATCATTTGTCCTCCGCGATGTTGGCGACGATATTGGTGCCTGCAGGCCCCGCGGTAATGGCGATCATCATCGCCCTCCCCGCCTTCTCGTAGGCCAGCACGCAACCTCTCGCACCTTCCTGGCACGTATTGGCTTCCGCAGGCCGCCAGCCTTCGGCGGCCATGTGATCGCGGTACCACGAGCTGTTCTGGTTCACTGTCAGTTTGTTGGCCAAGGCCAGCGTACGGACGTTGTGCGGATCGTCCGGGTAGCTGATGTCGTTAATGACCGTGGTTTCCGCCGGGCGCGCGAAGCCCACGCCGATGGGCGCGGGGCGCGTGCCTTTGGGTGGGATGCGGGTGATGCCCACGTCGCCGCGGCTGCCGTCGCCTTCGGGCCGCACTTGCACGGTGATGTAATAGTCGCCGTCCTTGTGACCCAGCACGTCCCAACCGTTCACCTTGTCACGCACCCAGTCGTCATGCCACGACTGCTTCAGCCAAGCCGTGAGCGCATCCGGCTTCATATCGGTGCGAAAGACTTCGGTATGCATCTCGGTACCGTTGAAGACCATCCGCGGCGCCGTCTCGGCCAGCTGCGCACCCGCCGGCATGGCCACGTCAGGCCACCCGGACGCCCGCACGCCACCCGCCATCACGGCGAGCACAGCGGCCGCGGCGATTCGCTCAACGCCGCGCATCTTTCACCAGTCGGTCGGCGGGCACGATGTCAGGCGCGGTCTTGCCTGGCACCCAGTCGTTGATGCCAAAGACGGTACCGATCAGTGGGATCTTGTCGATGATGTTCGTGGCGTCGTGGATGCCATCGAGCAGACCATCGGGCAACGCCGCACTGGGCGATAGCGGCTTGATCGTGTGGCGTACGGTGCGCGGTACATCCCTCTCGCCTTCGCCGTCCGCATTTTCGCCGGAGCCCTTCGCATCCCACGTATCGGCCAGAAGTACCGTCTTCCCATGGAAATCGAGGTCTATGCGGTCGAGCGGATCTAGGAAGTCGAGCGCCTGTCCCTCCTTGCTGCGGATGCGCTCGGATCGCGTGTTTACTTCGGCGGTGATGTAGCCACGCTTGTCAGGCGGGATGCCGTCCAGGCCGATCGCATCGCCCAGCCCGCCCAGCTTGTCGAGCAGTTTGGTCGCGGGCGCGGGCGATTCGTCGTTTCGGTAGGCGGTGAGCTTCACGTTGGAGGCCAGCACGAGCTCTCGGCCTGCGAACGTGCGCAACATGGGGTCGCTGAGCTTCGACGGCGACGACTCGCTGGTACGCAGGTTTTCGCTGCCGTCGCCGTAGGCATGCAGCCGCATCCTCGCCTCTTCGACGTTGCGCGACGGCAGGCCACCCTCGGATTGCACGAGCTTCGGGCTCACAGCGGCATCCCAAGCGGCCGAACGTGCCGATACCTGTGCCTCGTGGCGTACGTGCATGTACTTTCCGAGCAGGCTGATCATCAGGAACATGGGCACGACGACGATGCATGCGATCGCCATCTCGGTGAGGCTCTGGCCACGCTGTTGATGCCGCGATGTCCGGATCATGCCGATGGCTCCTCAGTTCGATGCTATGCGCGCATTGGGCGGCACCGCGAACGTCGAAGCGTCCGCCGCCTTGCCCACGGTGAATTGATCGGTCTTGACGTTCCAGCCGAAGCCGGCCGCAGGCGGTGTGGCCTGCAGCACGATCGCGCTATCGGAGGTGAGGCCGTCCCCATCGAGCGCATTGATGCCGGCCTGCGAGAAGCCCCACTTCGTGCCGCCGGTCCAGACACAGTACTGATCGCCCGTAGGAGCCACCCAGGTTTCGCAGGCAGCGCCCTGCACGTTGCCCTTGCCGCCCCGGGTCCACTTCGCGGCCTTTGCCTGGGCGTCGAGATCGCCATCGTCCACCGCTTCGCGCGGCGCGGGCTGGCCCGATGCCTGCACATCGCCTTCGTTTGTGGCGAGGTCAACGTGGTAAGCCTTGCCATCGGCGGTCTGGATATCCTGCGACCCCTCGTGCACAAGCTTGAACTGGCACGGCGCCGCGGCCTCGAGCTTCCATGCATCCACGCGGCGGCTCGAGCGGTTGGCCTCGATGGTTTCGGTCAGCTTCTTGCGGCCGATGCGCTGGACATCACCCGCCGCCACCGGCGTGGTCGGCGTACCTGCCGCGGCACAGTCCGCCAGCATCTTGTGGTACGCGGTCTCCTCCTGAGGCTTGCCGCTGGATTCCATGTAGATGGTCTGCTCGAGGTGCACCGATGGCATGTCGCCCGACGACGCCGTGTCGCCACCACCGCCCGAAGACGACGAGCAGGCGGCGGGCGCGACCGCGAGGATGGCGGCAAAAGTCGTGGCGAAGCGGTTTTGCATGGAGTGAAGCCTCTCTCAGGGGATCATGTCGGCGCCAAAGACTTCCGCCCTTGCGGTGGCGGGGGTATCGACCAGGCGCGCCTGCCAGTAGGGACTGAACAGGCTGCCCAGTTCGCGGTAGTCGTTGTCGCTCGTGCGGGGAAACAGTTCGCGCGGCCGGCTGAAGAACACCTGCGCCGACGCGAGCGCCGTCATCTTGTCGTTCTGCGCTTTGTCCGGGGCGCTGATGTCGACGAAGCTACCGTCGTGCGGGCCACCCATGCGGGTGTGGTCGCTGGTGTCCACGTCAGCCATCTTCTGCTCGACGAGCACCGTGAAGTACGGGCCGACGTGCAGGTCGACGCTGTCGTTGTCGTACGTGCGCGAGGCGTACTGCTTCGTCTTGTCGTTGTTGACGTCGTCGTAGCTTTGCAGGCCGTTGTAGCCGCGCAGTATCGCTGCGCTGGCGTTCGGCGTCGCGGGCTCCTCCTTCGCTTTCCATCCGCTGATCGAGTCGTCAATCGCGCCGCCGTAAGCGGCGTGCGTCGCGTGGTCGGAGGGGTACGGGGCTTTCCACGGCCGCTTGGGCTGCACCAGCGACGAGAACCTGGTGGTCATCCCGTTCTTGATCGCGGCCGCGCCACCCCACGCCAACGGCGCCTGGACACCGGGGAGAAGCCCCAGCGAAAAATCGAGGCTCAGCACATCGGCGCCCACCCAGCGGTTATAGCCCTCCATGTCCGTGCCGCCCTTGCGCTTCAGGAAGAACAGATCGTGGCTACGATCCTTCGAGAACCCGTCGCGGGCCTCCATCACCACGTTCTTGAATCGGTCGGCATCCGCCGTGGTACGAACGCCCGTGCTGCTGGTGTTGGGCACGCGGTAGCGCTTGACGAACGACTGCGCGGTAAGCATCTGGGATTCCAATAGCACCAGCGACTTTGCGCTGAGCGACGCCTCCTTGTCATTACTGGTCCCCGTGCCCTTTGTGTTCGCCTTGATCACGGAATTCACGACGATGGGGATTTCCGCCTTCTGTTCGAGCAACAGGAATTCACTCGCGCCCGAGTAAGCCACGTTGGCCCCGCTCAGTAGCGTGATCAGGCCAGTAAATCCCCCTTGCATGGCATCGCGGACGCCCTCGAGGACATCCTTCACTTCGTTCAGTGCCGTGACGGCCTCCTGCAACGCTGCGCCGACTTCTGCGCCCACGATAGTCAGGTCCGCGACGATGCCGATCACCTGGATCGTGTCCGCGGAGTTGCGGGCGCCAGTGATCACGTAATTCATGTAGGAATGCAGGCTCACCATCTGCGCGATGGCCACTTCGTTGGCCACCTGCGCGCGGTTGAGGTACGCGACCATGTTGTAGGCGCGCGCCTGCTGCACGGCTGCGCTATAAGCCGCGGCGTCAGCGGTGTTGTTGAGCTGGACCTTCTTGTTCACCACCTGGCCGGTGTTGAACAGCACGAGCACGCCCACGCAGAACACCAGCATGGCCAGGCACGCCAGGATCAGGGCTTGCCCCTTCGACTGCCAGGGCCAACGACGGAGCGCACTTCTCGTTCCCGGGCCGGTCGCCCCGGCCAGGGTGGAATCCTTCGACTGCATGGGAAGTCCCTCGCACTTCGACCGGGACCGGGGCTACCCCCGCGGCAGCGCACCGGCCCCCACCAAGGCCCGCCGACGGGTGCTAGCAGGCACCACGCCGGGGGCGTGCCAAATGCACGTTTGGCGTTTACTTCGCGGTGGAGTTGTCGTAGTTGGCGAGGCCCTTCTGGTTGCCGGCCTTGCCTTCGGACGCGGCCTTGCCGGCCGACGACTCAGCATCACCCTCGCTTGCCGTCGCCTTGTGGCCCGAGAGTTCCTGGGCCATGCCGCCCACCTGGGCGCGAACGGTGCCGCCAAAGTACGTCACGGCCGCGATGGCCGCGATGGCGATAAGGGCGGTGATGATGATGTATTCGGTCATGCCCTGACCGCGCTGGCGAACACGAACCCCGTGACGAACCATCTGCTTCTTCATGCTGCGTTTGCTCCCTACGTTGGATGAACCCCTTATGGGCTCTGGTGTTGATATCGCTATCTCCAGAGTGACCGTCCCCCTGTAGGACTAAGCCCTCCACGCCACCCAACGGGTTCCGAAATAACTCCTACTGCCCCCGGAACCACGGCCCTGACCCTACGAGAACTTTCGTCATCACAGGTGACACACATAGGTAAATATTCAGTATGTCTTCAGTTACGTGAGCAGTTCGCTGAACAGTGAGATTTGTCTCAAAATAATTTCTGTACTGTGGTTGGTGACTTAGAAAACGCCGATTCGTCCGTGTAGAAAAAGTCAACCCTTCCGAGCAGTCGGAAAGAAATTTGCGATTCAGGTCACATCGGGCATGGTTTTGCGACCAAATCGCTCGCCAACGGACGCTTAAAACATGCGTAAGCTCGTTTGTGTTGCCGCAATGCTCAGCCTGGGTGTGACGCAGGTCACGTTTTCTGCCGATCTCGCGGGCGCGAAAGACCACCCATTGGTATCTCGTTTCAGAGGGGCCGACGCCGTCGGTTACGGCCAGGCCGACTTTGGGAATGCGCGGCTCCCGTCCGGAGCGAATGGCAAGCACACCGATGCCGCTGGCCGCCTCACGGACATCGTGTACCGCGCACCGCCCGGCAAACGCGCTGCGGAAGTGTTCGAGAACTACCGCCAGGCGTTGGCTGGCGCGGGGTTTGCGATTTCCTGGCAATGCGGTCCGGGTACGCGTGATGATGGTTGCGGCGGCTTTCGCTTTGCAGGTGATCTCGCCGACCCGGTGATCGCGACGCTGAAGGGCGACAGCAGCGAGATGATCAAGCTGCTGGACGCCACCAATAACAATGTGAGCTACCTGATCGCCACGCTGGTAAAGAACGGCCAGACATCCACGGTCGCCTTGATGGTGTCGCAGGACGATGAGCGCCCCACGGGCGTGCTACTGCGGGTGATCGACGCCGCGCCCATGGCGCAGGGCCAGGTCACGGTGGACGCCGCGGCCATGGCGAAGGGCCTGGCAGCGGAAGGCAAGATCACCCTCTATGGCCTGCATTTCGCCACCGATAGCGCGACGCTCACGCCCGATTCGAAGCAGACACTGGATGAAATGGCCAAGGCGCTGAAGGCCGCGCCCGCGCTGAAGGTCTACATCGTGGGCCACACTGACAACACAGGCGCGCTGGCCCATAACGAGAAGCTCTCGCAGGACCGCGCGGCGGCCGTGGTGAAGGCGCTCACCACCACTTACGGCATCGCGGCCAACCGCCTCGCCGCCAAGGGCCTGGCGTCGTATTCGCCCGTCGCGGCCAATACCAGTGAACCCGGCAAGGCGAAGAACCGACGCGTCGAGATGGTGGCCCAATAACCTAAGGAGCGCCCGCGATGCCGCTGTTCGATGTTTTCAGGAAGAAGCCCCCTGCACTGCTCACCGTGCGCGTGGACGATAGCGATATCTGCACCATCACCGAGGCGCAACTACCCATCGAGCTCACCCCCTCGGCGAAGGTCCGCGCGGGGTCCACGGTGGTGTTCATCGCCAGTGACGGCACGGCCCACGCGCACGGCCTGGCCGGCAAGGCGGGCTGGGCGCATTTTTCGGTGCGCGTGCATGCCAGCAAGGCCTGCCAGGCCGATTGCGTCATCAGCGATTCGCCCACCTTCGACCCGGCCGCGGTGATGCAGGGCAAGGCTACCGGTATTCGCTTCCAGCCGTTTTTCCTCCCCGGCGGCCCGGTGGACAACGCATCGATGGCGGGCAAAGGCCTGTTCCAGCGTGGCATGCATTTCAGCGGCAACATCACGCCCGGCAATATCCTGCTCTCGTGCGAGTGCGATGCGTGCCATCGCGCGTTCCTTATCCAGTCGTACCACGCGGGCTTCAGCCATGCGGGGTATTTCTACTCAGGGTCGGGGCGCTTCACGATGACAGTAGGCACGCAGGTGCCCGGCAGCCCCGCCCCGCTCTCGACGCCCGAGCCGGCCGCCCTGCTCGCGCTGGAGGCATCGCTACCCCCGGCGCCCGATGGCACGCGCTTCGCGTACCTCAACCCGTTCAGGTGCCCGCATTGCCATGCGCCCTACATCGATTTCGAGGCGAACCCGGGGTCGCGCGAGCAGGAGTACTACGGCAATTACTTCGTGGGCGCCGAGCTGCTTCGTTACGATCCCGTCAGCCCACCGATGTGAACTGCTGCCACGCGCCTACAGCGATCAGCACGAGGCCCGCGGCAGCCACGGCTCTCTCGAGCACCGATGTGCGGAATTGCCCGGCGAGCATGCGCTGGGGGATGTCCCTTACCGCCGCCCTCAGCGGCATGCCGGGCACGAACGCCATGTGCCAGGCGAGCAGCAGGCCGCCCGACATCATCAGCAAATGGGGGCGCGTGGGCGAAGCAATAATGTCCGCGATGGCGATCATCGCCAGGTAGAACGCGAAGATGCTTCGCCACGTATAAGCAAAACGTTTGGACATCAAGACGCCACTGGTCCTCCAACCCGGCCCACTGTCTAACACGCGAAACATGTTGCAGCAAGGCGGAAACCCGTCGCACCGTGCGCTTCGATAGCTCAAAAACCGGGTACAGCCAATACGTTGGGCCTTGATACCCCACTACTGAAGATGCGTAACGAGAAACGTGAATGGGTGGGCTTCCACGCGCTGTCATCTCCCTGACGCAGGTATTTGCGACTGACATCACACATGCGTTGTGCCACGCCACCCAAGAATGCGTGGACAGGGGGCCGCGATGTGACGCGCTATGCGCATCCATCAATCCATAACGCAAGAGGGGAGCATGATGCTCGCACGCACGTCGTTATACCTGGCCCTCGCGGCCAGCGCGCTCGCGGTGCCGGTCGCCCAGGCGGCAACCACCGACATCGCACCGGCCAGCGCCACCAGCGCATCACAGCCGGTCAAGACCGATCCGCTCTACACCTATCAGTGGCACCTGATGAACTATGGCCAGAAGGCCATCGGTGATACGCGGCCTGTCTCAGGCATCGACCTCAAGATCGACAGCCTGCATACGCAGAACGTGCGCGGCAAGGGCGTCAAGGTGGCCGTCGTCGACGATGGCCTGGAGATTCGCCACGCCGACCTCCTCAAGAATGTGGTCATCGGCGGCTCAAAGAATTTCGTCGACGGCTCGAACGACCCGACGCCCGCCAACACGTCCGATGAGCACGGTACGTCGGTATCCGGCATCATCGGCGCCGTCGGCTGGAATGGGATCGGTGGCCGCGGCGTGGCGCCCGAGGCGAGCCTCAAGGGCTTCAACTTCCTCTCGTCCGACGTGGATGGCCTGGAGAACGACCAGGACACGAATATCCGCTACTCGTGGGGTAATGGCCGCGAAGCGAAAGATGCCGAGGTGTTCAACAACAGCTGGGGTTCGGCCGCGTGGTACTACCCCGCCGTCGATCCGCTCGAGACGGCGTCGTGGGAAAAGTTGATGTCGTCCACGCGCAACGGCAAGGGTGGCGTGTACCTCAAGGCCGCGGGCAACAGCTTCAAGACGCTTTCGTTGTTCGGCATCTTCGAACTGTGCGAACAGGATACGCGCGACCTCAACATCGGCTGCTCGCTCGCGAACACCGATTCGCTCAATAACCTGTTCACCACCATCGTCGTGGCATCGGTGAACGCGAGCGGCAAGCGCGCCTCGTACTCAAGCCCCGGTTCGGCCGTGTGGATCTCCGGCCTGGGCGGTGAGTTCGGCTTCCAGAAGAAGTACTACCCCGATACCTCGAACATCGTGGACTGGGCCAAGGCCACGTTCTATGACCCGGCCATCGTCACCACCGACCTCACCGGGTGCGGCGCCGGCGCCAACGCCGATCGCGACGATGGCACGATCGAGAACGCGCTCGATACCAGCGCATCGCCCCTCGACAAGAGCTGCGATTACTGGGGCGGCATGAACGGCACCTCCGCCGCCACGCCAACGGTCGCTGGTGTTGTCGCGCTGATGCTTGGCGTGAACCCGAACCTCAGCGCGCGCGACGTGAAGCACATCCTCGCGCATTCGGCTCGCCAGGTGGATCCGCTGCAGCCGAAGGCCATCTACAAGGGCGCTATCCAGGACCCGGGCTGGATCACCAATGCCGCGGGCCTGCATTACAGCAACTGGTACGGTTTCGGCCTTGTCGACGCCACGGCCGCCGTCCGCGCGGCAAGCAACTTCCAGTCGCTGCCCGCGCAACACGATACGGGCTGGCTCACCTCCGCTGACAAGGCCGTCGCCATCGAAGGCGTCGGTTCGCAGGCCAGCAAGCTCACCGTGAACGTCGCCGATAACCTCAAGGTCGAAGGCGTGCAGCTGGGCTTCACCACCACGCATGAACACCCGCGCCAGCTACGCGTCATCCTTACCTCGCCCAGCGGCACCAAGAGCTACGTGATGCCGGCCTTCTCCACCCTCACCGACACGACGGGTGGCTTCGCGGTCGACCTGACCTCGAGCAACGCGTTCCTCGACGAGAAGTCGGCGGGCAACTGGACCCTCCAGGTGCTCGACATGGCCGATAGCTCCGCCACGGCGCAGCTGCAGACCTTCAACCTCCGCGTGGTGGGCCACTAATCATGAAGACGAAGATCCTGACCATGACCCTGCTGGCCGCGCTGGCCGCACCGCTCGCCCAGGCGGCTGACAACACCAGCCTGCTCAGCGTCGCCACCGGTTCGCAGTTCAACGTGGGCAGCACGGCCTTTCGCATGGTGCCGGGCGTAGCCCTGCAGAAGAATCCTTCCGCGAGCGAACAGTCGCCGGTGCTGAAGAAGAACGAGGCCACCGCCCGCGCGGCGGCCAGCACGTCGTCGGATGTGCTTGGCACGGTGGGCCCGTACCAGATCGTGCCAAAGCCGGCGGGCGCGGCCGCGGCCGCCAAGGTGTCGAAAGCCTCGGCCGCCGCGCTATCGGTCAATCCCGGCCACGTGGAAGTACAGGAACTGGGTGTGGCCGTGAACACGCGCTCCGGCCAGCCCGTGGCGGTGGCACCACGCCTGAAGGTGTACGCCGCCAAGGCCAGCGACATCGCCGCGGCGGCGACGCAGGCTGGCGGCACGCTCGTCTACGCCTCCGACACCGACGGCAGCGGCCTCATCCGCTTCGCCTCGGTGGACGCGGCGCAGGCCGCGCTCGCCAACATCCGCAAGGCACCCGGCGTGCAAGGCGCCAGCGTGGATGTGATCGAGCAGTTCAGGCAGAAGATGTAACGGCACGGCATGGCGAGGGCAGGCGGGGAACCGCCTGCCCTTTTTTCGTGCAAAAGGTGAGAAAGGTCTGCGTTGACCTAAGCGGCTTCACGTTCCACGATCGCTTCCGAAGAATCAGTCCACGCAAGGTCGAATGACGTGATGCACGAAAGCGAATCCCCTCCTTCGGAGAACGCGAACGACGAGCTCGGTACCGCCATCCTTCAACGCATTGAAGCCGTCGGCGCCCACTTGCCTGGTGGTTTCCGTTTCTGCCGCGCCGAGGCGAACGAGCGAAAGGCTGAAGTCGCGCAGCTGCTACGGAATTCCTGATTCCCCCGATTATTCCGACGGCGGCGCCCGCACCACCGCACCTTCCGACGGCACCCACTGGGATACCAGCGAAAACTGCCGGTGGATGAAGAACAGTGCGCGGATGTTCGCATTGGCCGTGGCATCCGTCGCCACCATGGTGGCGCCGTCAGCGGAAGGCGTGAAACCGTACGCCAGGTCCATGGCCTTGATGCGACCCACCATGGGCCCCGTGGCGTGGCGCATGTGCAACTGGAGGTGGCTGACATAGGGCTTGCCATGCCCATCACGCACCACATCGGCCGTGCCGTCGAACTCCATGTCGTCGTCATCGTCCTGGATCTTCACGCCCTTCGGCTGCTTCGTGCCCTGCGGCACCTTCCGCGTGCGGAAGTGGTAGCGCGAACGGCCGCCTTCCGACGACACCAGCTCGGCTTTCATGCCGACCACGTCTTTCAGTTCATCGTAGGAGGCGAAGGCTTCGTCCGGCTTCGCCGTGAGGTCGATGCGCTCGTGCTCGACCTCGGGCTCCTTGCCACCCGAAAGCGTGTTTGTGGAGAGTATGTAGCCGCCAGCCCCTTTCGGCTGCGCGGGCCGCGCCAAGGCCTCATCCAGTAGCGCATCGTTAGCCATCACAGGCAGCGCCGGCAGCAGCGCCAGCAGCGCGACGAGTACACGTTCCTTCATGGTGAACCCCTTCCCGCACGGCATCCCCGCGCCATGGGAGCCACGCTACCGTTTGGCCGCCCATCCATGCGTGGGCCAGAGGTCATAACCGTGGTACGTTCCCCCGGGCAGGGGGACCACGCATCGTGAGGGATGGCCAATGGCTGCCACGCTTGGGTTGGGCCGCAATTTATTGCGGGTAATGGCTGCACTCGTTTTGCCTTCGATCGCCCCGCTGGCCGCCTCCGCGGCCACGGCCCCCGGTTTCACGCCAGGCTCGCCCAACGTCGCCGTAGCCGACCCGGTCGTGCCCCGGCCGCCCGGCCGCGCGTGCGTGGTGCCGCTGTTCAACGGGTTCCAGTTCACCGATTTCTCGAACCACCCCTATACCTACGCCCCACCCACCGGTTGCGGCCGTGCATGGTCGAAGGTGGTGCTGGAGGCCGACTTCAACGTCACGGCAGGCCGCCAGTTCGACCGCACCGCCTCGTTCTGGCTGGGCGGCGCCAACATCTACTTCGGCACCACGCAGGAACCCTCGGCCACGGTGGCGCCCAGCTGGCACGTCGAGCGCGATGTCAGCGACTTCGCCAGCCTGCTGGCCAACCCGCAAACCGGCCAGGCGATCCTGGGCAACATCGTCGATGGCACGTACACCGGCGTCATCAGCGGCTCGGCGCGCCTGGTCTTCTACCCCGCGAACGTGCTGGCGCCAAAGGTAGATGCCCCCGATGCGGTCTACCCGCTCTCCGACGGCACGGCCGGCGGCCCGGTGGCACTGAATACCGGCACCGATACGCTCTCGCGCACGTTCACCCTGCCGACGAACGTGGAGCGCGCCTACCTCGACGTGTTCGCGCAAGGCCAGGGCGGCGATGAATTCTGGTACTCCTGCGTGCCGAACGACTTCGCTGGCGAACTGCAGAGCTGCGGGGGCGGCTCGTACCGCGAGACGCAGGTATCGATCGACGGGCAGGCGGCCGGCGTGGCGCCCGTGTACCCGTGGATCTTCACTGGCGGCATCGACCCCTACATGTGGCGCCCCACGCCGGGCGTGCAAACGCTCAACTTCGTGCCCTACCGCGTCGACCTGACGCCGTTCGCCGCCCTGCTCAACGACGGCGCGCCGCACACCGTGGCGGTGACCGTCACGGGGGCGAATGGCTACTTCTCGGTCACCGGCAACCTGTTCGTGTACCAGGACCACGGCAAGAAGAAGCTGACCGGGGCGGTGACGACGAACACGCTGCAGGGCCAGGCACCCAACGCCACCATCGGCAGCACGGTGACGGACGTGGATGGCGTGGTCGGCGGCGGTGTCACGACGAAGGCCTCGCGCACGTTCCGCACCGCGGGCTATGTCGATACCTCGCACGGCCGCATCACCACCGACGTATCGCAAACGGTGACCTTCGCCAACACGCAGGACTTCACCATCGACGCCACGCAGTACGTGCAGGCGATCGACCAGCGCACCACGGTGGATAGCACGACGAAGACGCGGCAGGGACCGTTCGGCATCGGTACGACCAACACGGTGGCCTACGACTTCCCGCTGACGGCGAAGTTCGCGTACACGTTCGATACCGACGGCAACATACTCACGTCGCCGAGCCAGGTCACCCAGGGCTTCACGCGGCACTTCACGAAGAAGCTTGGCGCGCTGACGCTATACCGCAGTGACGTGGACAACCACATCAGCACCAGCGATACGCTGGCTTTCACCAACAACGCGGTGACGGGCCATTCGAACCAGGCCAGCACGCAGCAATTCCGTTTCAGCGACAACCTGGGCAGCTGCTACGGCCGCGACGTGGTGACCACCACTGGCACGCTCACCTCCGCGACCGATGGCGCCGGTTGCTCCGGTGGCCGCAACCGCCTGCTGTGGTTCACGCACCCCGACGGCTCGTCGGATACGTCGCGGACGGAAGACCCGGGCACGTGGTGACCCGCACGGTGCCGTGAAAAAAACCCCGGGGCGTTGCGCCCCGGGGTTTCCACGATGCGTCGTGGCTTAGTTGCTCTCGACGAAGCTGATGTGCGGCGTGCTGCCGCCCGTCGCCGTGCAGGTACCCAGGGTCAGGTTGTTCTGCTCGTACGTGGTACCGGCGTTGCCCAGGCAGCTCGGTGCCGCGGTGCTGCCGGAGTTCGGGGCCACGTTCACGGTGACCTTCGAACCGCGGTTGAACGACACCACCGGGTTGTCGCTGCCATTGCCGAAGATGTTGAACTCCGACTGATGCCAGATGCGGTTGATGTTGAGCGTGGTGGCGCTCTGGCTCACGCTCTTGGCCGAGCCATTGACCGAGAAGGTCACCGCATCGACGCCGCCCGACGTGGCCGAGCCCGTGAGGCGGATGGTGCCGATGTTCTTCACCTGCACCAGCGGCACGGTCACCGCGTTGCTGTTGCGGTAGCAGGCCAGCTGATCGGGATAGGAATACCAGCCCGAGGGGCAGCCCACGGAGTTGTACTGTGACTGGCTGCCGGCGAAGAACCAGTCCTGGATGAACGCGACGGGCGTACGACCGTTGCTCGCATCGCCATCGCTATCGGTGGAGTAGATGAACTGCTCCCACGTCTGGCAAGAGGAATAGCCGAACTGCGAGCACGTGGTGGGGTTGCTGCCGATGTCGGTGTTGATCTGCAGCGAGTAATCCGCCGTGCCCGTGGTGACGCCGGTCACGGTCGGGAACGTGCCCACGGCCGACTTGGTCAGGCCACTGGTGCGGGCGGCGTAGTCGCTACCATTGCCCACCGTGAAAACGCTATTGCTGCGCGCGGCGGTGGTCAGCCCGTTGCCATTGGGGTTCGGCGGCACGGAGACGAACGCCGGCGGGGCCTGGCACTGTTCCGCCTGCCAGCCATTGCTCGGGAACGTGGCGTGGAAACAGCCCTCCACGTTCGGTGCCTGCTCTTTGATCGTGTCGTTCCACGACGACACCGCCTGCGCGTGCGCCGCGGCGGCGATATCGAATGATTGCTCCGCCGCCGACGCCATCGTCAGCGAACCAGCACTCATCAACGCTACAAGGATGCCCGTAGTTACCAAGTACTTCTTCGTAGAAGCCATGCAACTCCCCTTCCTGAAAGGTTGAGTGCGGCCAGCCTCGATTCCCTTACTTGTGTAATAGCACTGAGAAATTTCTCAAGTAACGATTGGGGTCACACTTTGGACGCCGCGTTGCGTTGTGCATCTGCCGCATTGAAGAAGGCGATCTGGTCGCCTTGCGCCTTGAGAAACGCGGGCCGCGCGGTGATTCGTGCCACATAGGCCTCGCTTGCGGGCCGCGCGCCGAATTCGCGCACTTTGGGAATGCGAAGCACATCGGCCATCAGCAAGTCGGCGACGGTGAAGCGCCCTGCGGCCAGCCATTCCCTTTCGCTGAGCACGCGTTCCATGTGCTCCAGGCGCTGCGTGAACCAGCCGGTGAGTGCAGCGTTGTCTTCACCCGAGAGGGAGAAGAACCACCAGGGCACGCTCACCATCTCGATCGAGTTCAATGCGGCCAGCGCCCATTGCATGGTTTCGGCTTCGCCGCGCGCATCGCGGGGCATCAGGGCTTCGCTCTTGCGCGCGAGGTGGAGAAGGCAGGCGCCGCTTTCGAACAGCTGTACGTCGCCGTCGTCGAGAAAGGGCACCTGGCCGAAAGGCTGGCGGCCCAGGTGATTGGTCTGGCGGTCGTCGAAGGCGACGGTCTTCACGGTGTAGGGCAAGCCTGCTTCTTCACACGCCCAGCGCAGGCGAAGGTCGCGGACGAATCCGCGGGGGCCTTCGGGGACCCAATTCAGAGTCCAAATGGTGAGGTCGGTCATTGCATAGCCTCCCTTAGCGGCATCCATCGTAACCGACCCAGACAACTAGAGTTAGCTTCAAATACTCAAGGATCTGAAGCTGTCATCTGAAAGCAATCCACACGGTTTACCGCGTCGCCGCGCGCGCCTGCGTACCCATTGACGATCCAAAGTGCTGCCTTACTTCGCTAATCGTTAACCTACGCGCCACTGACCGCTTCCGGATGTCAACAACATACCCCGAGGCTGCACCCATGTCAGCGCAACGAGACACATCGGGGACTTGCTCAACAGCCAGTACTTGCGTACCGCCCTCCAGCCAAGTCACCGCTCCAACGTTAACGGGTGAACAGTCCGATCCGAGCTTGCTCACCTGACGTATGACGTCGCCGACATCCAGCTGCTCGAAACCTCGCGCTGTTCTTGTAAAGACGAGCGCGTGCCACGTGCCACTGGAACCGCCGTCACTGATGTTCACAAATACCCGATCGCCTTGTGGGGACCAAGAAATTTCCACAAGATCAGGACTGCTCACGTAGTCAGGCAGCTTTCCTATCTGCACTCCGCGCACATCGCGGAACACGTACGCATCACCTGTAAACGCCAGTGAAGCAGCGCGATCGGGTGACACGATTTCAGGATAATTCCCGCGCTTGTCCTCACGAAACTGGAGTGCATAGCGAGCCCATACCCCAGAAACTGTGGAAGCTGCGCCAGCAGAAAGAGATTCCGTCGCGAGTATAACGGCCAAAACCAGACCAAAGATCTTCATTTCTGCTCCTCAAATCCTTCTGGGCACGAAAAATCATCAGGCAAATTGCTTATTACAGTGGGCGCTTCCTGGATCCCGAACGCGTTAGCCGATTTGCGTTGCCGCCCTTTCTGGAATAGTTCGATATGCGCGGAGAATCCCGTTCAGTCGCCCGTCGTGACAACACGGTATGTCGTCTTCTCAAGCGGCTTGCCAGGCTCCGTCGCTGGTGCGATCGAGCGCCCGGTCACCCGCGCCCGATCAAAGTCCAGGGTGGCGATATAGGCCTCTGACGCATCACCACCGTTAAGCGTGAGCGACGATGTCGCGCCGGCCCCCGACACCGTCGCGCTGGTCACGTCGGCGAGGCCCAGATAGGCGCCTTTGGGAACCCATATGCGCTCGCCTTGAACGCGGATGTCGATATCGTCGACGAGGGAGCACGGCGCCCGGCTACCCGTGCAGGCGCGAGCGGGCATTTGTGCCAGCCGTGCCGCGCCTGGCCCATCCAGGGCATGGGCGGTAATCCGGACGACAACGTGTGCACCGCCGACGGTGGCCTCCACGGTCGTCACCCCACTCGCCGCGACATACGTCCGCGGTTGATCGCGGGCGAACGCAGGTGACACGAAGGCCCACACCGCCAGGCCGCACATCATGAGCCATTTACTCATTGGCTACCTTGGGTGGATGATTTGAATGCGTCGTTCCCGCTCAAGCCTTATCGCCGAGAGTTCGCTTTTCCTTGGTATCAAATCAGCTTTCCTGGCCATGGGATCCTTCATCCGCCGGATGTCGTACCACACCTCATCATCTTCAACTTCGGGACCGAGGTGCATGAGATCGACAACGCCAACGTACTCGATATGGACGCGATGACCGGCATCATTGAGGTAGGTCGACCTGCCCAGCCGTCCGCGCTTCTGTGCCGCCTGGTAGGCCGCCTCCCCGCTCGGCGCATGGATGAGCACGATGCGCTCCTCGACCGTCCGGAACCCTCCGGTTACGTCGTCGTCGAACCTCATCTGAAACACGAGCTTCGCCGCGTATCGTTCGTCCGGCGACAGGTGGGCATCTCTCACTGGCGGCATCCTCGCTTTCGCCGGATTCAACCTACTTAGTACGTGACAAGCCGGGGCGCATTCTTTGTTTGGTGCCGCATGGAGCCCGACCGCTTCGCCTAACGCCCCTGGAACTGGAGGACGAACGAGCCCACGAGGCACACGAATGCCGTGGCGTTGACCATCCGGCCAACGCGGTCAGCCGGCCAGCGGTTTTCGCGATAACCCTGGTAGATCTCACCGAGCCTCATGCGCACCGAGGGCCGCCGGAACGACAGGTCATACCACGCCCACAGCAGCGCGCCACACAGGAAGAGCCAGGTGCTGGGCCGGGGGTCCGTGGCTACGCGGATGAGCCCGACGAGAACGAAAATCGCAGCCATGACTTTCTGGGCGGTCGGAATCGGTGTGCGCTTTGTCACGTCCTTACTCACCACCCGTTGTCCTCTCTGCATCCTAGTACTGAACGAAGGCCTGTGCGGTGTCACGGTCAACGCGCGTGGCGGAATGCGTGACGGGATAGCCAAATGGTCCGCCCGGTATGAAACGAAAAAAGCCCCGCCATTAGGCAAGGGCTTTTTTTAGCATTTACCCCCTGAGTGAGCCTACGTAGGCGAACAAACCCGGGTGGCACGTGGTCCAAACTGGAGCGGGTGAAGGGAATCGAACCCTCGTCAGTAGCTTGGGAAGCTACAGCTCTACCATTGAGCTACACCCGCATCAGGCGGCGATGGTAATACGACTGCGGCGGGTCGCGAAAGGTGGCGGCCGCCTGAACGGTGCCAGCGGGCCTCACGCGGGGCGCAGGAAGGCGGCGCATAATCGGGCCGGGGAATGCCTACGAGGACCGCCGCCATGCGCCTTGCCACCGTATCCATCGCTGTCGTCGCGCTGCTCGGTGCCGGTTCGGCGCTGGCGCAGTCGCGCACCGTGTCCACTGCCAACATGCCGAAGCCCGGGGTGAGCTACATCTCAGGGCCGAGCGCACCCGAGCGGCGCGAGACCGTCAGCACGGGCACCCTGCCCGTGCCGCCCCGGCTCATCGTGGGCGGCCAGGTGCAGTCGACGAGTGGTTATGTCAGCGGCAGCTACGCCGATGGCGGGTACGCGAGCGATGGCTACGGTTACGGTGGCGGCGGGTACTACGGCGGGTACCCGGGCAACGGATACCCCGGCAACGGCTACCCCGGCCACGACCGCCCCGGCGGCGGGTACGGCGGCGACCACGACCATGGTCATGGCCGCCCGGGTGACAACCGCGATGGCACCACCAACACCGTCGGCTATACCAAGGGTGGCAAGCCGGACGGGTCGCCGGCCTTCGGCGTGGCGCCGCCCCGCGACAACAACGGCCGCGACCGCCACGACCACGACCACGGCGGCTGGAACAACAACGGCTACGGCAACGGGTATGGCAATGGCTACGGAAACGGCTACGGCAATGGTTTCAACAACCCGGGCGCCCCGCGCCCCAGCATCAACGAGCCCCCGCCGCGCACCTATAACCCGGTAACCGGCCAGGGCCGCGGCACGGCCCCGGGCACGGGCGCGCCGCCGCCGGTGGCCCCTGGCCAGAGCACCCTGCGCCGCGGCTACTAGCCGCCTTCCGGCTACAATGGCCGGATGCACATCACTCTTAATGGCGAAGCGCGCCCCTGCGCGCCCGGCACCTCGGTGTCGTCCCTGCTCGACGCGGCTGGCTACGCGGGCAAGCGGGTGGCGGTGGAGGTGAACCTTGAGATCGTGCCGCGCAGCGCGCACGCCACCCACCTGCTCGCCGAGGGCGACGCGGTGGAGATCGTCCACGCCATCGGCGGCGGCTGAGCCGCGCCCCTCGACGGAAGACCCCGCATGACTCATTTCTCCCCCGCTGGTGACGATGCCCTGGTCGTGGCTGGCCGCACGTTCCAGTCGCGCCTGCTCACGGGCACCGGCAAGTACAAGGACCTGGACGAAACGCGCCGCGCCACCGAGGCCGCGGGCGCGCAGATCGTCACCCTGGCCATCCGCCGGGTGAACATCGGCCAGGATGCCAGCCAGCCCAACCTGCTCGATGCACTGCCGCCCGATCGCTACACGCTGCTGCCGAACACGGCCGGCTGCTACACGGCCGACGACGCCGTACGCACCTGCCGCCTCGCGCGCGAGCTGCTCGACGGCCACAACCTGGTGAAGCTGGAGGTGCTTGGCGACGAGCGCACGCTGTACCCCGACGTGGTGCAGACCCTCATCGCCGCGGAGATGCTCGTGGCCGAGGGCTTCGACGTCATGGTGTATACCTCCGACGACCCGATCCTGGCGCGCCGCCTCGAGGATATCGGCTGCGCCGCCATCATGCCGCTGGCCGCGCCGATCGGCTCGGGCCTGGGCATCCAGAACCGCTACAACCTGCTCGAGATCGTCGAGAACGCCAAGGTGCCGGTCATCGTCGATGCCGGCGTGGGCACGGCCTCCGACGCCGCCATCGCCATGGAGCTGGGCTGCCACGGCGTGCTGATGAACACCGCCATCGCCGGCGCCAAGGATCCAGTGCTGATGGCACACGCGATGAAGCTGGCGGTGGAAGCGGGCCGTGCCGCGTTCCGCGCGGGCCGCATCCCGCGCAAGCGCTTCGCTTCCGCATCGAGCCCCGTCGACGGGCTGGTGGGCTGACATGGCACACGACGACGAGACCCCGGGCGGCACCCCGTTCCAGCGCCGCATCCGCAGCTTCGTGCTGCGCGAGGGCCGCATGACCCCGGCGCAGCAGCGCGCCTTCGACGAGCACTGGGCACGGTTCGGCCTGGATTACACGGGTGCCGCGCGCGACCTGCCCGGCACCTTCGGGCGCGAGGCGCCGCGGGTGCTGGAGATCGGCTTCGGCAACGGCGAGGCACTGGCCTGGGCGTCGGAGCACGACCTGGCGCGCGACTACATCGGCGTGGAAGTGCACGGCCCCGGCGTGGGCCGGCTCATGAACGCGCTGGCCGCGCGCGATGCCAGCAACGTGCGCCTTTACAAGCACGATGCCGTCGAGGTGCTGGAAAACGAGATCCCGCCGGGTAGCCTCAATGAGGTGCGCATCTGGTTCCCGGACCCCTGGCACAAGAAGCGCCACAACAAGCGCCGCCTGGTGCAGCCGGCCTTCGTGGCCCTGCTGGCCTCGCGCATGGCGCCGGGCGGCCTGCTGCACCTGGCCACCGACTGGGAGGCCTACGCCGAGCACATGCGCGAGGTGATGGAAGCCGCCCCGGGCTGGCGCAACCGCGTGGGGCCGGGTGCCGTGGCCGAGCGGCCGGCGTGGCGCATCGAGACCCACTTCGAGCGCCGCGGCATGCGCCTGGGCCACGGTGTGTGGGATTTCCTCTACGAATGGCACGGTTAGACAAGCCGTAGACCGTGGGCTGGGCATAGTGGGCCTTCGTGCCCACCCACGGAGCCTGCGCATGCCCATTTCCACCCTGGCCGACCTGTTCGCGGAAACCCTGGAACAGGCCGGCGTCCGCCGCATCTACGGCGTGGTCGGCGATAGCCTGAATGCCATCACCGAATCGCTCCGCCAGCGCCAGCACATCGACTGGGTGCATGTCAGGCATGAGGAAGCCGCTGCCTTCGCGGCCGGTGGCGAGGCCCAGGTGACGGGCGAGCTGGCGGTCTGCGCGGGCAGCTGCGGCCCCGGCAACCTCCACCTCATCAATGGCCTCTTCGACTGCCACCGCACGCGGGCACCGGTGCTGGCCATCGCCGCGCACATCCCCAGCGCCGAGATCGGCAGCGGGTACTTCCAGGAAACGCACCCGGTGGAGCTGTTCCGCGAGTGCAGCGTCTATTGCGAGATGGTCTCCGACCCGGCACAGATGCCCCATGTGCTCGACTCGGCCATCCGTGCCGCGGTGGGCCAGCGCGGCGTGGCCGTAGTGGTCATCCCGGGCGACGTGGCCATGCGCAAGGCCGTGGTGAAGCAGGTGACGCCCTCGGCGGGCCTGCTGCCGCCGACACCCAAGGTGGTGCCCGCCGAGCGCGAGCTGGATGCGCTGGCCGCGTTGCTCAACGCGGGCAAGCGGGTCACGCTGCTTTGCGGCCGCGGCACCGCGGGTGCGCACGCCGAGCTCATCGCGCTAGCCGATGCGTTGAAGTCGCCCATCGTCCACGCCCTGGGCGGCAAGGAATTCGTGGAGTACGACAACCCCTTCGACGTGGGCATGACCGGCCTGATCGGTTTCAGCTCGGGCTACTACGCGATGGAGGATTGCGACACGCTGCTCATGCTGGGCACCGACTTCCCCTACCGGCAGTTCTACCCCGAGGAAGCGAAGATCGCCCAGGTGGACCTGCGCCCGGAGAACATCGGCCGCCGCTGCCGTGTCGACCTCGGCGTGGTGGGCGACGTGGGCGAGACGCTGCGCGCCCTGCTGCCCCGCATCGAGCCCAAGCGCGTGCGCGGGCACCTCGATCGCTGCCTCACGCACTACGAGCGCGCCCGCGCCGAGCTCGATGAGCTGGCGGAAATCCGCCCGGGCCATGAGCTGATCCACCCGCAGCAGGTGACGAAGCTGGTGAGCGAGCTGGCCGAGGACGACGCCGTGTTCACCTGTGACGTGGGCACGCCCACGATATGGGCGGCGCGGTACCTGCAGATGAATGGCAAGCGCCGGCTACTGGGCTCGTTCGTCCATGGTTCCATGGCCAACGCCATGCCCCAGGCCATCGGCGTGCAGGCGGCCTACCCGCACCGGCAGGTCATCTCGCTTTCCGGCGATGGCGGCTTCAGCATGCTGATGGGCGATTTCATCACCCTGGCCCAGGAGGGCTTGCCAGTGAAGGTCATCGTCCTCAACAACGGTACGCTGGGCTTCGTCGAGCTGGAGATGAAGGCCGCCGGGCTCATCGAGACGGGCGTGGAGCTGCGCAACCCCGACTTTGCCGCGATGGCCAACGCCATGGGCATCCATGGCCGCCAGGTGGCCCGTGCCTCGGACCTGCCGGCCGCCATCGCCGAGGTGCTCTCGCACGAGGGGCCGGCCCTGCTCGACGTGGTCAGCAACCGGCTTGAGCTCTCCATCCCGCCGAAGATCAGCGGCGAGCAGGTGAAGGGCTTTAGCCTGTATGCGTTGAAGGCGGTGATGAGCGGGCGGGGGGATTCGATCGTGGACCTGGCGCTTTCGAACCTGAGCCGGTAAGGGATCGTGTGGGGGACGGATCATGTGGGAGCGCGCTTGCGCGCGATCGCGCGCAAGCGCGCTCCCACAATGACAGGTGTTGTTTAGCCGCGAGCCACCCCCAGCGCGTATACTCGTTCGCCATCGACAGCAGCCTGGCGCGCCAATGCCACCGCATGCCCCCATCGACCGGAACGGGATCGCCGGCTAGTGGCACTCACACTCACGCCTGAAATGATCCTCGTGCTGGGCCTGGTGGGCTTCACCATGCTCATGCTCGTGCTGGAGTGGATCCGCGCCGACATGGTGGCGCTGCTCGTGGTGGTCACCATCGGCCTCACGGGGCTGATCCCGGGCGAGCAGGTGTTCAACGGCTTCGCCGGCAACGCCGTCATCGCCATCATCGCCATCATGATCATGGGCGCGGGGCTCGACCGCGCCGGCGTGCTCAACCTCACCGCCAGCTTCGTCATGCGCATGGCGCGTGGCATGGAATCGCGCCTGGGCGTGGTGGTGAACAGCGTCACCAGCCTGTTCAGCGCGGTGATCCCCAGCCAGGCGCTGGCGGCCCTGATGATCCCGGTCACCTCGCGCCTCTCGGCGCGCACGGGCGTGCCCATGTCGCGGCTGCTGCTGCCCATGGCGTTCTGCATCCTCACGGCCACGAACACCACGCTCATCGCCAACTCGCCGCTGATCGTCCTCAACGACCTCATCGCCAGCGCCAACAGCAACCTGCCGCCGGGCGCGCACACCATCCCCAAGTTCGGCCTCTTCAGCGTCACGCCCGTGGGCCTGGTCCTCGCCCTTGTCGGCATCGCGTTCTTCTGGCTGTTCTCGAAGAAACTGCTGCCCGAGCGCGAGGACGAGCGCCTGAAGGTCACCCCCGGCCGCACGGAAAGCTACTTCGCCGATACGTACGGCATCGCCGGCGAGACGGCCGAGCTCACCGTCACCGCCGAGAGCCCCCTGGTGGGCATGAGCATCGGCGAGGTGGAGCAACTGCACGGCGCGCCGCTCATCCTCGCCATCAAGAACGGCAACGAAAGCCGCGTGGCCCCGCCCTCCGACCAGATGATCTGGGTGGGCACGGTGCTGGGCGTGCTGGCGCCCAAGGACGCCATCAACGCGTTTGCCAACAACCAGCTATGCCGCGTCTCCATGCGCATGCGCCAGCTGGGCGAGCAGTTCAACACTACCCGGGCCGGTATTTCCGAAGCCGTGGTGCCGCCCAGCTCGCGCTTCATCAAGCAGACCGTGGGCGAGCTGCGCCTGCGCAAGCGGTTCGGCATCTCGGTGCTGGCGGTGAACCGCGGCGACGAGGTGTTCCGCGAGGATGTCCGCGCAGTGGCCCTGCGCGCGGGCGATACGCTCGTGCTGCACAGCAAGTGGCGCGACCTCATGCTGGCCGAGGAAGACCGCGATATCGTCGTGGTCACCGATATCCCGAAGGAAGAACAGCGCCCCGGCAAGATCTGGCAGGCCGTGGGCTTCTTTGTCCTGGCCAAGTGCCTGGCCCTGTTCACCCACCTCGACCTTTCCGTGGCCATGATGACCGGCGCCGTGGGCATGCTGCTCACGGGCGTGCTGAACATGGACGAGGCCTACAAGGCCATCAACTGGAAGACCATTTTCGTCACCGCCTGCCTCATCCCCCTGGGCTGGTCGATGGATTCCACGGGCACCGCCAGCTGGCTGGCGCAGGAGGTGCTGGCCATACTCGGCCATGCGCCGCAGTGGGCGCTGCAGTTGTCCATCGCCGTGCTCACCCTGCTGTTCTCGCAGGTCATGTCGAACGTGGGCGCCACGGTCATGATGGTGCCCATCGCCATCAGCGTGGCCGTCACCACCGGCGGCAACCCGTCGGCCTACGCGCTGATCGTGGCCGTGTCGTCGTCGAACACCTTCCTGCTGTCCTCGGGCCACCCGGCCCTGATGATGGTGGCCGGCCCCGGCGGCTACCGGGGCAAGGACTTCCTGCGGGTGGGCCTGCCACTCACGGTGGTGGTGCTGGCGATCACGCTGGTCACCATCAACCTGATGTACCGCTAAGCCCCCGCTTGTGCTCCTCCTGTGGGAGCGCGCTTGCGCGCGATTTGGGGTTGCCACGAGTACATCGCGCGCAAGCGCGCTCCCACATGGCTCCCCAAGATAATTCTCAGGCCAGATAGACCGACCCGGCATCGACCGTCACCGGCACGCCGCGCAGGCGGTCGCCGCGGCAGGGGCCGGTCTGGCAGTTGCCGTCGGCCGCCGTGAAGGTGGCGCCGTGGGCCGCGCAGATGATGAGCCCGTTGCGGACGAGGAAGCGGCCCGGGGCGTAGTCCAGCCGGCGGCCGGCATGGGGGCAGACGTTGTAGAAGGCACTGACCATCTCACCCGCGCGGTAGACGAGGAGCGACTCGGGTTCGCCCGCGACCATGGCTTCCACTTCGATGGCGTTGCCATCGGGGATATCGTTGAGCTGGCACAGGGGGGGGGTATCGGCGGTAGTCGTCATGGCACTTGTCTATGAGGATGGGATGCCCCAAGGTAAAGAGGCTCCAACGCATGTCATTGTGCCATACGGATTTTTAACCAATGCGCTTCGTCTTCCCGCCCGTCCGCCGCTCGCGTAACCCGCTGGTCCGCGCCCTGTCCCTCGTGGCTGGCCTGGCCCTGCTCGGCGTGCTGCTCGTTTTCGGCGTGGTCGTGCTCGGCGTGCTGGTGGCCGGTGGCCTGGTGTTCTTCGCCGTGCGCCAGTGGAAGCTCGCCGCCGCCCGGGCCAACGGTGCGGTGGGCCCGCAGCCGCAGGCCGCCCGCCCGAAGGATCCGGACGTGCTCGAAGGCGAGTTCGTCGTCATCCAGCAGGGCCGCCCGGTCCACCACCACTAAGCGGCGCAAGCCCCGGATAGCCCGGCCACGGCGGCCGCCCTACGCTGGTCTCCCATGAAGGAGGCCACCATGAACCGTCCCGCGCCCGCCATGCCGACGACCCCCACCGACGATGCCCTGGAACGCGTACGCCTGGCGCTCGAGCGCGACGACACGCCCGCCGACCTGGCCAGCCTCGCCGCCATCGCGGGCCTCAGCCCCACCCACCTGCAACGCGTGTTCCGCCGCCGCTACGGCGTCAGCCCCGCGGAGTACGCGCGTGCACGCCGCTTCGGCCACCTGCGCCAGGCCCTGCGCAGCGGCTCGGCTGTCACCGACGCCGTTTACGATGCCGGCTTCGGTTCGGGTAGCCGCGTGTACGAGGAAAGCGACCGCCGCCTGGGCATGACGCCCGCCAGCTACCGCGCGGGCGGCGCGGGCGCATCCATCCGCTACACCACCACCGACACGCCCCTGGGCCAGTTGCTGGTCGCCACCACGGCGCGCGGCATCTGCTCGGTGACCCTGGGCCGCGACGACGATGAACTGGAAGCGCGGCTGGCGGACGAATTCCCGCTGGCCGCGCGCGAGCGCGTCGACGCGGGCCGTGAGGAATGGCTCGATGCCGTGATCGCCCGCGTGGCGCACGAGCTCGGCTGGAGCGACCGCGATGCGCCGGCCATGCCACCGCTCGACATCGCGGCCACCGCGTTCCAGTGGCGGGTGTGGGACGCCCTCACCCGCATACCGCGCGGTGAGACGCTCAGCTACGGCGAACTCGCCGCGAAGCTTGGCGTGCCCAAGGCCGCCCGCGCCATCGGCCGCGCCTGCGGCAGCAACAAGCTGGCGCTGCTGGTGCCGTGCCACCGCATCATCCGCGAGGACGGCAGCCTGGGCGGCTGGCGCTGGGGCATGGCGATCAAGCAGCAGCTGCTCGCCACCGAGCGTGCCATGAACGCCGCTCAAGGCTGACCCGCGAAGGTTTCGCTGCTGCGTTGCGCGCGGCGGCGATATCCTCACGGTTCACTGCCCTGGTCCAGCTATGTCAGACGCCGCCTGCCCCTCCCCTTCCACGTCCACCGGCGCCGATGCGTCGCGCTGGCTCGTGCCGCTGTCGCTGTTCGCCCTGTATGTGATCTGGGGCTCCACCTACCTCGGCATCCGCTATGCGCTGGTGAGCTACCCGCCGTTCCTGCTGGCCGCGCTGCGCTTCGCCATCGCGGGCATCCTCTTGATGGCCGTGCTGTGCGTGCGCGGCGCCACGCTGCCCACCGCCCGGCAATGGCGCAACGCGGCCATCGTCGGCACCTTGCTGCTCGCTGGCGGCAATGGGCTGGTGTGCTACGCCGAGCAATCGGTGAGCTCGGGCATCGCCGCCGTGGCGGTCGCCAGCATGCCGCTGTTCGCCGCGGTGTTTGGCGGCATGTATGGCGAGTGGCCGTCGCGCGCGGAAACCGCGGGCCTGGTGCTCGGCTTCGTCGGGGTGATCGTGCTGAACCTGGGCGCCGGCCTGTCCGGCTCGCCGCTGGGCGCCATCGCACTCATCGTGGCGGCCTCGTGCTGGGCGTTTGGCTCGGTGTGGTCGAAGCGCCAGGACATGCCCAAGGGCCCGATGAACACCGCCGCGCAGATGCTCTGCGCCAGTGTCTCGCTCGGCATCCTGGCGCTGCTGCACGGTGAGCGGCTGCCCGCGCACCCGCAGGCGTCGGCCACGGCGGCCCTGCTCTACCTCGTGGTGTTCGGCTCGCTCATCGCGTTCAGCGCGTACCTCTACGTGCTGAAGACGGTGCGCCCCGCGCTGGCCACCAGCTACGCCTACGTGAACCCACCCGTGGCCGTGCTGTTCGGCGTGGCGCTGGCGGGCGAGCATGTCGGCCCGTTCGATCTGGCGGGCATGGCCATCATCCTCGTGGGCGTGGGCATTATCACGATGATGCGCCAGCGCAAGGTGGCCTGACCGGTGATGTGACGGCCGTCGCACTCTGCGCGGCCTTCACCTTTTTTCAGAATTATCCAATGTGCGAGGCCCACGGGCCGCCCCTAGGCTCTCCTGCCGTCCCCGCAGGAGAGCCCCTTGGAAGGCGCCCACCTCGCTCGCATACGCCGCCTCCGTCACTGCGGCGCGCGCCTGGCCATGCTGCTGTGGCTCGGCATCGCCGCGCTGGCATCCTGCCAGCCTTTTCCCGCTAACTAGAGTTCGCGCAGGGCCGTCGTGACCGGCACGCGGGCCGCGCGCAGCGCCGGGAACAGGCCGCCGATGAAGCCGATGGCCAGCGCCCACTTCAGGCCCGTCCAGAGCAGGCCGGGGCCGACCTGGAACTGGAATACCACCTGGCTGAAGTTCGCGCCCAGCGTCGACGCGGTGTAGTTGTGGAAGATGAGCCAGACGATGCCCGCGCCGATCACGCCGCCGAGCAGGGCCAGGAGCATGGTCTCGAGCATCACCGACACCACCACGGGCACGCCGCGGAAGCCGATGGCGCGCAGCGTGGCGATCTCCCGTGCACGGGCCTGGATGGCGGCGAACATGGTGTTCAGCGCGCCGAACACGGCGCCGATGGCCATGATGATGCCGACGGTGATGCCCACGATGCGCAGCGTCTTCGTCAGCGCCTCGGATTGCTTGCTGAAATAGGCCTGCGTCGTGGTCACGTCCACCTTCAGGCGCGGGTCGGCCGCCAGGTTCGCCTTGAACGCGTCGAACGCCTTGGGTGAATCCAGCAGCACCGTCACCGACTGCACGCTACTGCCACGCCGGTAGGCCGAGGCGACGCTCTGTGTATCGCCCCACAGCTCGGACTCCAGCGCATCGTGCGACGCGAACGTGCCCACCACCGTCCAGGTCTGGCCCGCGAGGCGGATGGCCTTGCCCACGTCCAGGCCCGCGAACTGGCCCTTGGCACCCTTGCCGACGATGAGCTCGCGCAGGCCCGGCTTGAAAGTGCGCCCCTCGATGATCTTCACGTTATCGCGCAGCGCCCATACATCGTTGCTCACGCCGCGGATGGGTACGTTCGAATCGCTGTTGGGGTCGCTCTTGCGCGGCAGGTTGGCCACCACGACGAGCTCGCCCGAGGCGATGGGCCGGCCCTGCGCGTTCTTCTTCACCCCCGGCGCCTGCATCACCACGTTGGCGCTGTCGCGGTCCAGGATGGAATTGAGCTCGGCCTGCGAGCCACCGCGCAGCACGATGGCGGTGTGGTCGTTACCTGAGGCGCGAAGGGTTTCGGCGAAGCCTTCGCTCATGGCGAGCATCGCCACCAGCACGCCGACGACGCCGGCAATGCCGACCACGACCACCGACGACGAGCCCAGCCGCTGCGTGACGGTAGAGAGCCCCACGCGCGTGACCTGCCACGTCTGCCGGCCCCGCCGCGTCAACGCCATCCACAGCGCGACCAGCACGGCGAGCGCCACGACGCCCTGCCACGGCAGCATCGTCCACAGGGTGAGGAACACCGCGATGATGGCGAGCATCATCACGCCGTAGAGGAACTTCTTGAAAGTTTTCATGTGCGGTTCCTCAGCGCCCGGCGAGCGCGTCGACGATTTTGAGGCGCATGGCGCGCAGGGCGGGCAACGCGCCCACGACGGCGCCGATGACCAGCATGAGCACGAAACCAAGCACCCAGGTCTGCGTGCCCACGGGTGGCAGGTTGAGCATGCCCCCGCTGCCCTTCGCCACGATGGGCACGATGACGCCCGCGAGGCCCAGGCCCAGCACGCCGCCGAGCACCAGCAGCAGCACGCTCTCCGCCAGCACCATGTAAAGCACGCTGTGGCTGGAGAAGCCGATGGTCTTCAGCACTGCCAGCTCGCTGGTGCGCTCGCGCACCGCCTGCGCCATGGTGTTGCCGGTGAGCAGGATCAGCGTGAAGAACACGGCGCCCATGATCGCGGTGACGATGAGGCCGATGTCGCCGATCTGTTTGGCGAACGACGCGTTGAAGGCCTGCTCGGTCTGCGTCTTCGTCTCGTGGTCGGAGTTGGCCGAGAGCGCGTCGACGGCCTTCGCCACGCGGTCGGCATCCTGCGGCGAGGCAAGGCGCAGCACGTACCAGCCCACCGTGGTGCCGATGCTCTGGAACGCGTTGGCGTCCTCGAAATACTTGTGGTGGAAAAAGAACTGCTGGTCGGTGCCATTGGCCGCGCCCGGTGCGGCCGTGTAGATGCCGACGATGTCGAAGGGCCACGTCTTGTCGCCGTTGCGCTGTGGGAAGATGGTGGACTGCAGCGGCACCTTGTCACCCACCTTCCAGCCAAACCGTTTCGCCAGCGCCGCGCCGACAATGGCGCCCGTGCGCGTGGCCTCGTACGCCTTGCGCTGTTCGGGGGCCAGCTGTATCTCGTGGAAGATATCGAAGTAGTTATCGCTGACGGCGAAGCTCAGCACGAAGTTTTTCGGATCCTGGTAGATGCCGCCAAACCAGTTCGAGTAGCCCACGTCCTTCACGCCCGGGATGGCTTTCATCTGCAGCGTGAGGCTGGCGGGCAGCGACTGGATGATGGAGTAGCGCGACGTGGTGACGAGGCGGTCCACGCCGATGACGTTGTTGCCCGAGTCGAATGCGGAGCGCGTGGCGTCCAGCATGCCAAACAACAGGAACGCGGCCAGGATGGAGATGAGCGTGAAGAACGTGCGCGCCTTGCGCCGAAACAGCGCGGCCCAGATGAGGTGGAAGTATTTCATGGCGGTGCCCCCGGTCAGGCCGACGCCTGCTCGACGAGGGTGCCCTTGTCGAGGTGCAGCGTGTGGTTGGCGTACTCCGCCGCCTTCGGGTCATGCGTGACCATGACGATGGTCTTGCCATGTTCGCGGTTGAGCTCGCGCAGCAGGCCCAGGATGTCCTCGGCCGATTGGCGGTCGAGGTCGCCGGTGGGCTCGTCGCACACCAGCAGCGTGGGGTCGGAGACGATGGCGCGGGCGATCGCCACGCGCTGCTGCTGGCCGCCGGAAAGCTCCGATGGCTTGTGCGCCGCGCGGTCAGCCAGGCCGACGAGCTGGAGCGCGATGGCCGCGTTCTGCGCGCGCTGCTTCGCCGAAAGCCTGGTCAGCAGCAGGGGCAGCTCGACGTTGCGCTGCGCGCTCAGCATGGGCATGAGGTTGTAGAACTGGAACACGAAGCCCACGTGCGCGGCGCGCCATCGGGCCAGTGCGCCGGCGCCGAGCTGGTCGATGCGCTCGCCTGCCACCGTGAGGCTGCCGCCGGTCGGCGTGTCCAAGCCGCCGATGAGGTTCAGCAGCGTCGTCTTGCCCGAGCCGGAGGGGCCCATCAGCGCGAGGAAGTCGCCCTCGGCGATCTTCAGGTCCACGCCGTGCAGCACTTCGACCTTCTGGCGGCCGCGTTCGTAAACCTTCGAGAGATCCTGGATATCGATCAGGGTGGCCATGCGTGTGTCTCCGGAAAACTCAGGGCGTGGGCGGGGTCACGTGGACGGCGGTGCCATCGGTGACGGTGTCGGGGGGCGTGGTGATGACGGTGTCGCCGGCGGCTAGGCCCGCGGTGACCAGGCGCAGGTCGTTCACGGCATCTTTCGCCGCGGTGACCTCGTGGCGGTGCGCCTTGTCGTCGTCGACGGTGAACGCCACTTCCTTGCCATCGCGCGGCACGATGGCGCTGGCGGGCACCATCACGCCCTTGGGCGCAGCGGTGGCCGCGGCCTCGCGGCGCTCGAGGAAGCTCACGCGCACGCCCATGTCGGGGACGATACGCGCGTCCTTGCTCTCCAGCGCGACGCGTACCTTCACCGTGGCCTTGCCGCGGTCGGCGGCCGGCACGATGGCGATGACGTGCGCGGGGATGCGCCAGTCGGGGTAGGCGTCGAGCACGGCCTCGGCCGCCATCGCGGGCTGCACGCGGCCGATGTAGGCCTCGTTGACGTCCACGTCGATCTCGAGCGAATCCATGTCGACGATGGTGCCGACACCGGTGCGGGTGAAGCCGCCACCGGCGGAAAGCGGCGACACGATCTCGCCCACCTGCGCGGCCTTGTCGGTGATCACGCCATCGAAGGGCGCGCGCACCACGGTGTAGTCGAGGTTCACCTGCGAAACGCCCACCTGCGAGTCCGCCGCCTGCGCCTGGCGGCGGGCCGTATTGAGCTGCGCGCGGTAGGTGTTGGCCTGGGTCCGGGCCTGCTCGGCCAGTTGCTTCGAGACCAGCCCGCGGCCCACCAGCGCTTCCTGGCGCGTGGCATCGCGCAGCGCCTGGTCGAGCTGTGCCTCCGCCTGCGCCACGCTGGCGTGCGCGGCGGCCGCGTTGGCCTGGGTGGACTGCAGGCTGGCGCGCAGGGCGTTGTCCTCGAGCCGGGCCAGCACCTGGCCTTTCTTCACCCGGTCGCCTTCCTCGATCAGCACCTCGGTGAGCGTGCCGGTGATCTGGGCCGAGACCGTGGCCTGGCGGCGTGCCGTGACATAGCCGGTGGCCTGCAGCACGGCGCCCGCCTGGCTGGCCGAGGCGGGCGCGACGGCGGTAGCCGTCTGGACATCCACGGGGCGGTGGCCGAAGGCGACCCACGCCCCGCCGGCCAGGGCGAGCACCAGCACCACGGCGCCACCGATGGCGGCGATGCGCCCCCAAGGCGGGCCACCGCCCGGGGCGTCCTTGTGCTGTTTGTCGATCTTCAGCTGCCGGAGCAGCTCGGCGTTCGAATTCATGGCCCCTCGCGTTCCCCGATGCGTTGCACAGGCAAGATCATGCGAACCCCGGCGACCGTGCGCCATTCGGCGGCATCAGTCATCTGCCGTGACAGGTGTCACCTGATAGGCTTGCGGGCATGACGACCCAGACCCCCACCGTAATCCCCGCGCCGGCCCCGCCGAGCATCCCCGTCGCCGGCCAGGCCGGCCGCTTCCCCGTCCGCCGCATCTTCTGCATCGGCCGCAACTACGCCGACCATGCGAAGGAGATGGGCGCCAGCGTGGACAAGTCGAACCCGATGTTCTTCACCAAGCCGGCCGATGCGATCGTGACCGACGGCGCCGACGTACCCTACCCCTCCGCCACGAGCGACCTGCACCACGAGGTGGAGATGGTGGTGGCCCTGGGCGCGGGCGGCCGCGACCTGACGGCCGACGCGGCGCGCGAGCTGGTCTGGGGCTATGGCGTGGGCCTGGACCTCACCCGCCGCGACCTGCAGGCGCAGGCCAAGGCCAAGGGCGCGCCGTGGGACGTGGCCAAGGCCTTCGACCACTCGGCCCCCGTCTCGGCGCTGGTGCCGGCCACCCAGGCCACGCCCACGGCCGCCACGCGCATCACGCTCGAGGTCAACGGCCAGGTGCGCCAGCAGGCCACGCTGGGCGAGATGGTGCTCGACGTGGGCGAGATCCTCGCGGCACTATCCACGTTGTTCGAGCTGAAGGCGGGCGACCTCGTCTTCACGGGCACGCCGGCGGGTGTATCCGCCTTGCAAAAGGGCGATGCGTTCCGTGCGTCACTGGAAGGCATCGCGGCGTTCGAGGGGCGCATAGCGTGAATTCGCGCAATCCTTACACACGGGTCGCTAGGTTCGTACGTTCGACACGACGCAACGAGGAGTCCATTCGATGAGCATGATCGAAGAATTCAAGAAATTCGCCCTGCGCGGCAACGTGATCGACCTCGCGGTCGGTGTGGTCATCGGCGCTGCTTTTGGCAAGATCGTCACGTCGCTTGTCGACAACATCATCATGCCGCCCATCGGCATGCTGATAGGCGGCATCGATTTTTCCGACTGGAAGTGGGTATTGAAGCCCGCGGATGCGGCGACCAAGACGGCCGAAGTGGCCATCCAGTACGGCGTGTTCATCAATGTGCTGATCCAGTTCATCATCGTCGCCATCGCGATCTTCCTGGTGGTGAAGGCCATCAACAAGCTCACCCGCCACGAAGAGAAGGCCGCCGCCACGCCGGCCGACGTGGTGCTGCTGCAGGAAATCCGCGACCTGCTGAAGCAGAAGAACAACACGCCCTGATAAACAAGCTCTTCTCGCATTACGATCGCCAGCAAGCTGGCTCCTACCAGAACAACGAAAAAAAGGCCGCTGGTCGGGAAGAGCCAGCGGCCGATCTGGGGAGGGTGGCGCCAGGGAGATGAGCCTCACGGCTCGGGCGCCTTATTGTTGGTATGCGGTGCCGCGCGTGCGGCTTAGAAGTCGTACGTGATGCCGAAGCGGGCGTAACGCGGCGTGCTGTAGTACGTGACGCGGCCGTAGTTCGTGTTCGGCGACGCCGTGGTGCCATAACGCACGTAGCTGGCCGTGGCCTTCGACTCGTTCAGCACGTTGTAGACCATCACGTTGAACGCGAGCTTCTGGCCGGCCCACATCGGGCGGTATTCCGCCGACAGCGACACGATGTGCTGCCACGGCTGGCGGCCGGCGGAGCCCGGGGGCGAGGGCTGGCCACCGCAGTAGTGGTAGTAGCTGCCGTAACCCACCGGGTTGCTCTGGTCGGCGCCGTAGTAACCCAGGCAGGTCTTCGGCGTGCCCGACATCACCAGGATGTTGCCCGAGAGCATCCACTCCGGCGCCACCTGCCACGATCCGTAGGCCTTGAACTGGTGCTTGCGGTCGTTCGAGAGCAGGCCGTTGGAATATTCCATGAGCTTGCCGAAATCCCAGTCCACGGTGGCCGAGACGTCGGTCTGGCCGATATCCGAACGCACCTGGCCCTCGGTGTTGCCGTAGCTCTTCGAGTACAGGTAATCGATCTTGCCGGTCCACGTGCCGTCGAACGGGTGCTCGAGGTAGCTCTCCAGCGCGTAGTAGCTGCGCTTGGCATGCGGCATGCCGAAGTCGGCGGCGGTGACGGTCACGCTGTCGTAGCCGCCGGCGCCGTTCGCCACGCGGTAGGTGTTGGCACGGCCGGGGTTCGACAGGTAGCAACCGTTGAGGCTCGTGGCATCCACGTCATAGCCGAGCGACGCGGCCTTGGCGGCGATGGTGTCGGTGTCGCAGATATCGTCCAGGATATTGCGCAGCTTGCGCACCTGCGCCTTCATGCCCCAAACGATATCGGTGTTCACCTGGTGGTCGAAGCCGAGCTGGTACTCGTCCTGGTATTCCGACTTGATGTTGCTGGCCGCCACCGTCTTCGCGTCCGGCGATACACCGTATTCGTTGTTGGCCGACACCGCGCCGCCCGTCGACGAAGCCAGTGCCGTCAGGCCGGTCGGGTAGCCGTTCGCATCGATGCCCGTATAGGTGTAGTACTGGTTCGTGTACAGCGAGCCCGCGGCGGCGCGCAGCGCCACCGAGGCCGGCATGGCGAGGTAGTAGCGGCCCGCGTTGGCGTACACCTTCAGCGACGAATCACCGTTCACATCCCACGCGGCACCCAGGCGCGGTGCCCACTGCGGCTTGGTCAGGCGCAGGAAGGCATCGCCACTGGGGTTGTAGTTGGTGAACTGGTCATTGCGGATACCCAGCTTCACCAGCCAGCGGTCGCTGACCTGCCAGCTGTCTTCCAGGTACTGCGCACGCTGCTTCACGCGCACCGAGGCCGAGGTGCTGTAGAGGTACTTGTTGACGTAGTAGCCCGTCTCGCCGCCCGCGCCCGTGTTCGGCGCCGCCACGAAGGGGAAATCGCTGATGGCCGTGGCGGCATCCCCGTAGCCGTACTGCCACGCCGTCGCGGTCTCGCCATCGTCCACGTCATGCGAATCGAGGTTGTCGATACCGCCGGTGATGGTGTGGTCGCCAAGCTTCCACGACAGGTCGATGCGCAGGTTGCGCGTGGTGGCCTCGTGGTTGGGGTTGGCGATGGTCAGCGCCGACTGCGCGTTGTTGATGCTGCTGCCACCCGTGATCGCCGGGTTCTGGTTTTCCGGGTTCAGGATGTAGGTAAGCGACGGGTCGTACCCCGGCGTCTCGCTGTAATACGTCATCTTCTGCTTGCCGTACATGGCGGTCAGCGTGATGTCGTCGGTGATGTAACTGGTGTACTTGGCGATGTAGACGCGGGCGTCGTTCTTGGTCGAGGTATCCTGGCTGTTCAGCGCGCCGGTTTCGCCCGTATCGTAGTCGTAATCGTAGTAGTTACCCTTGTACTGGGTCTTGCTGCCGGCGCCCGTCAGTTCGAGGATGTTGTTGTCGTTGATGTTCCAGTCGACCTTCGCGTACCACTTCGGGTCGTGGTACTCGTACTTGTTGTTGTACGAGGTGGTCACATCGGTGACCGAATTGGAGTGCTGTTTCTCCTGCTCCACGGCGGCGAAGAAGAACAGCTTGTCCTTGATCAGCGGGCCGCCCACGTAGGCGCTCTCGGTGGCCGTCCACGAGTTGTTCTGCGAATAGCGGCGGTAGATGTCGCCGGCGTTGGCACCACTGACGTAGTACGAGCTCGGGCTGGTACCCCGGGCGAACGCCGGCTGCCAGAGCAGCTGCGCACCGAAGTGCCACTCGTTGGTGCCGCGCTTGCCGCTCTGGCTGATCACGCCGCCATCGGAGCGGCCATAGGCTGCGCCGTAGCCACCACCCAGGATTTCCTGCTGGTCGATCGCGCCATACGGCAGCGTGATGCCGCCGAAGCCGCTAAGCGGGTCGGTGGTGTTGAAGCCGTTGAGGTAGTACGCGTTCTCCGTCACCGACGAACCGCCGATGGAGACGAGCGAATTGCTGTTGGTGGTACCACTGAAGCCGCTGTAGCCGGGCACGACGCCGGGCGCGAGCAGCGCGATGGCTTCGGCGCTACGGGCGAGCGGCAGCTTCGCCAGCTGTTCGGAGGTGATCACGGTGCGCGAGTCGACGCTGGATACGTCCACCGGCGGCAACGCGTTGGCCGAGACGGTGACCGAGCCCAGGCTGGTCGCCTCGGTAGCAGCCACGGCACCGGCGAACGACACTTCCGTACCCGAGCCGACGCGCAAGCCCACGTCGTTGCGGCTGTCGACGGGCTGGCCACCCTTCATCAGCGTGACGGTATACGAGCCGAGCGGCAGCGAACCGATGGTATAGCGGCCGTCGGCACCGACAGCCACCTCGCGCGATACGCCGGTGCCGCTGCGCGCCACGACGCTTTCGCCCTCGGCGACGGGGGCCTGGCCGAAGATGCTGCCGGTGGTGGACTGGGCGAACGCGGCACCCGAGCCCAGCGCAAGGGCGAGCGCAAGACTGATCCGGCTCAGCCGGACCGAGGAATAAACATGCTTGGACACAACGGGACTCCCCAAATGGACTAAGAAGGCCAACCGCCGGCGCAACGCCTGGCGTTGCGCCATCCCCACTGCACCGGAGGCTGGCTAGCGTGCGCCGCGTTTCGTACGCGATGGCCGCACAGCCAATGTAGTGTTAAATCCGCGTGGCCACGTGGGCCGGAACTGCACCATCGCTCGGCGATTCCTTGGCCGTATGGACGGCCATGCGCGAGGCTTGCCGCCACGATCGCGGCGAAAGCCCATACGCCTCGCGGAAACTGCGGCCGAAGTGCGTCATGTCGCCAAACCCCCACGCCTGGGCGATCTGCGCGATGCTGCGGTAGCGCAGCGCAGGGTCGGCGAGCTCGCGGCGGCAACGTGCCAGCCGCTCGGCTCGCACCCAGCGCATGAGGGTCACCTCCTCGTCGGCGAAAAGTTCGAAGAGGTAGCTGGTGGAAAGGCCCACGCCCTTGCCGATCATCTCCGCGCACAGCGCGGGGTCGGGCAGGTGCTCCCGCACGTAGCGTCGCACCTGCTCCTTGTGGTGCCGGCGCAGCTGCGACGGTGGCGGCATCAGGTCGCCCACGGTGGCCGTGGCGGCGGCCAGCATATGCGGTATCGCTTCGACGAGCCGGTCGGCCACGTCCTCGGTCATGTCCTCGGCGTGGTCGAACAGCTCGCGATACAGGCTGCGCAGGAACGTGGCCGATGCCACGTGCCCGCGCACGCCAATGGCCGCCACCTGCTCAAGACGGGGCACGGCGTCGCGCAGGACGGAGAGTGGCAGGTAGGCCGCCTGCACCAGCGAACGGCCGGTCTCGACGCGGAACGGCCGCGACAGGTCGATGAGGCAGAAGTCACCGGGCATGATGTCGCTGCGGCGGCCGTGCTGCTCCACGCGGCTCTCGCCCTCGAGCTGGAGTACGAGCAGGGCCGCATGGCGGTGTTCGCGCGGCAGCTGGTCGCTGCTGAACACGTGTGGCTTGTGGCTGAAGGTGGCGAAACGCAGCCGGTGCCCGGCATAGCCATCGAGCAGCACGGTGTTGCCGGTTTGGCGCGCCGGTCCTTGGCGGAAATCGTCCCAGAAGCGCTGTGCGATGGCCAGGTGCTCGCGGGGTGCGGGCAGCGGCGGCGAGGTGCGCAGGGCGGTCAGCGGCGTGGGCACGTCGGGTCTCCTCAAGGGCCGGGGTACGGATCGAAATCGTCGTCATCGCCGTCCGGTGCCATGGCATGCGGCGGGAACCCCTTCGATGCCATGCATTCGTCCATCATGTCCTGCGGCACCGGGTCGTCGGCTTCGCCGTCGTAATCCACCCAGCATGCGTCGAGGGCGGCCTCGAACGCGGGATCGCGCGGCGGGTGGCGGGGGGCGTCGCGGTCCTGCGCATAAGCGGCCGCGGCGGCCGTCATCGCGAAGGCGAACAACGTGGTGCTCCAGCGGGGGAAGACGAGCATGGAAGGGCCTGCGTGGCTGCGGTTGCCATGCAGGCTAGCCCCCGCGCGTCACCCGGCGTTGTCGCCGTGTGTCGGGTTTGTTTCAAGTGATGACAGGGCCGACACGCGCCGCGGGCCGGTTTCTGCTATCAAAAGCGCCATGGTCATGGATACCCACGCCCTCATCCTGGTCGTCGACGACGACCCTGAACTTCGCGACCTGATCGCCGGCTTCCTCGGCGGGCATGGCTTTCGCGTGCAAACGGCCGAAAGCGCCGCGCAGATGGACCGCACCATCGCCCGCGAGCGCCCCGACCTGGTGGTGCTCGACGTGATGATGCCGGGCGAGGACGGCCTCTCCGCCGCGCGGCGGCTGGCGGCGGAAAAAGGCCCGCCCGTCATCATCCTCAGCGCACTGGGTGGCGATACCGACCGCATCATCGGCCTGGAGGTGGGCGCGGACGATTACCTGCCCAAGCCGTGCAACCCGCGCGAGTTGCTGGCGCGCGTGCGCGCCGTGCTGCGCCGCGTGGCCCCGGGCGACGCGGTGGCGCCCGACGAGGCCCGCCCCTATCTCTTCGCGGGGTGGCGGCTGGATGTCACGCGCCGCGACCTGCGCGACCCCACCGGCATCTTCATCAATCTCTCCGATGGCGAGTTCGCCCTGCTGCGGGCGTTCGTCGACCACCCCCAGCGCATCCTCAGCCGCGACCAGCTGCTGGATCTCGTGCACGGCGGCCGCACGGAGGTCTTCGACCGCGCGATCGACACGCAGATCAGCCGGCTGCGGCGCAAGCTCAACGACCGTGCCGCCATGGAGATGATCCGCACCGTGCGCAACGAGGGCTACATGCTGGTGCCAAAGGTGGCGCGCGCATGATCCGCCTGCCCCGCCTGTCGATCTTCGCGCGCAGCTTCCTCATGATGGCGTGCGCCTTGCTGGTGGCCGAGGCCGTCGGCTTCCTCGTCTTCACCATGCGCCCGCCCCGGCCGGCGCCTTCGGCTGGCCTGTTCGACATCGTGACCGCGCTGCGCCCCGACCTGCAGGCGTTTGGCCATCCCTTCGACAGTGGCCGGCCGCCCGGCGACATGGGCGCGCAGGGTGGCTTCGGCCCACCGCGCTCGGTGGACCTTGACGTGGCAACGGCCAAGGCGCCGCCGTCGATGCCACGCGACGTCGACACGGGCGCCTCGACGCGCCTCGCCGACCGCCTCGCGGGCATGCTCGCGACGCCCCCCGACCAGCTGCGCGTTTACGCCACGAAGGATGCCTTCGGGCCGATGGCCGGCCCCATGCGCGCCGTGGCGGGTGCGGGTTCCGTCATCGCGCTGCGCCAGGACGACGGCACGTGGCGCGTCGTGACGGTGCCCGGGACGCCATTCGCCGATACCGTCGTCGCGCGGCTGCTGTGGATGCTGGGCCTTGGCATCCTGGTCATGCTGCCATTGGCCGGCGTGTTCGCGCGCGCGCTGTCCGCGCCCATACGCCGCTTCGCCGACGCCGCGCACCGCCTCGGCGGCGATACGAACGCGCCCCCCGTGCCGCGCGAGGGCCCCACCGAAATGCGCCAGGCGGTCGACGCGTTCAACGCCATGCAGGCACGCATGAACCGCATGATGCAGGAGCGCACGCACATGATCGCGGCCATCGCGCACGACCTGCGCACGCCGCTCACGCGCCTGTCGTTCCGCCTCGATGGCCTGCCACCGCCCTTGGGCGAGAAAGTGGACGGCGATATCCGCGAGATGAAGACGATGATCTCGGCCGCTCTGGATTTCATCCGCGACCGCTCGTCGGGGCCGCATCGCCAGCCGCTCGACCTGCGCCTGCTGGTGGAAAGCGTGGCCGACGACCTCGTCGATGTCGGCCACGATGTCTCGCTGCAGGCCGGCGAGGCCATCACGGTGGACGGCGACCCCGTGGCCCTGCGCCGCGCCGTGGTGAACCTCGTGGAGAACGGGCTGAAATACGGTGACCGCGTGCGCATGCGCCTGCGCTTCCAAAACCACGCGTGCGTGCTGGAGATCGACGACGACGGCCCCGGCATCCCCGAGCCGATGCAGCGCCAGGTGTTCGAGCCGTTCTTCCGCCTGGAGGCATCACGCAACCGGGATACCGGCGGGATCGGCCTGGGGCTCGCCAGCGTGCGCGCCATCGTGTCGGAGCACGGCGGCCAGGTGGAGCTGCGCAACCGCCGCGAAGGCGGCCTGCGGGCATCGCTTACGCTGCCGGCGCGCCGCCATGCATGACTTCCTACCTACGCGCTGGCCCGGGGTCACGGGTCCATAATCGGGTCTTTCCGTCCCCGGGGGTCCCCATGCGTCCTGCTCTTCGTCTCCACGCGCTCGCCGCGTGCATCGCCCTTGCCTGCCCCGCTTTCGCCGCCGAGAAGGCCACCACGATCCCCGCGAAGGCCGTGGAAGCCGCCACCGCGCTGCGCGACAAGGCCATGGCCGACAACACCGGCTACGAATTCGTCAGCGGCCTTACCACCGAAGTGGGCCCGCGCCTCGCCGGTAGCGCCGCCGACAAGCGCGGCGTCGAATGGACCGTCGCGAAGTTCAAGGCCATGGGCTTCGACAAGGTGTACACCGAAAAGGTGAGCTACCCGCTGTGGGAGCGCCGCAGCGAGCACGCCGCCATCGTGGCGCCCTACCCGCAGAACCTCTTCGTCACCGCCCTGGGCTATTCCGCCGGCACGCCGGCCGGCGGCCTCACCGCCGACGTGGTGGCGTTCGATACGCTCGATGCGCTGAAGGCGGCCGACCCCGCCACGGTGAAGGGCAAGATCGTCTACGTCAGCACCCACATGCAGCAGCAGAAGGACGGCCACGACTACGGCATGGGCTCTGCCACGCGCACGCGCGGCCCGGTGCTTGCCGCGAAGATGGGCGCCGTCGGCTACCTGCTGCGCTCCGCCGGCACCGACCCGCATAGCCGCACCCCGCACACGGGCGTCACGGGCTTCACCAAACCCGAAGACGCCATCCCCGCCGGCGCGCTGTCGCTGCCCGATGCCGACCAGCTAGAGCGCGTGCTGAAGGAAGGCAAGCCGGTCACCATCAAGCTCGACCTCGACGTGGGCTTCAAGGGTACCTACGAGGGCGAAAACGTCATCGCCGAAGTCACCGGCCGCAAGAAGCCCAACGAAGTGGTCGCCATCGGTGGCCACCTCGATTCGTGGGACCTGGGCACGGGTGCCATCGACGATGGCGCGGGCGTGGCCATCGCCGCCGCGGCCGCCAAGCTCATCAAGGACATGCCACTGCGCCCCGATCGCACCATTCGCGTCATCGCTTTCGCGAACGAGGAAATGGGGCTGTGGGGTGGCCGCGCATATGCCGAAGCGCACGCGAAGGATGTTGCAAAGTTCCAGCTGGGCACCGAGTCGGATTTCGGCGCCGGCCGCATCTGGCGCATGACGGCGTCGGTGAAGCCCGGGGCGCGCGGCGCCATCGAGCAGATCGCCAAGGTGATCGAGCCCATCGGCGTGGCCTACGACCCGAACAAGCCGGGCGGCGGTGGTTCCGACCTGTCGCAGATGCACGCGAAGGGCATGGCCGCGCTGTCGCTGACGCAGGATGGCACCGACTATTTCGACTACCACCACAACGCCAACGACACGCTCGACAAGATCGACCCGAAGGCCCTGGCGCAGAACGTCGCGGTCTATGCCACGTTCGCCTACATGGCCGCGCAGGCCGACGGCAACTTCGGCTCGGCCCCGGATGCGTTCAAGGGCGACGGCGCGCACGACTGACGCCCGGCGGCCCGCCGCCTACGAGGTGCTGTTGTAGGAGCCCACACCCGTGGGCGACAGCTTCTCGCGTCGTCGCCAAAAGCAGTCGCCCACAGGTGTGGGCTCCTACAGGAGCGGCGAGCCTAGTGCGCCACGGGCTCGCCGCTTTCGATCTGCTTGGGCGCCACGCGCTCCTGCAGGCGGTTCATGTACAGGTAGATGACGGGCGTGAGATACAGGGTAAGGATCTGGGATACCACCAGGCCACCCACCACCGCCAGGCCCAGCGGGCGCCGCGTCTCGGCGCCCGCACCGATGCCCAGGGCGATCGGCAGCGTGCCCGCGAACGCGGCCATCGTCGTCATCATGATGGGGCGGAAACGCACGCGGCAGGCTTCGAAAATGGCATCGAACGGCGCCATGGCTTCCTCGCGCTGACGCTCGAGTGCGAAGTCGATCATCATGATCGCGTTCTTCTTCACGATGCCCACCAGCATCACGATGCCGACGAACGCGAACAGGTCGAGCGAGGCATTGAACACGACAAGGGTAAGCAGCGCGCCCACGCCCGCCGCCGGCAGGCCGGAGAGGATGGTGAGCGGATGGATGAAGCTCTCGTACAAAATGCCCAGCACCAGGTAGATCACGAACACGGCCAGCAGCAGCAGCAGGCCCATGCCCTTGATGGAATCCTGGAACGCCTGCGCCGTGCCCTGCACGCTGCCGCTCAGCGTGGCCGGCAGTTTCAGTTCGGTGGTGGCGCGGTCGATGCTGGCCACCGCATCACTGAGTGATACACCGGGCGCAAGGTTGAACGAAACCGTTACGGCAGGCAGCTGGCCCTGGTGGTTCACGGTCAGCACCTGCGGCTTGCGCTCGAAATGCGCCACGGTGCTGAGCGGGATGAGCTTGCCCGCGTCGGAGGTGACATACAGCTTCGAGAGCACCGCGGGGTCGTCCTGCATGCGCCGCTCCACCTGCAGGATGACCCAATACTGGGTGGCCGAGCCGTAGATCGTCGAGATCTGGTTCTCGCCGAACGCCGTGCCCAGCGCGGTCTGCACCTGGTCCATCGTGAGGCCCAGCGGCGCCAGCTTGTCGCGGTTCACCTGCACGATCATCGAGGGGCTGTTGAGGTCGAGGTCGGTGGTGACATCCTGGAAGCCGGGCAGCTTCTGGAACGCATTCACCAGCTTGCCCGACCAGTCATAAAGCGCGTTCAGGTCGGTGCTTTGCACGGTGTACTGGTACTGCGCCTTCGACTGGCGCCCACCCACCTGGATCGCGGGCGGGTTCTGGATGTACGTGCGGATGCCCGGCACCGTGGCGAACTTCTTGCGCAGTTCCTGGATGATCTCGTCCGGCGTGGTGTGGCCGCGGGCGCCCGCGTCCTTCAGGCGCAGCAGGATCGACCCCGCATTGGCGGTGGCACGTGCGCCGCCGGCGCCCACCGTGGACATATAACCCTCGATGTTCGGATCATTGCCCGCGATCTCGGCCAGCCGTTGCTGGCGGGCCGACATGGCGGTGAACGAGATATCGGTGGGGCCTTCGGTGGTGACACGCAGCTGGCCGCTATCGCCGGCAGGGATGAAATCCTTGGGCACCACGTAGAACAGCAGCCCGGTGGCCAGGAGGCTCAGCGCGAACACACCCACGACGCTGCGCGGGTGGCGCATGCACCACGCCAGCGTGCGCGTGTAGCGGTTGGTCAGCGCGCCGAAGCCGCGGTCGAACCATACGACGATGAAGCTGCGCTTTGAGTGGTCGTGGGCCTTGACGAAACGGCTGCACAGCATCGGGGTCAGCGTGATCGACACGAAGCCCGAGATGAGGATGGAGACGCTGATCACCACGGCGAACTCGTGGAACAGGCGGCCCACGATGCCGCCCATGAACATCACGGGGATGAACACGGCCACCAGCGACAGCGTCATCGAGAAGATGGTGAAGCCGATCTCGTTGGCACCCTTCACCGCCGCGTCGAACGGCCGCTCGCCCAGCTCGATGTGGCGCATGATGTTCTCGAGCATCACGATGGCATCGTCCACCACGAAGCCCACGGCCAGCGTCAGCGCCAGCAGTGACAGGTTGTCGAGGCTGTAGCCCAGCGCGAACATGGCCCCGAACGTGCCCAGCACCGAGATGGGCAAGGCCACCGCGGGGATGAGCGTGGCCGATGCGTTGCCAAGGAACAGGTAGATCACCAGCACCACGAGGATGCCCGCGAGCACCAGCGTGAACTGCACGTCGTGCACCGATTCGCGAATGGACACCGAGCGGTCGTACATCACGTCGAGCTTCACCGAGGGTGGCAGCGTGGCCTCGAACCCGGGGACCAGGCCCAGGATGCGATCCACGGTTTCCACCGTGTTCGCGCCCGGCTGCCGCTGGATGGCCAGCGTGATGGCACGGTTGCCGTTGAACCAGCTGGCCTTCTGGTCGTCCTGCACGCTGTCGCGCGGCGTGGCGATGTCGGAAAGCCGCACGGGTGCGCCGTTGCGGTACGCCACCACCACCTGGTTGTAGTCGGCGGCGCGCATGAGCTGGCCGTCGGAACGGATGGACAGCAACTGGCGGCTGCCGTTGAGCGAGCCGGTGGCCTTGTTGACGTTGGCGGCGGCGATGGCCGTGGCCATCTGGTCGACGCCGATGCCGGTGGCGGCAAGGCGATCGGGGTCCACCGCCACGCGCACGGCGTACTTCTGCGAGCCGTAGACGTTCACCTGCGCCACGCCCTCCACCATCGACAGGCGCTGCGCCAGCTCGGTTTCCGCGTAGTCGTCCACGGTGGAAAGCGGCAGCGTGGACGAGGCCATGGTGAGGAACAGGATGGGTGCGTCGGCCGGGTTCACCTTGCGGTAGGTGGGCGGCGTGGGCATGTCCTGCGGCAGCTGGCGTTGCGCGGCCGAGATGGCGGCCTGCACATCCTGCGCGGCGCCGTCGATGCTGCGGTCGAGCGCGAAGGTGACGGTGATGGTGGTGCTGCCCAGCGCGCTCGTCGAGGTCATCGAATCGATGCCCGCGATGGTGGAGAGCTGCGCTTCGAGCGGCGTGGCCACCGATGACGCCATCGTCTCGGGCGACGCGCCCGGCAGGCTCGCGCTGATGTTGATGGTGGGGAAATCGACGTTCGGCAGTTCGTTGACCGGCAGCTTGGGGTACGCGGCGATACCGAAGATGACCAGCGCCGCCATCAGCAGCGTCGTCATCACGGGGCGGCGGATGCAGAGTTCTGGCAGGTTCATGCCGCGCCCCGTCAGCTCTTGTCGACGCGCACGCGCGCGCCGTCGACGAGCAGCATCTGGCCCTCGGTGACCACGCGCTCGCCTTCGGCGAGGCCCTTGTCGACGACGACGCGCGATGCCGTCGTGGCGCCCGTGGTGACGTTACGCTGCTCCACCGTGTTATCGGCCTTCACCACGAACACGAAGGTGCCGGCCGTGGAACTCTGCAGCGCGATCACTGGGATGCTCACCGCATCGGCCAGGCGGGTGGTCGGCAGGGTTACCTCGGCGAACTGGCCCGGCGTGAGGCGGCCATCGGCGTTGGCAAAGCGCCCCTTCAGCACGATGGTGCCGGTGGTGGCGTCCACCGCGTTGTCGACGAATTCCAGCTCGCCCTTCAGCGGGCCACCGGTATCGCCCGGGATCTTCGCTTCCACCGGCAGCGCGCCGCGGCGCTGGCTGGCACGCACGGCCGAGAGGCTGTCCTCGGGGATGGCAAACGCCACGCGGATGGGGTCCATCTCGTTCAGCACCACGATATCGGTGGTATCGGCCGTGAGCGTGGCGCCCGGGTACGCCAGCGGCGCGCCGGTGATGCCGTCGAACGGCGCACTGATGGTGGTGAAGTCGAGCTGCACCTGCGCGGCGCGCGCGGCGGCGCGGTCGCTTTCCAGCGCGGCGCGCGCCACGCCGAGGTTGGCCTTGTAGAGGTCGAAATCGGCGCGGCTGACGAAGCCCTTGCCGAGCATGTTCTGGTAGCGCGACAGGTCGGCCTCGGCTTTCACCAGCTGGGCCTGGTCGCTGGCGACCTTGCCCTGGGCTTCGTCGAGCGCAGCCTTGAGGGGGCGCGGGTCGACCCGGGCGAGCAGGTCGCCCTTCTTCACATGGCTGCCCGGCGTGAAGGCCAGCGACTCGAGCTGGCCATTGACGCGCGAGCGGATGTTCACCGTGGAATAGGCCTCGGCGCGGCCGATGATCTTGAGCGAGAGGTCGATCTCGCCGCGTGTCGCGACGGCGGTCGTGACAGGCGTGGCGTTGTTGGCCGCGGCGGCCTTTTTCGAGGCCGGCTGCGCATCCTTGCCATCGGCACCGTGCCGCAGTACGCCGACGCCGATGGCGGCGACAGCGACGAGGCCGACGATGATGGCGAGTTTCTTCCCTGGGGATCGTTGCATGGGGGCTCCGGCCGGGACCGCGGGTCCGGTCACCGCGCGGGGGGAACGCGCGGCCATGGGTTCGTTACGGACATCCGTGTTGTAAACGCACGTGCCGTGGATCGGTTGACCGGGCGTTTAGCCTGCCTCGCCGGGGCCGTCGAGCGCCTGGAGGTTTTCCTTGATGCGCTCGAGCGTGCCGAGCATGTGTTCGAGGTCAGCGGCGCTGATGCCGCGGGTGGCGTCGCTGCGCAGGCCCCGGGCGATGTCTTCCATGTCGTCGACGACGCCACGGGCCTGCTCCGTATCGTGCAGGCGCCACGCGCGGCGATCCCTCGGGTCGGGGCGGCGCTCGACGAAGCCGGCGGCCTGCAGGCGGTCGATGACCCGGCCCACGGCGATCGGCTCCATGTCGAGCTGCTCGGCCAGTTCGTTCTGGCGCATGCCCGGGCGGCGGTGCAGCCATTTCAGGGCACGCCACTGGGCACGGGTAAGCCCGAACTTCACCGCGCGACGGTCGAAGTGCTTGCGCAACAGCAACGTGACGTCGTTGAGGAGGTATCCGAACGAGGTTTCTTCGACTTTTTGCAGATCGGCCATGGCTACGTAGCTGGTCGGTATTTTCACGGTGGAGCGGGCATCGTATCCACCTGTGCCCACCCGTCACAAGCGAGGATGCAGCATGCCGCTGGAAGTGGTCGAGGCCGATATCACGACGCTGGCCGTGGATGCGATCGCCAACGCCGCCAATGAAACGCTGCTGGGCGGCGGTGGCGTCGATGGCGCCATCCACCGGGCGGCGGGCGCCCGCCTGCTCGCGGCGTGCCGCGCCTTGCCGGAAACTCGCCCCGGTGTCCGCTGCCCGACGGGCGAAGCGCGCATCACCCCGGGCTTCGACCTGCCCGCCCGGTGGGTGATCCACACCGTGGGGCCAGTCTGGCACGGCGGCGGCCGCGGCGAACCGGCGCTCCTGGCCGCCTGCTATGCCAACAGCCTCGCGCTGGCGCGTGAGTGCGGCGTGGCCAGCATCGCGTTCCCCGCCATCAGTGCCGGGGTATACGGCTACCCGTCGGCAGAGGCGGCCGCCGTGGCGGTCAGCGCCATCCGCGCCGCGCCCTGGGTGCCGGGCCGCGTGGTGTTATGCGCGTTTGGCGCCGCCATGGCGGCCCACTACACGACGGCCCTGGCCAGGGTCTAGCGCGGGTACAGGGGCGGCAGGCCGCCCTCGCCAGGCGGCTTGCCGCTGGCCGCCCACTCGAAACCGTTGGCGAAGGCGTCGCGCCACGCGGTCGTATCGGGCACGCCTTCGCCGAAACGTGCCCGCTGGAGCGCGGCGATGGCATCGCGCTGGCGGCCTGGCTGCAAAGCCGCCGCCAGTTCGCCCAGGGTGCGGACCGCTGGCCGCCCGGCACGCGCCCAGGCCAGGAGGGCGCGCTCGGTCGCGGCAAGATCACCGGATGCCGCCGCCTTGAGAAACTGCTCACGGGCGGGGCCCGCGCGCACGGGTGGCGCACCGGGGGTGCCAGCCGCGGGCATCGGCGGCGCCGCCTGCCTGCGCCGGCGTGCCCACCCAGCCCACGCGAGGAGGGTAAGCAGCCACAGCGCCCCCAGGCCCGCGGCGATCCAGTGCCAGGGAACGCCGGCGACGACGGGCACCCTGGCCACATCGCTGCCTGCGGCACTGGCCGCCGGCGCGGGCGTGCCCGCCGCGGCATGGGCGGCAATGGCCGGCGGTGTCGGCGTCGCGGCGCCGCTGCCCGGGCCCACGGTGAGGTCGCGCGCCGGCAGGGTCGCGGTCTCGGCCTTGTCGGTGGCGACATTCCACCAGTGCAGCGTGGTTTCGGGAATGTGCAGCGTCCCTTCGTGGGTCGGCACCACGGCGAACCCCTGCTGGCGCCGCCCGGTGATCCACGGGCCGCTGGTGCTGCTGCCCGTCACGGCCTTGTCCGGATACACGTCGGCACCGTCGATCTTCGGCAGCGACAACGCGGGCAGAGCTTCGAACGGCAGGCCCACGGCATCGAGCCGCATGGTCAGCGTGATCGGCTGGCCAACGCGTGCCCTGCCGTCGGCGGGGAAGCCATCGAGCGCGAGCTTGAGCTCCCGCGCGGGCAGCCACGCGCCATCGGTGGCGCCCTGCGGGCGGGCACGCACATCGATGCGCGCGGGCTGGGCGACGGCATTCACCGGCTCGCCGGCGCCAAAGAACGAGTTGACGTCGGTGGGGTCGACGGCGGTGCCCTGGAACGTGGGCGGCTGCACCACGAGCGGGCCCGGGTGTTGCGGAATGATGGCGTAGTGCCGTTCGACGACGTTGAAGCGGCGGCCCCCACGCACGGTCTGGTAGTTCGCGTCCGACCCAATGCGGCGGATCTCCGCGCCTTCGGCCGAGGGGTCGCCCAACTGGCCATCCGCCAGGTTCACCGCGAAATACAGGCGCAGCGTGTAATCGAACTGCTGCCCGATGTAACCCTGGCCTGGCTCCACCTTGCCTTCGAGCACGACGGGCCGGTTGGCCGCATCGGCCGGCGCGCTGGACGCGGCATCCACCTGCAGTTGCAGCGGCTGCGTGGTGTGCCCGCCGATGGCGAGGGCCGGCACGGTGAGCTGGCCCTCGTGCTTCGGGCGCAGCGCCACGCCGAGGATCGTGTGCGCCTCGCGCTTGCCGTTGACGATGCTGAGCGTGTGGTTCGTCGATGTGCCGAGCACCACGAAATCCGCGGATAACGGCGAAAGGTCGGGGTTGTCGACGTTGTCTTCGCCCACTTCGATGTTGAGCGTGACGGTCTCGCCGTTGCCGACATGCGTGCGGTCGAGCGACGCCACCGGTGCGGCCGCCTGCGCGTGGGCCACCCCCAGCAGCAACCACAGGGCGAGGGCCATCCATGCGTGGCGCATCTTCATTCCTCCGGCTCCGCGCCATGGCGGCGTTGGTATTCGAGCATGAACTTGCGGCGCAGCAGGCCACCCGGGTCGTCGGGCACGCGCATCAGCTGGCGGCGCACGTCGGGCGGCAGCTTCGACGAGGCGTCGGATTCGGTCAGTTGCCCCAGGTCGTGCTGGTCGCCGTCTTTCTTCTCGCCCTTGCCGGCGAGCGCGGCATCCATCTTCTGCTTCAGCGCCTGCTGCGCTTGCTCGGCTTGCGCGCGCTCGGCGTCGGTCTTGCCGGTGGCATCGCCCTGCGGCGGCTGGGCCTTGCCGGCGTCCTGGGCCTTGTCGTTGCCCTCGCCTTCACCGGCCTGGCCTGGCGAGCCCTGCTGGCCCTGCTTGTCGTTGTCGCCCTGCCCGCCCGATGGCTGGCTACCCTGCTGGCCTTGCTGCGGGTCACCTTGCTGACCCTGTTGGCCCTGCGAGCCTTTGTTCTGTTCGCCTGGTTTCTGCTGCGGCTTGCCGTCCTTCTTCCCCTTGGCGCCGTCGTCGTCCTTCTTCTTTTGCTGTTGCTTCATGAAGTCGGCGACCGCCTTGCGGTTGGCGGCGGCATCCGCGTTGCCCGGGTTGGCCTTCAGTGCGCGATCGTAAGCAGCGATGGCATCGTCGTAGCGCTGCTGCTTCGCCAGCGCGTTGCCGAGGTTGTACTGGCCATCGCTGTCGGTGGCGTGCGCGAGCGCCGCCTCGGCCGCGGCGTAGTCGCCCGCGCGGTAGGCGGCGGCACCACGCAGTGATGCGCTTTGCGCGAGCGCCTGCGCCTGCTTCGCATCGCCGCGCGCCAGCGCATCGGCGGCCTGCTGGTCGCGCGTGCGGAAAGCATCGACCACCGGCGTGGGCGTGGTGGCTGCGCGCGAGGGCGCCACCGGCAGCAGCGCCAGCGCGAGCACGAGCAGCCAGCCGCGGCGGAACCCGAGTGCCACGAGCGGCAGCAACGGCAGCAGCAGCCAGGGGCCGCGATCCTGCCATGCAGTGGTGGTGGCACCTTCCGCCGCCCTGCCCTTGCCGGCATCGCGCAGCGCGGCCGCCATCGCGGTAATGTCGCTGCGGTCGTCGGCGGCCAGCGCGAAGCGGCCGCCGCCAGCGCTGGCCAGTGCCTGCAACGATGCGTCGTCGCGCGGCGCCATGACGATGGTGCCCTGCTCGTCTTTCAGGAACTGGCCATCGTCGGTGGTGATCGGGCCACCGCGCGGCGTCCCTATGCCCAGGACCGAGACCGTATCGCCCGCGGCGAGCGCACGGCGCGCGGCGGCCTGCGCGCTGGCATCCGCACGATCGGTGACGACGACGATGGAGCCACCACGCACGTCCGCGTGGCGGATGAGCGCCACTGCCTGGTCGATGGCCTTGCCCGGGTCGTCGCCGCCGACGGGCAGCGTGTCGGGCGCGAGGGCCGCGAGCAGGTCGTCGACGCTATGGGCATCGGTCGTGAGCGGCGCCACCGTGAACGCCTCGCCCGTGTAGGCCACCAGCGCGTTCATGCCGTCGCTGTTGGCCGCGTAGAGTTCGCGCACCTTGTAGCGCGCGCGGCTGAGCCGGTCGGGCACGACGTCACGCGCCAGCATATGTGGCGACATCGAGACCACGACCACCTGCGCCGTGCGTTCGCTGAAGAGCTGCTCCGCCGTGTGGTCCCACGCCGGGCCCGCCAGCGCGAGCACGCCCAGCGTCGCCGCGGAGGCCACGGCCCACGCCGGCAAGCGCGATGAACGGGGCGCCCCGTCGAGCAGGTAGGGCAGCAACGCCGGGTCGGCCAGGCGCGACAGGACGCGCACCTCGGGCGAACGGCGCAGCATGGCCCACGCCAGCGGCGGCACCAGCAGCAGCAACCAAAGCCAGTGTGGCTGGAGGAAGTGGAACGAGGCGAATGGCGCCATCATGCGGCGGCCCTCGCGGGCAACAGGCGCGGCAGCAAACCGAGGCCAAGCAACACCAGCGCGGCGAGCAGCGGCCAGCGGAATAACTCATCGTGCGGGCGTAGCGCGGCACCTTGCTGCGGCACCGGTTCGAGCTCGTCGATCTGCCGGTAGGCCTGGGCCAGTTCGTCGGTATCGGTGGCGCGGAAGAAACGCCCACCGGTCTGGTTCGCGATATCGGTAAGCATGCCCACGTCGAGGTCGGCCGAGGGGTTCTCGATGCGCGACCCAAAGAAATCCGGCACGCGCATGGCGGTGGCGCCGATACCGATGGTGTAGACACGCACGCCCGCGGCCTTGGCCGCGCGCGCCGCCTCGCGCGGCGCGATCGAACCCGCGTTGTTCACGCCATCGGTGAGCAGCACCAGCACGCGTGCCTGCTGCGGCAGGTCGGCAAGGCGTTTCACCGCGACGGCGATGGCGTCGCCGATCGCCGTTTCGCGGCCGGGCAAGCCGACCACCGCATCGTGCAGTTGCGCACGCACGGCATCGAGGTCGTAGGTGAGCGGCGTGACGAGATAGGCCTGCGAACCGAACAGCACCAGCCCGAGTTCATCGCCCGCGCGGCGGTCGATGAAGTCGCCCGCGATGGCTTCCACCGCAGCGAAACGCGTCACCTGGCGGCCGGCCAGCTGCATGTCGTCGAGCGACATGCTGCCAGACAGGTCGACGGCGAGCATGGTGGCGCGGCCGCTGCGCTTCTGCGGCTCCGGTGGGCCCAGGTGCTGGGGCCGTGCGGCGGCGGTGACGAGGCACACCCACGCGAGCACGAGCAAGGCCGTGGCGGCGAACGATGCACGGTTGGCCGATGCGGCCACGAGCGTGATGCCCGGCTGCGGCAGTGCCATCGCCTGTGCGGGGCGGATGGGGCGAAGCACGTGGCGGAGGATCCACGGCAACGGCAGGGCGATGAACAGCCAGGGCCAGGCGAACTCAGGCATGCGCCCTCCCCGGCCTGCGCGGTGCGCCGCGCATCAGCACGTCGCGCACCCACGCCTCGACATCGGCGGCAACCGCATCCACGTCGAGCGGCGTATCACGCCGGTACATCGCGTCGCCCAGCGTGGCGAGGCGTGCGACATCGCGCTTTGGCGCCATGGCGGCCAGCGCATCGCGCCATGCCGCGGCGGAAAGGGTCACGCTGTAAGGGTCACGCGTACGGGCCACGCGGCGCAGCAGCTGGTGCGCCGTGGCGGCGAACGCGGCGTTGTCGCCGTCGCTGGCATGCCGCGACCGGGCCTGGCGCAGGTCGCCGAGCACGGCATGCACGTGGCGGCGCCTGCGCGCGCGCCGCGCCAGGAGCAATGCGGTGATGAGGACAAGCGCGATGAGCAGGCCCGCCAGTACCCACCACCCTGGCGCGAGCGGCCACCAGCCCACGTGGGGCACGTGCACATCGCGCAGCTCGGGGCCTTGCGTCGGCATCAGCGCCCCCTGCCCGGGCCGAGCAGGTCGACGATGGCGTCGAGCGGGTCGGCGGTGGTGTCCACGGTGCGCTGGCGAAGCCCGAGCTGGGCCGCGAGGGCGCCCAGGCGCTGGTGGCCACTGCCCAGCGCCTGCGCGAACTCGGCGCGCTGGCGCTCGCCGTGCAGTGCGATGTCGACATGCACCCCGCCTTGCGAGAACGGGTAGCGGCCCGGTGGCGGTTCGGCCAGCTCCAGCGGGTCGGCCACGGCGACGACGCGCACCTCGGCCTTGTTCACAAGGCCGAGCATGCGGCCGTGCGCAGCGGGGTCGACGGCGAAGCCATCGCTCACCAGCAGCACGCGGGAGGCACCGTGCATGAGGCGGCCGGCGCGTTGCAGGGCCGCAGAAAGGCTTTCGTCCGTGCCGGGTGGCATGGCATCCCAGGTGGCCAGGGCGCCGCACAGCGCAAGCGCGCCACGCGGGCCGCCCTGGGGGCGCAGCAGCTGGCGCTGGCCGCCGAAGGCGAGTACACCCACCCGGTCGCCGCCGCGGATCGCGTACCACGCGGCCATGGCGGCGACACGCGCGGCCTGCACGGACTTGAACCGCCCGCGCGTGCCGAAGCGCATGCTGGCGTTGGTGTCGAGAAGCACAAGGAGGCGCCCTTCGCGCTCTTCCTGGAACAACTTGGTATGCGCGACGCCGCTGCGCGCGGTGAGGCGCCAATCCATGCGGCGTACGTCGTCGCCAGCCTGGTAGACCCGCGACTCCGCGTAATCCATGCCGCGCCCGTGCAGGCGGCCCGGGCGCTGGCCGCTGCGCGCTGCGCGCGATACCACCGGCGGGGCGGGCGCGCGCATGACGCGCGAGCGCAGCGCGAGCAATTCAGGCAACGCGACGCGGACGCGTGGGTCGTCGACGTGGGGGACGGCACTCACGGCAGCGGCACGAGATCCAGCAGGCGGTCGATGACGGTATCGATGCGAACGCCTTCGGCCTCGGCCTCGTAGCTGGGCAGCACGCGGTGGCGCAGCACCTCGTGCGCGATGGCGTGCACGTCCTCGGGCAGCACGTAATCCCGGCCCTGCAGCCACGCGTGCGCCCGGGAACAGCGGTCGAGGGCGATGCTGGCGCGCGGGCTGGCACCCCAGGCGATCCAGCGGGCAAGCTCGGGGCCGTAGCGCCCGGCATCGCGCGTGGCGACGACCAGTTGGGTGATGTAGAGCTCCAGGGGCGGCGCCATGTGCACCGCCAGCACCGCGTCGCGCGCGGCGAACACATCGGCGGGGCGCAGCAGGTGGGCGGCCGGCGGCGCCGGGTGCATGGCCTCGCGCGCCTGTTCACGGGCCAGCCGCAGGATGGCCAGCTCGGCGTCGGCATCGGGGTAACCGATGGTCACGTGCATGAGGAAGCGATCGAGCTGGGCCTCGGGCAGCGCGAACGTGCCCTCCTGCTCGATGGGGTTCTGCGTGGCCATGACCATGAACAGCTCGGGTAGCGGCCACGTGCGGCGCCCGATGGTGATCTGGCGCTCGGCCATGGCCTCGAGCAGGGCCGACTGCACCTTGGCCGGGGCGCGGTTGATCTCGTCCGCCAGCACGATGTTGTGGAACAGCGGGCCGCGCTCGAACTCGAACGTGCCCGTCTGCGGGCGGAAGATGTCGGTGCCTGTGAGGTCGGCCGGCAGCAGGTCGGGCGTGAACTGGATACGGTGGAAATCCGCCTCGACGCGGGTGGCCAGCGCCTTGATGGCCGTGGTTTTCGCCAGGCCCGGGGCGCCCTCGACCAGCAGGTGGCCATCGGCCAGCAGGGCGACGAGGAGGCATTCCACTAGGTGGGGCTGCCCGATGATGCCGCGCGAAAGCTCGTTCCGCAGGTGGACGAAGGCCTCCTGGAGCGGCGTCGCGGCGGCGGCGGGGGTATCGGTCATGGCGTGGCTCGTGAAACAGGCGACAGGCCCGATGAGACCACAGCGGGGCCCAGAAGTTTAGGGCCGGATGGCACGGACAAAAAAAGGGCCCGGTTCGCACCGGGCCCTTTCGCCTGCCTTTTGGGCTTACTGCAACGTATCGCTGAGGATGCGCGGCGTCACGAAGATGAGCAGCTCGGCCTTGTCGTTCTGCCGCGAGGTATTGCGGAACAGGACGCCGATGCCGGGGATATCGCCGAGGCCCGGCACCTTGGTCACGGTGTTGGCCTTGGTGATTTCATAGATGCCGCCGAGCACCACCGTCTGGCCGTTGTCGACCAGCACCGAGGTGTTGATCTCGCGCGTATCGATCGAGGGGACGAAGCCACCACCCGGCGACGGCGTGTTGCCGGCGAGGGCGTCCTTCTTCACGTTGATCTTGAGGTAGACGCGGCTGTCGGCGGTGATCGTCGGGGTCACGCGCAGCTCGAGCACGGCATCCTTGAACTGCACCGTGGCGTTCTGGGCGCCACCACCCGAGCCGGAGGCCTGGTAGGTGACATAGCCGATTTCCGTACCCTGCTTGATCACGGCTTCCTGCTGGTTGGCCGTGATCACGCGCGGGCTGGAGATGACTTCGCTGCGGCCCTCGGTCTGCGCGGCCGAGAGCTCGAGGTCGACCAGGTAGTTCGAACCGAGGATGGCCAGGCCCAGGCTGCCCGCCGGGTTCGAGACCGGCAGGTTGACGTTGTAGCCACCCGGGAAGGTAAGGGTGTTGGACGTGGCGGTACCGTTGTTCAGGTTATGCACCTGGGTGGCGAGGTTGCTGGCGCCGCCCGCCGTCGTGCCCGTCGCACCGGCCGTCAGGTCGGGCGTGGTGCTGATGACCTGGCCGCTCGGGTTGGTGCGGAAGGCCTGGACGCCCCAACGCACGCCGAGCTGGCGGGTGAACTGGTCGGTGGCCACGACGATGCGCGACTCGATGAGCACCTGCTGCACCGGCCGGTCGAGCGTGCTGATGAGTTCGCGCAGGTCGCGGATCTTGTCCGGCGTGTCGTTGATCAGCAGGGTGTTGGTGCGCTCGTCAAACGAGACGCTGCCACGTGCGGACAGGAACCCTCGGGCACCCGTGCTGTTGCCGCCACCACCGCCCGTGCCCTGCATGGCGCCCTGGGTGAGCAGCTTGGCGATGTCCTCGGCCTTGCCGTAGCTGATGGGGATGTAATCCGACACAAGCTCGGCGTTGTCCTCGGCCTTCTGGCGGGCATCGGCCAGGCTCTGTTCGTAGCTGGCAAGCTCCTGCTGCGGCGCGATCCAGATCACGTTGCCGCTGCGGCGCTTGTCGAGGCCCTTGGCGCGCAGGATGACGTCGAGCGCCTGGTCCCACGGCGTATTGACGAGGCGCAACGTGACGCTGCCGCCCACCGTATCGGAGGCGACGAGGTTCAGCTTGGCTTCGTCGGCAATCAGCTGCAGGGCCGAACGGACCGGAATGTCCTGGAAGTTGAAAGTGAGGCGGGAACCCGAGTACACCGGCTCCTGGCCCTTGGCGGCCTTGCCGGTCAGCGGCGCGGCCTTTTTGGCGGCCACTTCGACGACATATTCGGTGCCGTTCTGGTAGGCCGACACATCGGTATCGCCCTTGGTGGCGATTTCCATGCGCGTACCGCCCGGCACCGAAGCCGACTGGATCGACTGCACGGGCGTGGCGAAATCGAGCACGTCCAGGCGCTGCGCCAGCTTCGGCGGCAGGCTGGCACCCGTGAGGCTTACGATGACCTTGCCATTCTCGCGACGCATTTCCGGCGTGGTGTTGTCGCCGCCAAGGGTGACGATGACACGGCCTTCGCCATTGGGGCCGCGGCGGAAGTCGATGTTGGAAAGCGGCGTGCCGGCGCTGGAGGGCAGTGCCTTGGTCGGATCCGACGCGATGGCCGTAGTCGTCGTGGCGCCCGTGGGGCCGTTGTTCACGGTGACCACGAGGTTGTTGCCGTCGACGCGGGTCTTGTAGGCCGAGTCGCGGAACAACTCGACCGTGACGCGGGTGCGGCCCCCGGCGGACACGACGGAGACGCCCGAGGTGGCGCCCTTGTTCACGTCAAGGTGCCGCGTGGTGAAGGCGTTGGTGGTATCCGGCAGGTCGATGGCGATGCGCGGTGGCTTCGAGGTCGTGAAGACCTTCGGCTCGGGCGCCTGGCCCGAGAAGGCCAGCGTCAGCTCGACACGGCCGCCGGGCTGGGCGTCGTACGTGACGTTCTTGAGCGCCGTTTCAGCCGCCGCGCTACCGGTGAACCCAAGGGCCGCGACCAGCGCGAACCCCAGGGCCCAGCGCCGCGTGCGATACCGCGCGCTACCCGGCAGATGATTGATTTTGGTCGTCATGTGCTTCATCCCCGAGTTCTTATTTGTCGCTGACCGCGATGCTTGCCGGACGCTCCATCCAGCCGCCGTTGCCATTGGGCACCAGCTCGACCAGATCGATGCGGTCTTCCCCCACGGCCGTGACACGGCCGTACGACTGCCCCATGTACTCATTGCGATGGATGCGATGGATGACCCCCCCGGGATCCTTCACCAACGCTTCCAGGTTATTGCCTGCACCGAGCGTGCCAACCATCTTCAAGGTATCGAGCGAGAACATCTCGAGGGGTTCCTTCGGCCGGTTCTCATCCGGGCGGGGGCCACTCGACGCCGCATTGTCCAATTCCGCCGTGCTGGGGCTGAAAGGGTCGCGGGCCGACTGGTCCTGGTAGGCGAAGGTCTCGAAGGTACGGATCACCGGCAGCGGCGGGATCGGTTCGCCCTTCTTGTGTTTCTCGGCGTCAACCCAGTCGCGAAGGTCGGATTGGCCGCGCGTGCAGCCGGCCAGCGCCACGAGGGCAAGGCCAGCCGCCGCGAGGCGGAGGTGGGTGTGGCGGGCGCTGGTCACTTGGCACCCCCTGCCGGCGCGTTGGTCTGCTGCTCGTCGTCTTCGAGATAGCGGTAGGTCTTGACGGTGCCCTGCAGCACCAGCTGGCCCGTGCCCTTGTCCTTCGGCTGCAGCGAGACGTCGTGCAGCGTCAGGATAACGACGCGGGGCAGCGAGGCCACGCCACTGATGAAGGTGCCGAACTGGTGGTAGGTACCCACCATGCGCAGCGTGATCGGGCGCTCGGCGTAGAAATCCTTCGGCGTCTCGGGGCCCGGCTGGAACACATCAGGCTCGAGGCCCGCGGCGAGGGCCGTCTGCGAGATATCGACAAGAAGGGCAGGCATTTCGGTCTTGCTGGGCAGCTGGCGGAGCAGCTGGCGCAGCATGTCCTGCATCTCGGCGAGCTGTTGCTCGAGTGCCTCGAGGTTCGCGGACTTGGCCTGCTTCTGTGAGAACTCGGCCTTGAGCGCGTCTTCCTTCTGCTCGGCGGCCGCCAGCTCGTCCTGCTGGCCGCTGATTTCGACGTACCAGCCAATGGCGACGACGATGACGAACACCAGGCCGGTGAAGAACATCTTCACCGACTTGGGCCAGCCACCCACGTTGTTGCGGTCGAGGTTGCGCAGATCCTGGACGAAACTCATGGCTTGGCTCCTGCCGGGGCGGCGGCGGTCGACGGCGGGGCCATGGCCGGGGCAGGCGCCGCGGCGGGACGCGCCGAGCCTGCCGGCGCGGGTGCGGGCGAGCCCGACACCGCCCTGGCGGCTGTCGCCAGCGGCGCAGGCACGGCGGCCGCGGCGGTGCTGGCAGGGGCCGGGGCGACCGACGACGACGGGGCGGGGCCATCCGTGCTCGGCGTGTTGAGCTTCACGTCGACGCCGAACGTGTACGGCATGCGCTGGTCTTCGTGCGTGTTCTCGGTCTTGCGCAGGTCGACGTGGCCCATCCACGGCGAGGCCTCGATATTGCGCATGTACTCGGCCACGCTGGAGTTCGACTGCGCCACGCCATCAAGCGACATCGAATCGCCCGACTGCTTCATGGACCCCAGGCGGGCACTGGCGGGGATGGTCTTCACCAGTTCGTCGAACAGGTGGACCATCTGCGACCGGTTGGCCTGCAGCTGCTCGATGATCTGCTTGCGCTGGAGCAGGCCCGCGCGGACTTTTTCAAGGTCCTTGATCTTCGCGATGCGGTCGTCCAGCTGCTTGATCTCGCCCTGCAGGTAGGTGTTGCGGTCGTTCTGGTTATCGACGCGGGCGCCCATCCAGTAGGACCAGGCGATGAGGACGACGAGCGCGGCCGCGAACGCCATGCCCAGCTGCATGTAGAACTCGCGTTCGCGCAGCTTGCGGCGTTCGGCGCGCCAGGGGAGTAGGTTGATCCGTGCCATCAGTCGAAGCTCCGCAGGGCCAGGCCGACGGCGATCATCAGCGCGGGGGCGTCCTGGGCGAGGGTCTGTGCCTGGACCTTGCTGGACAGCGACATGCGCGCGAGCGGGTTGGCCACCACGCAGGGCACGCCCAGCTGCTGCTCGAGGATGTCGGTGATGCCATCGATGGAGGCGCAGCCGCCGGCCAGCACCACCTGGTCGACGCGGCTGTACTCGCTACCGGCGAAGAAGAACTGGAGCAGGCGGCTCACCTGCTGCACCAGCGATTCCTTGAACGGCTCGAGGGCCTCCATTTCGTACGACTCGGGCAGGCCGCCCTTGCGCTTGGCGCGGCCGGCCTCCTCGTAGGAGAGGCCGTAGCGGCGCATGATCTCGTCGGTGAGCTGCTTGCCACCGAAGACCTGCTCGCGGGAATAGATGGTGCGCTGGTTCTTCAGCACGGCCAGGGTGGTCATGGTGGCGCCGATGTCGACCACCGCCACCAGGGCGTCGCGGGAGACCGCCAGCTGGTCGGCCACCATGGCGAACGCGTTCTCCATGGCGAAGGCCTCGACGTCGATGACCCGGGCGGCAAGGCCACCCAGGTCGAGCGCGGCGATGCGCATGTCGACGTTCTCGGTGCGCGAGGCCGCGAGGAGGATGTTGTTCATCTCCGGGTTGTCGCGGACGGGGCCCAGCACCTCGAAATCGAGGCTGACTTCCTCGATCGGGTAGGGAATGTACTGGTTGGCCTCGACCTGGATCTGGCCCTCGAGGTCGTCCTCGGAGAGGTCGGCCGACATGGGAATGATCCGGGTAATAACCGCCGAGCCTGCGACGGCCGCCGCGGCGTGCTTCACCTTGGCGCCGGAGCGCGCGAGGGCACGGCGGATGGCTTCGCCGACTGCCTCGACCTCGACGATGTTCTTTTCGACGACGGCGTTGGGCGGCAACGGCTCCACGGCATAGTGTTCGACGCGATAGCGCCCACCTGCCTCGCTGAGCTGCAGCAGCTTAACTGCGGTCGAGCTGATGTCGACACCGATCAACGGCGCCGCTTTGGGTGTAAAGAGCCCCACTGTGTCCCCCTTCCCCGCGCCTTGTCGGAATTTGGTCTTCGGCGCGAGGGCATTAGATCTAAAACTTAACGGATTAGCAACGGCCTGCCTGAGCCTGTATCGGCACTAATTCACAAATCCTGACGCTGGGTTAGCGTCCCCCCTTCACACCCCGTCGAACCCCGCCTACCCGTCCCACGGGGTGGCGAGGCTCTATACTCCGCCACGACCTAGACGGCGGTGACCCCTCCCCTTCCATGCGAATCCTCAAGCGTCTGCTCCGTATCGCGCTCTACCTGGCCCTGGCCGGCATCCTGTTCGTGGCCGGCGCCATCGGCGTCGCCTACTGGCTACTGGCCCCGCGCCTGCCATCCGTGGCGGTGCTGCGCGATTACCACATGCAGGTCCCGCTGCGCGTTTTGAGCGCCGATGGCCGCCTGATCGCGTCCTTCGGTGAAACCCGACGCATCCCGGTGCGCATCGCCGATGTGCCGGCACGCCTCAAGAATGCTGTCTTATCGGCAGAAGATGGCGATTTCTATAGCCACCCCGGCATCGACTGGCACGGCATCGCCCGCGCGGGCATCCATGTCATCGTCTCGGGCGGCGACAAGGGCCCTGGCGGCTCCACCATCACCCAGCAGGTGGCGCGCAACTTCTTCCTCAGTCCGGAGAAGCTATATTCGCGCAAACTGACGGAAATGTTCATCGCGTTGCGCATGGAGAACGAGCTCAGCAAGGACCAGATCCTCGAGCTTTACCTCAACAAGATGTTCCTCGGCCACCGCGCGTACGGCGTTGCCGCCGCCGCGTCGTACTACTACGGCAAGACCCTCGACCAGCTCACCGTGGCCCAGGCCGCCACCATCGCGTCGACGTTCCAGCTGCCTTCCGTGGTCAACCCACTCAACAACCCCAAGCGCATGATCGCGCGCCGTGACTGGGTGCTGGGCCAGATGCTGGCCAATCGCTTCATCACGCAGCCGGAGTACGACGAGGCCATCAAGGAGCCGAACGACGCGTACCCGCACGAGCAGCAGATCGAGGTCGATGCGCCTTACCTTGCCGAAATGGTGCGCCAGCAAGTGCTCGAGAAGCTCGGCAACGATGCGCTCACCGAGGGCTACGTGGTGCACACCACCGTACCCAGCGAGAGCCAGGCCGCCGCCAACGATGCGCTGCGCGGCCGCCTTTCGGCATACGACCGCCGCCACGGCTACCGCGGCCCCGAGGGCCACGAGGAACTGCCGGCCGGTGCCGGCCCGGATGAGTTCGACCGCGTTCTCGCCAGCTACACGCCGGTGGCGGGCATGATGCCGGGTATCGTCACGGCGACCGGTGCCAAGGAGGCCACCGTGTACATCAACGCGAAGGAATCGGCCACGATCAGCCTGGAATCCATCGCCTGGGCCCGGCCGTACGTCAACGAGGGCCGCGCCGGCGCGGCGCCGAAGAGTGTTGATGCCGTGCTGAAGCGCGGCGACGTGGTGCGGCTCATCCGCAGCGAGAAGGACGATATCTCCGAGGACGCCAAGGCGTCGGATACCGCCGCGACCACCACCGAAGCCAAGCCCGAATCCAACAAGGGGCCGTGGCGCCTCACGCAGATCCCCGCCGTGCAGGCGGCGCTCGTGTCCATCGACCCGGAAGACGGCGCGGTGCGCGCCCTGGTGGGTGGCTTCAGCTTCGCGCGCTCGAAGTTCAACCGCGCGGTCATGGCCGCCCGCCAGCCGGGTTCCAGCTTCAAGCCGTACCTGTACTCGGCATCGTTCGAGCGCGGCTTCACGCCGGCCTCCATCGTCAACGACGCACCGGTAGCGTTCCCCGACCCCAGCCGCCCCGATGGCGTGTGGACCCCGGCCAACGACGACAACAAGTTCAGCGGCCCGATGCGCCTGCGCGAGGCCCTGGTGCAGTCGAAGAACCTGGTGTCGGTGCGCCTGCTCGATGCCATCGGCGTGCGCTATGCGCGCGACTACATGACCCGTTTCGGCTTCACGCCCGATGCGCTGCCGCAGAACCTCTCGCTCGCGCTTGGCACCGCCTCTGTTTCGCCCATGGCCATGGCGCGTGGCTATGCGGTGTTCGCCAACGGCGGCTACCTGGTCACCCCGTACTTCATCGGGCGCATCGACGACCGCGACGGCAACCCCGTGTACGTGGCGAACCCGGAACGTGCCTGCGCGGATTGCCAGGAACGCCTGCTCAACCCGACGCCGCCCGGGCCGCCGAACCAGCCCAGCACGGCGCTGATCCCGGCCAAGCCGGCCGCGGCCAGCAGCGCCGGCGATACCGGCACGGGCGATGCCGTGCTGCCGGCCGATGCGCACGACAACACGGCGCAGGCGCCCAAGCTAGCCCCGCATGTCATCGACGTGCGCAACGATTACCTGGTCACCTCGCTGATGCAGGACGTGGTCAAGCGCGGCACCGGCGCGGCGGCGCGCGCGCTGGGCCGCGACGATATCGCGGGCAAGACAGGCTCCACCAACGACCACCGCGATGCCTGGTTCGTCGGCTTCAACGGCGATGTTTCGACGGCCGTGTGGGTGGGCTTCGACGATTTCAGCTCGCTGGGCCGCGGCGAGTTCGGCGCCAAGGCCGCCCTGCCGATCTGGATGGATTACATGGGGGCCGTGCTGAAGGACAAGCCTTCGCATACGCTGGGCATGCCGCCGGGCATCGCCACCGTGCAGATCGACCCGGCGTCCGGCCTGCCCTCGCCGGGCGGCATGAACGAAATCATGAAGGTGGAGGATGTCGACCGCCTCCGCGAACAGGCGCAACAGAAGCAGCAGGAGGAACAGCAGGACCACGCCTACGACATCTTCTGACGTACACGCTTTATCACCACTTGGGGGTAAGTCATGGCACGAGGCGAACACCACCGGATCCACGCCCAGGACAGGACGCAGCGCAACCGCGTCCTCGTCGCCCAGGAGGCGGCGCGCCTGATGAGCGAACATGGCATCCGCGACTTCCACCACGCGAAACTGAAAGCCGCCGAGCGGCTCGGCATCGTCGATACGCAGGCGCTGCCCCGTAACAACGAGATCGAGGATGCGCTGCGTGAGCACCAGCGCATCTTCCACGGCGATACGCAGCCCCAGGCCCTTCGGGCGCGCCGTGAGGCCGCGGTAGAAGCGATGCGCTTCCTCCGCTCATTCGATTCACGGCTGGTGGGCGCGGTGCTGGAGGGCACGGCCGACGAACATTCCGCCGTTTGCCTGCATGTCTACAGCGACGACCCGGAGGCCCCGGGGCTGTTCCTGCAGGAACAGGGCATCCCGCTGGAAACACAGACGCGCCGCCTGCGCTGGTCGAACAGCGACCAGAGCGAACATACCGTGCTGCTGTTCGGTGCCGACGGCATCCCGTTCGATATCACCGTGCTGCCGCTGGATGCGCTACGCCAGGCCCCGCTCGATAGGGTGGACGAACGCCCCATGCGCCGCGCCACGCGGGTCATGGTGCAGGAACTGCTGGCCGAGGAAGACATCGCGGCATTCAACAGCTAAAAGCGTGTAATTAAAAAACTGTGGGAGCGCGCTTGCGCGCGATGGGTGCCTGCCGCAACCCCATCGCGCGCAAGCGCGCTCCACATGGTTTTTACTTAGCGCTTGTCGGTGCCGACGTAGTCGCGGACATCCGCGCCGGTGTAGATCTGGCGCGGGCGGCCGATGCGCGACCCCGGGGTTTCGTGCTGTTCGATCCAGTGCGAGATCCAGCCGGACGTGCGCGCGATGGCGAACATGACGGTGAACATCTCGGTGGGGATGCCGAGCGCCTTGTAGATGATGCCCGAGTAGAAGTCGACGTTCGGGTAGAGCTTGCGCTCGACGAAGTAATCGTCCTTGAGCGCGGCCTCTTCGAGCTTCATGGCCACTTCAAGCAGCGGATCGTTCACGCCGAGCTCGTTGAGCACGTTGTGGCACGCCTCGCGGATGATCTTGGCGCGCGGGTCGAAGTTCTTGTACACGCGGTGGCCGAAGCCCATGAGGCGGAACGAATCGTTCTTGTCCTTCGCGCGCTTGACGGCGGTCTCGACCTTGTCGGCGGTGCCGATTTCTTCGAGCTGCAGCAGCACGGCCTCGTTGGCGCCGCCGTGGGCCGGGCCCCAGAGGGCGGTGATGCCGGCGGCAACGGACGCGTACGGGTTCGCACCGGTGGAGCCCACCAGGCGCACCGTGGACGTGGAAGCGTTCTGTTCGTGGTCGGCGTGCAGGATGAAGAGCAGGTCGAGCGCCTTCGCGACCACCGGGTTCACGTGGTACGCCTCGCTCGGCACCTCGAACATGGTGTGCAGGAAGCGGGTGACGTACTCGAGGTTGTTGCGCGGGTAGCGGTTCGGCCAGCCGATGCTGTGGCGGTAGATGGCCGAAGCGATGGTCGGCATCTTCGCGATAAGGCGGATGGCGGCCAGCTTGCGGTCGTCGGGGTTCTCGACGTTGAGGTCGTCGTGGTAGAACGCCGAGAGCGACGCCACCGACGCGGCGAGCATGGCCATCGGGTGCGCGTTATGGTGGAAGCCCTTGAGGAAGTCCTTAAGGTTCTCGTGCATCATCGAGTGGTGCGTGATGTCGTTCGAGAACTTCTCGAACTGCGGCTTGGTCGGCAGCTCGCCGTTGAGCAGCAGGTACGAGGTTTCGAGGAAGGTGGACTTCTCGGCCAGCTGCTCGATGGGGTAGCCGCGGTACAGCAGGATGCCCTTGTCGCCGTCGATGTAGGTGATGGCGCTCTTGGTGCTGGCGGTGCTGCCGTAGCCCGGGTCGTACGTGAAGTAGCCCGTATCCTTGTAGAGCGTGCCGATGTCGACGCACTCGGCGCCCAGGGTGCCGCCGATGACCGGCAGTTCACTCACGGGTTTGTTGGATTCATCGACCAATTTGACGGTTTTGGCGTCGGACACGGCGAGCTCCTTCTTAGCTTTTGCAGCGCGTATTGGGGAATGGAACATGCGGCCGCGGGGAGGGCCGTAAAGTTCCCCATTATCGCACATAGCCCCGTCGAACGTCCGTTCGAGCCAGGTTAAAAGCGCGCACGCAAAAAGACACGGGGCAAGCCAAGGGCTCGCCCCGTGTCTTTCTATCCTCGCGAAACGCCACCCCGCAGGCGGCGCGCGGACCGCTACGGCTTACTTCTTGCCGTAGCGCTGGCGGAACTTGTCGACGCGGCCGCCCACGTCGAGGGTCTTCTGCTTGCCCGTGTAGAACGGGTGCGAGTGGCTGGTGATATCCAGCTTGATGACCGGGTATTCGTTACCGTCTTCCCACTTCACGGTTTCCTTCGAGGACATGGTCGAGCGCGTAAGGAACGCGAAATCGGACGACAGGTCCTGGAAGACCACCGGCTGGTACTTCGGATGGATGTTTTCTTTCATAGCAGCGACTTCTTGGAATGGCGGGGTGAAAAGAGCGGCATTGTAGCCCGGGGCCGGTCACTCCGCAACCAGCCCCACAACCCAGCGCACCCCCTGTGGGAGCGCGCTTGCGCGCGACGGGGCTACCTCACCCCACCCCGAGCGCCCCGGCGATCAACTCCCCAAACCGCCCCTGGTCCACCTCGAGCACGATCCGCGCATTGGCCTTGCCGCCCAGACGGTTATGCCAGTCCACGACCGTGGCGCCCCGCGTCAGGCGGCCATCCAGTTCGATCGCCACATGCCGGGTCTCGGCGCGGGTGACCATGCCCGGGTCGAGCGCCACGGCCATGGCCAGGGCATCAGCGGCGATGAACCCGGTGCGCTCGTGCTCGGCGTTGAACTTGCGGGCCGTACCGAACACGTCGTGGAAGAACGCCGCGCGCTTGTCGCCCGAGGCCACCCAGCCTTCGTAGATGGCATCAGGGAAGGCATGGCGCACCGTGGCCTCCCAGTCGACCAGATCGAACATGTCGAACGACTCGAACACCACGTGCGCAGCCTCCGGGTCGAAGCCGATGTTGAATTCCGCGGGCACCTTGCCCGTGTTGCCATGGCCGGTGACCGCACCACCCATGATGACCAGGCGCTTCATCCGCCGAGGCAGCGTGGGGTCGAGGCGTACGGCCAGGGCGAGGTTGGTCAGGGGGCCCAGCGCCACCAGGGTGAGCTCGCCAGGGCGCTCGTTGGTGAGGCGGATGATGGCGAGCGCCGCATGCTCGGCTTCGGCCGGGTGCGTGGGCTCGGGGAAGCCCACGTCGCCGAAGCCGTCCTCGCCGTGCACGAACGCCGCGTCTTCTTCCGGCGCGCGCACCAGCGGCGAGGGGCAACCCGCGAAGACCGGCGTGGCCGCGCCGACCAGGTCCACCAACGTGCGCGCATTGCGCACGGTGTGCTTCAGGCCGACGTTGCCGGCGGCCACCGTGAGGGCGGCGACGTCGGTGTGGGCGTGGGCCATGAGGATGGCGAGGGCATCGTCGACACCCGGGTCGGTGTCGATCAGGAGCGGCAGTCGGGTCATCGTGCGGTGGGCGTCCTTGGTCGGCCGGACAGCATAGCGCCGCCGCGCCGGTTCAGACAGCCTTGGCCTCGCTGGCAGCCTTTTCGCCGAAATCGAAGCCCAGTTCGGTGATCACGTGGGTGACGGCGACGCAGAGCGCATCAAGCGCCGCCGTGCGCCTTGCCAGCCGTGGGCGCAGGTCGAGCGTGCAGGTGAGCCCCATCTGGAGGAGGTCGGCGTGGGCCACGTGCAGCGTATCGGCCTGGGCCTGGGTCAGCAGGCCCGCCACGCGCAGTTCGTCGATCAGCACGCTGTTGGCCGTGGTGTGCAGGATGCCGGGTTGCTCCGCGGCGTGGGCAAGCACCATGCCCTGCAGCGCGAACTCGATGTCGATGAGGCCGCCCCTGCCCTGCTTGAGATCGAACTGAGAGGCGTCCGAGCGGTCGCGCTCCGCGCGCCAGCGGGCCCGCATGGCACCGACCTCCGCCAGCACGCGCGCCGTGTCGCGCGCTGCACCCAGGATGTCGCGGCGCACCCGCTCCAGGCCCTGGCCCACCGCCGCGTCGCCCGCGACGAAGCGCGCGCGCTGCAGCGCCTGGTGTTCCCATGTCCATGCGCGATCGCGCTGGTAGGCCTCGAACGCATCCACGCTGGCGACCAGCAGGCCCTTCGAGCCATCGGGGCGCAGGCGGGTGTCGACGTCATAGAGCTTGCCCGCGTGTGTCTGGGCGCCGAGCCAGTGCATGACGCGCTGGGCGAGCCGCTGGTACCAGCGGGTGCCATCCACGGGGCGCGCACCATCGCTGGTCGCATTCGCCCGCTTGCCGTCGTAGACGAAGACCAGGTCGAGATCGGACGCGAACCCGAGTTCCTCGCCACCGAGGCTGCCGTACCCGAGCACGGCGAAGCCCATGCCCTCGCCGGGCAAGCGCCCGTGCTGCGACGTCATCTCGCGCGCGGCCAGCGCCAGCACCGCGCCGATGACCGCCTCCGCCAGGCCCGCCAACCGGCGCGCCGTGGCCGTCGCATCGGCGCGCCCGTCACTGAACGCAAGGCCGAGGCGGAACGCAATGCTAGAGCGGAATTCGTTGATGCGCTCCAGCTCGCGCTCCGCGTCGCGCTCATCGAGCGTGCCCAGGGACCGCACGATTTCGGCGGTGATGTCAGCCCGCTTCAAAGGTAGCTGGTCGATGCGCGGGTCGAGCACATCGTCGAGCAACAACGGCTGAGCGATGACTCGCTCGGCGAGGAACGCGCTGCCGGCGAATACCGACGCGACACGCCGGCGCGCGCTCGGCTGCTCGTCGAGCAACGCAAGGTACGACGAGCGTCGCGCCACGGCCTGCACCAGCCGGACCATCCGCAACAGGCTCGACACGGGTGCGGCGCTCGCGCGCGCGGCCGCGATGAGCTGGGGCATGAGCCGCTCGAGCCGCTCGGACGAGCGCGCGGACATGGAGCGCACCGCGGCCGCCTGCGGCAGCTTGCCCAGTTCGGCGGCCGCCTCGGCACCCGGGACGAAGCCCGAGGCTTCCATGGTTTCCGCCGACAGCGACTCATCGCGTGCCGCCTGCCAAAGCTCGATATCGGCGGCTGGCGCGGAGGCGGTCTGGCCGCCCTGTGGCACCAGCACCTCCGCGAATTCCGCCGAGACCGCCGTACGGTGCTTCGCCAGGTCGGTGGCCAGCGCCTCCCACGAAGGGAAATCGAGGCCGAGCGCCAGGCGCTCGCGCGACAGGGCATCGTCGGGGATATCGTGCGTCTGCGCGTCGCGCAGCATCTGCACGCGGTTCTCAAGGCGGCGCAGGAATACGTAGGCCTCCCGGAGCAGTTTCGCGCGTGCCCTGGGGATATAGCCGCGCGACTCGCACGCGCGCAGCGCCGGCAGCAGGCCACGGACCCGCAACGCGGGGTCGCGGCCACCGCGGATCATCTGGGTCAGCTGCACCACGAACTCGATCTCGCGGATGCCGCCGGGGCCCAGCTTGAGGTTGCCGGCGAGATCCTTGCGCGCCACTTCGGCATCGATCAGTGCCTTCATCTCGCGCAGGCCGGCGAACGCCGTGTAATCGAGGTAGCGGCGGTACACGAAGGGCCGCAGCATGTCCTGCAGTTCGCGGCCAGCGGTGCGGTCGCCCGCCACCGGGCGCGCCTTGATCCACGCGTAGCGCTCCCAGTCGCGGCCTTCGCGCTGGTAGTACTGCTCCATGGACGTGAACGGCAGCGCCAGGCGCCCCGCATTGCCGAAGGGCCGCAAGCGCAGGTCGACGCGGGCACAGATGCCGTCGACGGTGGGCTCGGCCAACAGGCGCACCAGCTGCCGGCCCTCGCGAACGAAGTATTCACCGTTGTCGAGCGGCCGGGAACCATCGGTGTCGCCACCCGATGCATAGGCGAGCACCAGGTCGATGTCGGACGAGAAATTGAGTTCGTTGCCGCCAAGCTTGCCAAAGCCCAGCACCACCATGCGCTGCTCCTTGCCAGCGGGGTCGCGCGCCGTGCCATAGCGGGCGCGCATGGCGGTTTCCGACCACCGCAGTGCCTCGGCCAGGAGGGTCTCGTACAACGCGCTCGTGGACGAAAGCGTTTCGTCGATATCGTCCAGCCCGTTGACATCGCGGAAGACGATGCGCACCGCCTCGGCGTGGCGGAACCGGCGCAGGACGGCCATGCAGCGGTTCTCGTCTCCCGGCAGATCCAGCGTGGCGCCGCGCGTGGAGGCATCGCCGTTGGCCCGCAGGCGCTCGAGCCCGGCGGGCGCCAGCAGCTCGGGCTGCCGTCGCAGCACATCGTAGGCGAAGTCCGACGCGAGCAAGGTGCGGCGGACGCGTTCGGCGACACCCGCATCGTCGTGAAGCGGGATACGCGCGGCGCGGCACGCAGCCATCACGTCCGCGTAACGCTGGTCGATGAGCGCTCTCAGCTCGGCGCTCTCGGCGGGGATCGGGGAAGGATCATTCATGGGACGGTCATTCTGCCTGACATGGTCACAAGCGCGCAGTGGCGCCGTTTGCAGCCGTTTTCGGCATAAGTATGCGAAAGATCGCATGGAACAACGTGGATTTACCTGACAACTGGTTCATGTCAGGCGCGTTACAGTCCTCGTCCCCTCGCTACAGGGGCGTGACACGAGGCGCTTATGAAAGGTAATTCAACGGGTTGGCGCGGCACAGCGGCCAAGGTCATCCTCCCGGTGGCCCTGGCGGTCGTTTTTGTCCTCTACACCGGCTTCCTCGATGGCAACCCGGGCGTGGCGTCTGCCGAGTGGGCGGACCGGCCATGGCACCTGTTCGCCAACGCCTTCCCGGCGCTGTTGTGCGCCATGTTGCTGCTGGTATTGACCCGCCGCGCCCTCCTCTCGTTCGCACTGGCGTTCCTGGCCCAGGGCATCGTGCTCGCGGTCAGCGCCATCAAGATGAAGAACCTCGGGTCACCGCTGCTGCCCGCCGATTTCCGCATGGTCGGCCAGCTGAAGAACGGCGGCCTGCACCTGCTGGGCGGGTACCTGCCGACGAACCCGCTGCCCTACCTCGCCATCGCCGCCACCATCGCGCTCATCGTGCTGCTCGCGAAGTACGAGCCGCCCCTGTTTGCCCGCCGCACGCATGGCCGCCGCCTCGCCAGCGGCGTGGCGCTGGTCGCCCTCATCGGTACGCTGTTCGCCGGCCTGCCGGCGTGGGCGCACATGTACGACAAGGACCGGCTCGGGATGCAGCCCTGGTCGGCCGCGTCCAATGCCGGCTACAACGGCGTGGTCACCACGCTCATGCAATTCCGCCTGCAAAACGCGGGCAAGAAGACGAAGGCCGATGCGGGCGAAGCCAGCCGCTTTATCGCCAGCACCGATGGCGCGTTGCGCCAGCACATGGCCGACGCCGCCGCCAACACACGCCAGACGCCCGATATCGTCATTGTCCAGAGCGAATCGTTCTTCGACCCGTCGGTGATCAAGGGCCTGCAGGAGCAGGACTTCGCGCCGAACCTGCACCGCCTGGCCAAACACGCCAGCTTCGGCCAGCTGCATGTACCCACTTATGGCGGCGGCACCATCCGTACTGAGTTCGAAGTGCTGACCGGCCTGTCGCTGCGCTATTTCCCCACCATGCAGTTCCCCTACCTGCAGATGCATGCGGGGGTCATGCCGGGCATGGTCCGCGCGCTGCGCGCGCACGGCTATGAGACCGTTGCCGTGCACGGCAACGACCCGGGTTTCTGGAACCGCACGGCCGCGTTCCGCGCGCTGGGCTTCGACCGGTTCGTGTCGCAGAAGGATTTCCCGGCCAACGCGACGAAGAACGGCGAATACATGCCCGACAGCGCCATGACCGACGAGATCATGGCGCAGCTGAAGAACGACGGCCCGCCGCGCTTCGTCTTCGCCATCAGCATGGAGGCGCACGGCCCGTACGATAAGTCGACCATCGCCAACACCGCGGAGCGTGATGCGATCGCCGTGCCTGACGGCATCAGCGACGATGCGAAACTGCAACTGCGCAACTACGTCTATCACATGCGCCATGCCGACGCGGAACTGGGCCGCCTGGCCGATCTGCTGAAGAAGCGCGAGCGCCCCACGCTTCTGCTGTTCTACGGCGACCACCTGCCGGCCCTGACCGAAACCTACGCAAAGGCCGGCTTCACCAACGGCCGCGACATGCTTACGCAGACGGTGCCGTACATCCTTATCGATGCGCATGGCGACGGCCCGGCACCGCGCCACGACGACCTTGCCGCGTGGATGTTGCCTGGCCGCCTGATGGAACAGGCTGGCGTGCATGATGACGCCTACTACGCGCTCACGCAGGTGGTCGCACCGCAGCTCGCCGCGCTGACGCGCGCGCCCGACGCGCCGGAGACAAGCGAGGACGCACAGCTCAAGTACACCGATGTCTCGATGGGCAACGTGGCCATGCTGCGCATGAAGAACAAGCTCGGCCCCATGGTGGCGCAGTACACGCCGCTCGACACATCGATGATGGCGCGGCAGGGCGGTGATCAGGAAGACGCCGCGGCCGCCGGCGTGCGGCAGTAAACAGACGTCCATACTTCCGCGGCACGCGTGCCGCGTTTGCCACGCAGGTCACAGAACACGATATCCCCCGCCACTAGCCTGCACCTTCCATCGCCATTCGCGGTGGGAGGTGCAGGGGGCTGCGCCGGTGTGTACCGACGCTCCAAGGACGACATCCTTCCCAACGCAGGAGTCGTACGCATGAAGAGGTTCGCTTCACTCGCAAGGGTCGTAGCGCAAACGGGCATCATCGCGGCCATGCTCTCCCTTTCCGTCGCCGCCTTGGCGGCGCAGGCGCCACAGGCACAAGCGGCGCCACCCACCCTGCAACTCACGCGCGTGGGCACGTTGCCGCCTGGCGCAAAGCCTGCGGGCGTACCCGACGATTTCGTCGTCACCCCCAACGGTTACTTCTCGCCGGATTGCGTCGCCACCATCCATGCCGGCGACAAGCTGCAGAAGGATGGCCTTATCCGCCATGCCAGTGGCGCCGTTGAAAAGCCGGCTACATGTGGCAAGGCCAACTTCAACCTCCGTGGCGACCGCGTCGAACCCAACGGCCAGGTCACGCTGCGCGCGAAGGGCACGCCGCCGCCGGAACAGACCGGCTGGGTGCAGTCAGCCAATTATTCCAGCGACAAACCCATTGGCCGCATCGTGGCCACGTGGACCGTGCCAAGCGCGCCGACCACGCAGGATGACCAGGTCATCTATTTCTTCCCCGGCCTGGAACAGCTGCCCGACGTGAAGTCGATCCTGCAGCCCGTGCTTGGGTGGAACGGTTACAGCGACAAGAAGTGGACGCTCGCGAGCTGGAACTGCTGTGTCGACGGCACGACGTTCCACAGTGACCCGGTGCCGGCCAACGAGGGTGATAACGTCGTGGGCGATACGTATTCCACCTGCGCGGCGGGCGTGGCGTGCGATACGTGGAAGATCGATTCGCGCAACACCACCACGGGCCAGACCAGCTCGCTTAGCACCGACCCGTACGCCGACCTCAACTGGGTGTTCGGCGGCGTGCTGGAGGTCTACAACGTGAGTACGTGTGGGGAGTACCCCGGCGGCCCCATCACCTTCCACGATATCGAGGTGTACGACCGCGACAACAACCGCGTGGCGAACCCACCTTGGCAGGGCGGCGATACGTCGAAGGTGGACCCGCAGTGCAACTACGGGCTCAACACGACGGCCACGTCGGCGACGATTTCCTACTAACCCTGTTGGAGCGCGCTTGCGCGCGATCGCGCGCAAGCGCGCTCCTTTTTTGTTCTGTTTGCGCAGGCCTTTTTTTGGTTCCTCGAGCACTGCACAGGTCAGTTGCTGTCTCGCGCCAGTGCGCCGGTTCATTCGCGTATGCGAATGCGTGTAACCAGCGGCTTGCGCCGCTATAGGCTGGTGGCGTTTGGCAAGTCGGCGGCGGGCGGGGCCCTGGGGCCGCCAGTCGCGGACCTACGGACCGGGCCGTAGCCCCGCTAACGCCATGACGTGATGTTGCGCGGCCCTCCGCTCATGTCGGCCCCAGAGCCCCACCCGCCGCCGAGTCCACACGCCCGGTATCGTGAAACACAAGCAGGAGGATCCTGCGCTACCGCATGCCTTTCTTCGCGAGAGGAAAGGTGACAAGAGTCAAGAACATGCGAATGGCGGTGCATATTCTTCATACCGATTCGACTTGCTTCGCTAGTGACACGGCGGCACGCTGTGTAGCGCACGAAGCGGATACGTAGGACGAGGAGAATTGAAATGACCAGAGACGAAATCATCAGGATGGTCGCTAATAAAACGTATGCATCGTTGAACCTTCCTGTTATCGATGTAGATACGCATTTCATCGACCTGAAGGTACCTGTGGGTACGCTCAAGACGATATACGCCGAAATGTGTGCCGCTACCGGCGCACGCCCCCTGCCTGACGGCGCGACATGCGACACCGTGGGGGAAATGGTCGACACCATCGTGGAATGTTTGCCTGACGGAGGGGCCTTCAGTCACGCAGGGTAGGGTCTCTCGATGCTCTACCATGCATCGGAAACAGCACTGAGCGGCTTGACCCTCTCGATCCGCGGTTCAGCGCAATAGCGTGGCCTTTACCGCACGCCATACGATGTATGCCCCCAGATGAACCGAAAGAATTCGTTCCCATGCCCACGCAAGCAGGGATGCATCGCTGCGGTCTGACACGGCTCCGCTATCGTAACCACCAAGCGCTTCCACGATCGTGCTGCGGGGCGGGATGTCGCTTACCTCGATGATTCCCTCAAGCGTGATGAGGGCCAGGCTAGTGACCACGAGCCACGACGCCCAGCCCAGGACTGTCAGAACGCACTTCATGAAACGATGAGCTGGCCATAGGCCCGCATGTCGGAGCAAGGCACTTCGACCATCGTTTGCGAGAGTAAGACTTGCCGGAGCTGCAGGAAGTCGTGCATGAAGGGCAAGGTCACGCAACCGGCGCTGCGGCCCGACCACCCCGCTGGATGCAGGCGAAGCTTTCCGCGCAGCACACGGTCGCAGAACACTTCGTCATCGATCTTGATGTCATCGGCGTATAGCGCGAACCACCATTCGGCCTTGGTGACCTTATCCCTCAGCGAACCCAGTCGACCACCCGACTCACGGTCGACGATGTAGTAGGTACCTTTGGGTATCGGTCCATTTGGCATGCATTGATGTAGTTGGCTGTTGACATGCTGGTCCTCGCCAGAGAACGCAGGGTAATGGCTCGCTCCGAGCGAGATGGCACTAATGGGTAAATCGTTCAGGCGGAAGCGGCAAGTAAGCATGTTGGTTCCCTTCTAGATTGAAAGACGTTCCGTCAACGGGCTTGAGAATTTCGGACGACTTGAGAAAAGCGGACAATTCCGCATCGCAAAACGAATGAAGGAGCCCTGCTCGCGCAGGACTCCTTCATCGAAACGGCGAATGTGTGACGAGGACTTAGAAGTCCATGCCACCCATGCCGCCCATGCCACCCGGGGCACCGTGGGCCGCGCCGTCGTCCTTCTTCGGCACTTCGGTGACCGCGGCTTCGGTGGTGATGATCGAACCGGCGACCGAGGCAGCGTACTGCAGGGCCGAACGGGTGACCTTGGTCGGGTCCAGGATGCCGAAGGCGATCATGTCGCCGAACTCGCCCGTGGCGGCGTTGTAACCGAAGTTACCGCTGTTTTCCTTCACCTTGTTCACGATGACCGAGGCTTCTTCGCCGGCGTTCGTGACGATGGCGCGCAGCGGGGCTTCGAGCGTGCGGCGGGTGATGGCGATGCCGAGGTCCTGGTCCGGGTTCTTGCCCTTGAGGCCGTCGAGGGCCTTGAGCGCACGAATGAGGGCGACGCCGCCGCCCGGGACCACGCCTTCTTCGACGGCTGCACGGGTGGCGTGCAGGGCGTCTTCGACGCGCGCCTTCTTTTCCTTCATCTCGACTTCGGTGGCGGCACCGACCTTGATGACGGCCACGCCGCCGGCCAGCTTGGCCACGCGCTCCTGGAGCTTCTCGCGGTCGTAGTCGGACGAGGTCTCTTCGATCTGCGCCTTGATCTGGCCAATGCGCGCCTGGATCTTCTCGGCTTCACCGGCACCATCGATGATGGTGGTGTTTTCCTTGGTGATGACGACGCGCTTGGCGCGGCCCAGGTCGTTGATGGTGGCCTTGTCGAGCTGCAGGCCCACTTCCTCGGAGATGACGACGCCATTGGTGAGGATGGCGATGTCTTCGAGGATGGCCTTGCGGCGATCGCCGAAGCCCGGCGCCTTGACGGCGGCGACCTTGACGATGCCACGGATGGTGTTCACGACGAGGGTGGCCAGGGCTTCGCCTTCCACTTCCTCGGCCACGATCAGCAGCGGCTTGCCGGCCTTGGCGACGGCTTCGAGCGCCGGGAGCAGCTCGCGGACGTTCGAGATCTTCTTGTCGTGGATGAGGATGAACGGGTCATCCAGCTCAACCTGCTGCGACTGCTGGTTGTTGATGAAGTACGGCGACAGGTAGCCGCGGTCGAACTGCATGCCCTCGACGACGTCGAGTTCGTTCTCGAGGCCCGAGCCTTCTTCGACCGTGATGACGCCTTCCTTGCCAACCTTCTTCATGGCATTGGCGATGATCTCGCCGATGTCGGCATCGGAGTTGGCCGAGATGGTGCCGACCTGGGCGATGGCCTTGTCGTCGGCGGTGGGCTTCGACAGCGACTTCAGCTCGCCGACGGCGGCCACGACGGCCTGGTCGATGCCGCGCTTGAGGTCCATCGGGTTGATGCCGGCGGCGACGGCCTTGAGGCCTTCCTGGATGAACGCCTGGGCGAGGACGGTGGCCGTCGTGGTGCCGTCACCGGCCACGTCGGAGGTCTTCGAGGCGGCTTCCTTCACGATCTGGGCGCCGATGTTCTCGTACTTGTCGGCCAGCTCGATTTCCTTGGCGACCGAGACACCGTCCTTCGTGACGGTGGGGGTACCGAAGCTCTTCTCGAGCACGACGTTGCGGCCCTTCGGGCCGAGCGTGACCTTGACGGCGTTGGCGAGGGTGTTCACACCCTTCAGCATGCGGGCGCGGACGTCTTCGCCGAAGCGGACTTCTTTAGCAGCCATGAGACAAAATCCTTGAAAGCGTTAAGAGTAAAGAGTGAAGAGTAAGTAAGAGGGAGGGACCAGGACGAAGCGTCGGCAGCTAACGATGCACTACTGACGCTTTACGCTCTTAGCCCTCGATCACCGCCACGATGTCGTCTTCCTTCAGGAAGACCAGCTCTTCGCCGTCGATCTTGATTTCCTGGCCGGCGTACTTGCCGAACAGCACCGTGTCGCCTTCCTTGACCGACATCGGACGGACCTTGCCGTCTTCCTGGATGCGGCCGTTGCCGGCGGCGATGACCTTGCCGCGGGTGGGCTTCTCGGTGGCGCTATCGGGGATGACGATGCCGCCGGCCGAGATACGCTCCTCTTCGAGGCGCTTGACGATGACGCGGTCGTGCAGGGGGCGCAGCTTGCTCATGACTACTCCAAGCAGGTGTTTGTTGTACAAGGGAAAATGGCCACCCTGTTAGCACTTGGCCAGGGTGAGTGCCAGAAGTTTAGCCAAAGCACGCCCCGAATCGGAAGAGCCATGGATGGCCCAGATGTGGCGTCGTTGGCAAAACGTTCAAGGGCTGGCGGTTCAAAAAAGTGCGATGCAAGCCAAACCGCGCTGGCCCGGTCATACTCACCGACGCCCTGATCCACGGAGCCACCATGCTGTCGTTCGCCCGCCTGATGCGAAACCTGGCCGCCCTGGCCTGCCTGAGCCTGTTCGCCCTGCCCGCCCTGGCGCAGGACGACGACAACCTGCTGCCGGTGACCGAGGCGTTCCACCTCACCACCGACGCGAGCCAGCCCGGCATGGTGAAGCTGCACTGGCGCATCGCGCCGGACTATTACCTGTACCGCGGCCGCATCAAGATCAAGACGGCCGATGCCGGCGCGGTGAAGCTGGGCGAGCCCTCCCTGCCCGACGGCATCAAGAAGCACGACGAGTACCTCGGCGACGTGGAGATCTACCACGGCGACATCGAGGCCACCGTGCCCTACACCCTGGCCGACGCCGCGACCAAAGTGCTGGCCCTCGACGTGCAGTACCAGGGCTGCCACGAGGTGGAGCCCAAGATCTGCTACCCGCCGAACACCGAGCACCTGAAGCTCACCATCGGCGCCGCCTCCACTATCCCGACCGAGAAGGCGCCGGCCGCCCCCGCCGGCCAGGCCAGCGGCGCCGCGCTGCTGGGCGCCCCCGCCGCCACCCCGGGTGGCACCGATGCACAGGCCCTGCCGGCCGACCAGGCGTTCCGTTTCGAGGCCCTGGCGAAAGACGGCAAGACCCTGCTGCTGCGCTGGACCATGCCGAAGGACTATTACCTCTACCGCGACAAGACCGAGATCAAGGTCAGCTCGCCGGCAGGGGTTACCGCGGGCGAGCCCGACTGGCCGAGCGGCACGGCGCACCACGACGAGCATTTCGGCGACACCATCGTGTATTTCGACCAGGTGGAAGTGCCGGTGCCGCTCAACGGCGCCGACCCGTCGAAGAAGGTGGAGCTGGACATCGCCTACCAGGGCTGCCTTGAGAATGGCATCTGCTACCCGGTGATGACCCGCCACCTCACGGCCGATCTGGCCTCGGGCGCGGTCACGATCGGCAGCGCGGGCGAAACCGCCCCCGCCGGGGCTGCCAAGGCTGCGCCAGCCGAGGTCGCCCCCACGCCGCCGCCGGCCGACCTGATGCCGGGCGGCGCCGAAAAGGTGGGCTTCATCGCCGCCATCGGCCTGGCCCTGCTGGGCGGCCTCATCCTCAACCTCATGCCCTGCGTGCTGCCGGTGCTGTCGCTGAAGGCCATCACGGTACTGGAAAGCGGCGAGAGCCCGGCCGCGGCCCGCAAGCACGCGCTGTGGTACACCGCCGGCGTCATGCTGGCCTTCGCCGTGCTCGGCCTCGTGGTGGTGGGCATCCGCGCCGCCGGCCATGGCCTGCAGTGGGGCGCCCAGTTCCAGCAGCCGGTCATCGTGGGCGTGCTGGTCTACGTCATGCTGGCCATTGGCCTGTCGATGTCGGGCGTCTTCGAGGTAGGCGGTTCGCTGGGCAACGTCGGTAGCGGCCTCGCCTCGCGCTCGGGCCCCACGGGCGACTTCTTCACCGGCGTCCTGGCCGTGGTCGTGGCCAGCCCTTGCACCGCGCCCTTCATGGGCTCGGCCATCGCCTTCGCCTTCGCGGCACCGCTCTACGTGGCCTTCCTCATCTTCATCGCGCTCGGCCTGGGCCTCGCCCTGCCCTTCCTGCTGATGGGCTTCGTGCCCGCCGTGGCGCGCATGCTGCCGCGCCCGGGTCGCTGGATGGAGACGCTGAAGCAGGCCCTGGCCTTCCCCATGTACCTCACCGCTGTGTGGCTGTTGTGGGTGCTCACCAAGCAGCGTGGCGCCGATGCCGCCGCGCTGGTGCTGGCCGGTGGCGTGCTGGTGGCCATGGCCTTGTGGTGGTACGGCCGCAGCCGCGGCGGCAGCCGCCTGTCGTGGGTGTTCACCGCCGTGCTGGCCATCGGCGCCGCCGCGGCCCTCTGGACCGTCCATGGCCTGCCCGCCAACACCAACACGGCGGTGGCTACCGATGGCTCGGTGCCGTATTCGCCGGAGAAACTCGCCGAACTGCGCGCCGCCGGTACCCCGGTGCTGGTGGACATGACGGCGGACTGGTGCATCACCTGCAAGGCCAACGAGCGCGCCGTGCTCGATACCGATACGTTCCGCGACCTGCTGAAGAAGACCGGCACCGTCTACATGAAGGGCGACTGGACCGACGTAAACGCCACCATCGCCGCGTTCCTGGAGCAGTACCACTCGGTGGGCGTGCCGCTTTACGTGGTGTACCCGAAGGGTGGCGGCGACGGTAAGAAGCTCTCCACGGTGCTCACCCAGGACAACGTGCGCCAGGCGCTCGAGGCCGCCGCGGGCACATGACGCGGGGCCCCACCTTCTGGTTCGTGCTGCTGGCCGTCGCCGCCGCGTCGGTGGGCCTGTGGGTGGAGCACCGTCGCGAGCACCCGGCCGAAGTGGATGGCGTCCGCATCGCCGGCGTGGGCGACATGGCCCCGCCGGCCACCTGGCTCAGCGTGGATGGCCAGCCGCGCCGGCTGGCCGACTGGCGCGGCAAGAAAGTGCTGATCAACTTCTGGGCCACCTGGTGCGCACCGTGCCAGCGCGAGACGCCGCTGCTGGGCGCCGCTGCGAAAGCCCATGCCGGTGGCAACGTAGCCATCATCGGCGTGGCCGAGGACACCGCGCCAGCCGTTCGCGCGCACCTCCGCGCCCACCCCGTGGGGTACCCCATCGTGGTGGGTGCCAGCGATGCCCCGGGCGGCTCGCTGTCGTTCGGCAACCTGCACCAGGTGCTGCCCTACAGCGTCCTGGTGGGCGAGGATGGGCGTATCCTCCGCCGCAAGATGGGCACGTTCAGCGAACAGGAGCTCGCTGGATGGCTCGCGCCCTGAGCCCTCCCGGAACCCGCATGACCCCCATACCCACCCACGACGAAGCCATCGATGCCACGCGGAACTGGCTCGAACGTGCCGTCATCGGCCTCAACCTGTGCCCGTTTGCCAAGGCCGTGCACAAGAAGGGGCAGGTGCGCTACGTGGTGAGCGATGCCACCCAGCCGCTGCAGTTGCACGAGGACCTGGTGCGCGAGCTCGAGCTGCTGCGCGATACGAACGCCGAGCAGGTCGACACCACGCTGCTGATCCACCCGGGCGTCCTCGCCGATTTCATGGATTTCAACGAGTTCCTGGAGGTGGCCGACGATACGGTGGCCGACCTCGCGCTCGAGGGCGAGATCCAGGTCGCCAGCTTCCACCCCGATTTCCAGTTCGAGGGCACCGCCCCCGACGACATCACCAACTACACCAACCGCTCGCCCTTCCCCACCCTGCACCTGCTGCGCGAGGCCAGCATCGACAAGGCGGTGGCGGCGTTCCCGGATGCGTCGAAGATCTTCGAGGCGAACATGGAGACGCTTGAGAAACTGGGGCTTGAGGGCTGGAAGAAACTCTTCGCGGTGTAGGAGCGCGCTTGCGCGCGATCGCGCGCAAGCGCGCTCCTACCTTTCGTGGCGGACCATACGGTACCGTGTGGAAAGTCGCGATCTACGGCGAACTGCGCCGATCTCCACCGAACTGGACAACCTCGCCCGACAGGCGCACACTGCGCGGCGTTCCGGCGTTCCGGACTCAAGGCACAGGTGAAGAGTGGCCAGGATCCTCGTCCTGCACGGACCCAACCTCAATCTCCTTGGCGTGCGCGAGCCGTCGGTCTACGGGCGCGAAACCCTGGCCGACATCAACGCCTCGCTGCTGGCCCGCGCCCAGGCGGCCGGCCACGACCTGACCTACTTCCAGTCGAACGCCGAATACGAGCTCATTGGCCGCATCCACCAGGCCCGCGACGAAGGCGTGGCCTGGATCCTGTTCAACCCGGCGGCGTTCACGCACACGTCGGTGGCCCTGCGTGATGCCCTGGCCGGCGTCGCCATCCCGTTCATCGAAGTACACCTTTCCAACCCGCATGCGCGCGAGCCGTTCCGGCACCACTCGTTCATGTCGGATATCGCCTCGGGTGTCATCTGCGGTCTTGGCGGCGATAGCTACCGCCTGGCCCTCGAGGCCGCCCTGCTCCGCCTGGCCATCCCGGCGGCGTAAGCACCCCCTCTACTTACCAAGGTTTGTCCCATGGACCTGCGCAAGATCAAGAAGCTTATCGACCTGCTCGAGGAATCGAACCTCGCCGAGCTGGAAATCAAGGAAGGCGAAGAAGTCGTCCGCCTCTCGCGCGTGCCGAAGGGTGGCGTCGCCGTGGCCGCGCCGCCGATGTATGCCGCGCCGGTCGCCGCCGCCCCTGCCGCTGCCGCTGCCGTCGCACCGGCCGCCGCCCCGGCCGCCCCCGCTGCCGATGCCGGCCTGCCGCCGGGCCACGTCGTGAAGGCCCCCATGGTCGGCACGTTCTACGCCGCCTCCACCCCGGGCGCCCCGGCGTTCGCCACGGTGGGCCAGCAGGTGAAGGCCGGCGAGACGATCGGCATCATCGAAGCGATGAAGATGTTCAACCAGATCGAAGCCGACGTCGCCGGCACGGTCGTCGCCATCCTGGTCGAGAACGGCCAGCCGGTCGAATTCGACGAACCGATGTTCGTCATCGCCTGAGGCGCCCCCCCATGCTTGAGAAGGTCGTCATTGCCAACCGCGGCGAGATCGCGCTGCGGGTGCTGCGCGCATGCCACGCGCTCGGCATCAAGACGGTCGCGGTGCACTCCACCGTCGATCGCAACCTGAAGCACGTCGGCCTGGCCGACGAATCGGTGTGCATCGGCCCGGGCCCTTCGGTCGATAGCTACCTCAACATCCCGCGCATCATCGCCGCCGCCGAGATCACCGATGCCGGCGCGATCCACCCGGGATACGGCTTCCTCTCGGAGAACGCCAACTTCGCCGAGCAGGTCGAACAATCCGGGTTCGTCTTCATCGGCCCCACCGCCGACGTCATCCGCCTGATGGGCGACAAGGTGGAAGCCATCCGCGCCATGAAGGCCGCCGGCGTACCGTGCGTGCCGGGTTCGGGCGGCCCGCTGGGCGATAACGTGGACGAGAACATCCGCATCGCCCGCGAGATCGGCTACCCGGTCATCATCAAGGCCGCCGGTGGCGGCGGTGGCCGCGGCATGCGCGTGGTGCGCACCGAGGCCCACCTCGCCAACTCCATCGTCATGACCAAGCAGGAAGCGAAGGCCGCTTTCAGCAACGACCAGGTCTACATGGAGAAATTCCTGGAGAACCCGCGCCACGTGGAGATCCAGGTGCTGGCCGATGGCCAGGGCAACGCCATCCACCTCGGCGAGCGCGACTGCTCCATGCAGCGCCGCCACCAGAAGGTCGTCGAGGAAGCACCGGCACCGGGCATCACGCCCGAGATGCGCAATGAGATCGGCAAGGTCTGCGTCGATGCATGCATCCGCATCGGCTACCGCGGCGCGGGCACGTTCGAGTTCCTGTTCGAGAACGGCCGCTTCTACTTCATCGAGATGAACACCCGCATCCAGGTGGAGCACCCGGTGACCGAGCTGGTGACGGGTATCGACCTCGTCCGCGAGCAGCTGCTGATCGCCGGTGGCGAGAAGCTCTCGATCCGCCAGGAAGACATCGTGCTCACCGGCCACGCCATCGAGTGCCGCGTCAACGCCGAGGACCCGGACACCTTCATGCCCAGCCCCGGCACGGTGAAGCGCTTCGAGGCCCCGGGCGGCCCGGGCGTGCGCGTGGATACGCACCTGTACGACGGCTACCGCATCCCGCCGAACTACGATTCGATGATCGGCAAGATCATCGTGCACGGCCCCGACCGCGCCACGGCCATCGCGCGCATGCGCATGGCGCTGAACGAGACGGTGATCGAAGGCGTGAAGTGCAACATCCCGCTGCAGCAACGCATCATGGCCGACGTGGGTTTCCAGCAAGGTGGGCAGAACATCCACTACCTGGAAAAGCGGATGGCGGAGCAGAAAGAAAAAGAAGCCCCGCACGCTTCGGATTAAAAAAAATCCCGCCTGATGGCGGGATTTTTTTGTAGGAGCCCACGCCGTGGGCGACATCTTTTGCACCAGCGCAGCAGGCCCGTTGCCCTCTCGCGAACGGCGTCGCCCACCAGTGGGCTCCTACGACAACTCAGCCGCGCTTGCGGCGGCCGCTGATGCGCACCCAGTCTTCGAGCTGGCGCACTTCCAGGTCATCGAACCACTCGGCGTAGCGCGCCAGCAGTTCCTCGTGCTGCCCGAACAGGATGCCCGAGAGCGCGAACGGCGCACCGGGCTTCACCGCGGCGGCAAAGGTCGGTGCCAGCTCGCCCAGCGGGCCTGCCAGGATGTTCGCCACCAGCACGTCGGCCAGTTCGGCCGGCGCCTCGCCCGGAAGGTACACATCGAGCGCGCCTTCCACGCCATTGCGCTCGGCGTTATCGCGCGAGGCCAGCAGCGCCTGCGGGTCGTTGTCGATGCCCACGGCGTGCGCGGCGCCACATTTCAGCGCGGCGATGGCGAGGATGCCCGAGCCGCAGCCGTAATCGAGCACACGCTGGCCGGCCAGCTGCTGGCCATCGAGCCACTCCAGGCACATGGCGGTGGTGGGGTGCGTGCCGGTGCCGAACGCGAGGCCAGGGTCGAGGCGCACGACCACGATGCCACCGTCCTCCGGCGGGTCGATGTTCCACGGGTAGACCCACAGGCGGCGGCCGAACGGCATGGGCTTGAACTGGTCCATCCACGCGCGCTCCCAGTCCTGGTCTTCCACTTCGCGCCAGCTGATATGCGCCGGCTCGATGAAGGGCAGGTCGTCGGCGATGGCGGCGGTGAGGCCGCGGCGGTCGGCGTCGATGTCGAACAGCGCGTTAAGCACGATCTGGTTCCACAGCGGCAGCTCGCCCACGCCGGGCTCGAAGATGGCTTCCTCGTCCGGCGTCTCCGCATCGGCATCCTGCAGGGTGATCGACAGGGCGCCGAGGTCTTCGAGCGCGGCTTCCACGCGCGGCTGTTCGGCGGCACGGATGGTGAGGGAGAGTTCGAGCCAGGGCATGGTTGGGCCAGCGGGGCGAGGTGGGAGCGACGATTCTACCGGGCGCGCACGCTATGATCGAACGATGTACACCCAGTGCCCCGAATGCCTCACCGTTTACAAGCTGGAAGCGGAGCTGCTGGTGCCCGCCTGCGGCTGCCTTCGTTGCAGCCATTGCGGCACGGTGTTCAACGCGCTGGGCACGCTGGCCGCCCACCTGCCGGCCGAGCCCTTCACCCAGTTGCCCATGCATGCGCTCGACCAGGAGCCGCCCGTGGTGGACGTGGCGGTCTTCCGGCCCCGCCCGGCCGCCACCACGCCCGAGCCGGTGCCCGAGGCCGTCGTCTCACTCGTGGCCGATGATGGCGTGGTCGAGGCAGGCCCCGAACCCGCGCCCCTGGGCGAGGATTTCTCCCAGCTCACGTTCACGCCGAAGTTCGCGCGCACGAAAAAGCCGCGCGCATGGCGCTCCCTCGCGTGGGTGGGCGTGTGCGCCGTGCTGGTGCTGGGGCTCGGCGCGCAACTGGCGTGGGCCAAGCGCGATTCGCTGGTGGCCGACCCCACCTTCGGCCCGGTGCTGCAGGCCGCGTGCGGCGTGCTTGGCTGCCACCTGCCGCTGGTGGCCGCGCCGGGCCGGTTGCGCCTGCTCGCGCGCGATGTCGAGCAACACCCGTCGGTGCCCGATGGCCTGCTCATCACCGCCAGCGTGCACAACGATGCCGCGTTCGCGCAGCCGTACCCCGTCGTCACCATCGTGCTCTCCGACGCGAACGGCCAGCGGCTCGCCATGCGCCGCTTCCAGCCCGCCGATTATGTCGGCGATGCCGATGCCCGCGCACGCGGGCTGGGCGCCGACGCGACCACGGCCATGGTCTTCGAGGTGCAAGACCCAGGCCAGCACGCGGTGGCTTTCGCGTTCAGCTTCGAGTGACCGTGCGAAAAATTTTCTTTTTGCAAGCCTGCACTTCGCCCCCGCAGGCGAGTACACTCAATCCCCTTCGCGACACAAGGCCGGCCTTGAACGGCGGTGCACGTCGCATCCGCGATCACGAGAACAAGAAACCGTCCGGTGCCACGGCCCCGGGGCGAGAGGGATATGCCTTGAACGCTGTGAGACTTGCTGCCGGCGAGGCCGCCAACGAAACCTCCATGCAGAGTGCTCTCAGCGAATGCGTCAGCCGTACCGTGCGCCGCTACCTCGCCGATATCGGTGACACCGATTGCGCCGAGGGCCTGCACGCGCTGGTCATCCGCGAGGTCGAGGGCCCCCTGCTGCGCGAGGTCCTGGCGTTCCACGACGGCAACCAGAGCCGTGCCGCGGCCGCGCTCGGCATCAACCGCGCCACCCTGCGCAAGAAGCTCGCCGCCCACGGTATTTCCTGAGTTTCCGGCCGCCCGCCATTTAGGCGGCTATAATGGCGCGCTTTCCCCTCCCGGAAAGTGCCCATGCCATCCCCCGACCTCGTTCCCGTCCGCCGCGCGCTCGTCAGCGTCTCCGATAAGGCCGGGCTGACCGACCTCGCCCGCCGCCTCGCCGCGGCCAACGTCGAGATCCTCTCCACGGGTGGCTCCGCCAGGGCGCTCCGCGACGCCGGCATCCCCGTCCGCGACGTGGGCGACCTCACGGGTTTCCCCGAGATCATGGATGGCCGCGTCAAGACGCTGCACCCCAGGGTGCACGGCGGCCTGCTGGGCCGCCGCGGCACCGACGACGGCGTGATGGCCGAGCACGGCATCGTCCCCATCGACCTGCTGGTGCTGAACCTCTACCCGTTCGAGCGCACCGTGGCGAACCCTGAATGCACGCTGGAGGACGCCATCGAAAACATCGATATCGGCGGCCCTGCCATGTTGCGCGCGGCGGCCAAGAACTGGAACGACGTGGGCGTGCTCACCGACCCGGCGCAGTACGACGAAGCCCTGGCCGAGATCGAAGACAAGGGCGGCCTCACGCGCGCCACGCGCTTCCGCCTGTCGGTGGCCGCCTTCAACCGCGTGTCGAACTACGATGCCGCCATCAGCGATTACCTCTCCGGTGTCACGCTTGACGAGACGCACGCCGCTGTCGCGAGCCGCGCTGAATTCCCGGCGCAGTCGAACGGCCGCTTCGTGAAGGTCATGGACCTGCGTTACGGCGAGAACCCGCACCAGGCCGGCGCGTTCTACCGCGACCTTTGCCCGGCCGCCGGCACGCTCGCCACCTTCCGCCAGCTGCAGGGCAAGGAACTGTCGTTCAACAACATCGCCGATGCCGATGCCGCGTGGGAATGCGTACGCCAGTTCGATGCGCCCGCCTGCGTCATCGTGAAGCACGCGAACCCGTGCGGTGTCGCCGTGGCCGCTGATCCGCTCGCCGCGTACGAGCTGGCGTACGCCACCGACCCCACCTCCGCGTTCGGCGGCATCATCGCCTTCAACCGCCCGCTCGATGCCGAGACGGCCAAGGTGATCCTGAAGCGCCAGTTCGTCGAGGTGCTGATCGCGCCGGTGGTCGAAGCCGGTGCCGTGGAAGAGGCCACGAAGAAGGCCAACGTGCGCGTGCTCGAGATCCCGCTGGGCGAGGGCCGCAACACGCACGATATCAAGCGTGTCGGCTCCGGCCTGCTGGTGCAGACGGCCGACCACCGCCAGGTGGCGCGCGACGAGCTGAAGGTGGTGAGCAAGCGCCAGCCCTCCGCCGCCGAACTCGACGACCTGCTGTTCGCATGGCGCGTCGCCAAGATGGTGAAGAGCAACGCCATCGTCTACGCGAAGGACCAGCGCACCATCGGCGTCGGTGCGGGCCAGATGAGCCGCGTGGTGAGCGCGAAGATCGCGGGGCTGAAGGCCGAAGAAGCCGGCCTCGTCGTGCCTGGCAGCGTCATGGCCTCCGATGCGTTCTTCCCGTTCCGCGACGGTATCGATGCCGCGGCGGCCGCGGGCATCGCGGCGGTGATCCAGCCCGGCGGCTCCATGCGCGATAGCGAGGTGATCGCGGCGGCCGACGAGCACGGCATGGCCATGGTGTTCACCGGCATCCGCCACTTCCGCCATTGATGCAAAAAACTGGCTGATCCAAAGACTGTGGGAGCCAGCTTGCTGGCGATGAGGCTTGCGGCACCACCCATCGCCAGCAAGCTGGCTCCCACAAGCTCCGGTTTTTTTATGCGGTGCGGCGCAGCGCGTAGCGGCGCGCCAGCACCGCGCAGGTCATCAGCTGCACCTGGTGGAACAGCATGATCGGCAGCACAATGAGGCCGAGCGGGTGCCCGGCGAACAACACTTTCGCCATCGGCACGCCGGAGGCCAGGCTCTTCTTCGAGCCGCAGAACACGATGGTGATCTCATCCTCGGTGCCGAAGCCCAGCGCACGCGCGCCATAACGCGTCGCCAGTAGCGCCAGTGCCAGCAGCACGGCGTTCACCGCCACCAGGCCGGCCAGCACGGGCAGCGGCAACTGGTGCCACAGGCCCTGCAGCACGGCAGCGCTGAAAGCGGTGTACACCACCAGCAAAATCGAGCCGCGGTCGACGAAGGTCAGCAGCGTCGCGTGCCTGCGCACCCAGCCGCCGATCCAGCGCTGCGCCACCTGCCCCGCGACAAACGGGATGAACAACTGCACCACGATCGCGCCGATCGCATGCCACGACATGGCGCCCTGCCCCGACCCGGCGATGACCAGGCCCACCAGCAGCGGCGTGATGAAAATGCCCAGCAGGCTGGACGCGGAGGCCGACACGATGGCGGCCGGCACGTTGCCCCGCGCGATGGAGGTGAAGGCGATGGAAGACTGCACCGTCGACGGCAGCGTGCACAGGAACAGGATGCCGAGGTAGAGGTCGGGCGATACCAGCGGCGACAGCACGGGCTTCAGCAGCAGGCCCAGCAGCGGGAACAACACGAAGGTGCTGGCCAGCACGGTGAGATGCAGGCGCCAGTTCGTCATGCCCGCGACCACGGCCTCGCGCGACAGCTTCGCCCCGTGCAGGAAGAACAGCAGCGCGATGGCGATATCGGTCAGTACCTCAAACGCCTGGGCGGCCGCGCCACGGCATGGCAGGACGCTTGCCAGGAGCACCGTGGCGATGAGCGAGAGGGTAAAACCGTCGGGCAGGAAGCGGCGCATGGCGAGGGCCGGCGTGGAAGTGGGGACGCGCCTATTGCACTGCTCCGCCTTTGATAAGGCAAATCGTTTTATCTGATTCAGTGATAATCTGAGCGCATGAATGTCTCGATGCGCCAGCTCAGGGCCTTTCTCGCCGTCGCAGGGCACCGGCATTTCCGCCGTGCCGCGGAGGCGCTGCACCTCACCCAGCCCGCGGTGAGCCGGCTCATCGCCGACCTCGAGGCCGAGCTCGACGTGAAGCTGTTTGACCGCAGCACGCGCGAGGTGGTGCCCACGGAGGCGGGCCGCTACCTCGAGCAGGCGCTGGCCCGTGTGCTCGACGAGCTGGATGGCGTATTGGGCCACGCCAGGGCCCAGGCCGATCCGCTGCGCGGCCGCGTGCGCATCGCGGCCGTGCCGACGCTTTCCGCAGGCCTCGTGCCGCTGGGCATCGCGCGCTGCACCCGCGAGCACCCGTCGCTGGAGATCATCCTGCGCGACCAGAGCCAGGCGCAGGTGCTCGATGCCGTGCGCGGCGGCGAAGTGGATTTCGGCCTCACCGTGGAACCGGCCACGCGCGAGGAGTTCGAGGCGGAAACCATCCTCCACGACCCCTTCCGCCTGGTCTGCCGGGCCGACCACCCACTCGCCGCGCGCAAGGGCGTGGCGTGGAAGGCGCTCGATGGCCAGCCCCTGGTGCTGCTCGACCACGCGTCGGGCAGCCGCCGGCTCATCGACGCGGCGCTGGCCGCGCAAGGGGTCGTGGCACGGGTGGCCATCGAGGTGGGCCATCCGCACACCGCGTTCCGCATGGTGGAAGCCGGCCTTGGCGTGACGGTCACGCCGGCACTCTCGCTGGATGCGCTACGCCCGGGCCTCGTCACCCTGCGCCTCACGCCGCAGATCCACCGCGATGTGACGCTGCTGCGCCGCCGGGCGCGCTCGTTGTCGCCACCAGCGCAGACCGCGTGGGACACCTTCCGCGACATCGCACTCACGCTGGCTTGAACGCCGCGCCGCGATCCTCGGGCCTTCACGGCAGGAGGAAGCGCATGAGTTATGAGCTCTACTACTGGACCGGCATCCAGGGCCGCGGTGAATTCGTGCGCCTGGCGCTGGAAGATGCCAGGGCCGCCTACACGGATGTGGCGCGCGAGGAAGGCGACGACGTGATGTCCGCATGGCTGGACGGCGAGCACGAAGGCGCCCTGCCCTTCGCACCGCCCTTCCTGAAATCAGGCCGCCTCGTTATCGCGCAGGTGGCCAATATCCTCCATTACCTTGGGCCCCGGCACGGCCAGGTGCCCGACAGCGAGGCGAAGCGCATCTACGCGCACCAGTTGCAGCTGACGATCACCGACCTGGTCGTGGAGGCGCACGACGTGCACCACCCGGTCGGCGCAGGCGCCTATTACGAGGACCAGAAAACCGAAGCGAGGCGGCGGGCGAAGGAGTTCCGGGAATCGCGGATCCCGAAGTTCCTGCAGTATTTCGAGAAAGCACTGGAACGTGGCGGTGGCAGGCATGCACTGCGCGAGTTCAGCTACGTCGACCTGTCGCTGTTCCAGGTCATGTCGGGGCTGGATTACGCGTTCCCGAAGGCGATGTCACGGCACGACGTGCCGCTGCTGCGCGCGCTGGCGAAGCGGGTGGCTGAGCGGCCGAACGTGGCGGGCTACCTGGCCAGCGACCGGCGCCTGCCGCACAGCGAGAACGGCATCTTCCGCCACTACCCCGAACTGGATGCCTGACCGACCCGCCTTTTCGGTGTGTGCTTTTCTCTGTGGGAGCGCGCTTGCGCGCGATGTATCTTGCCGCAAGCCCCATCGCGCGCAAGCGCGCTCCCACAGGATCAAAAGCCACCCATTCTGTTAGTCCGAACCGGCCGGCTTTGGCGCCGCGCCCCACTCGTACACCTTGTAGTAAACGGGGCTGATGTTGCGGGTGCCGGAGTCGCGCACCAGCTTGCCGTCGTTGTTCGCCATGACCGTGTAAGGCACGCCGTTTTTCGGGGTGACGCGGATCATCGTCAGGCGACCGGCCGTGCGATATTCCTCAACCGTGTCGGTACCCTCGGTGTGCACGGTCACCTGCGGCGGCTGGTCGCCGCGGCCGTCGACCTGGCCGTTATCCTGCATGGCCGGCAGGTTGGCCGCCGACACCTTGCTGCCCTGGGCGTCGGACGTGGCCGGCGTGGCGCGGGTCTCCGCCGACTGGTCGTACGGCACGGGGCGCTCGATAGGCTTCTGGCCGGAGCGATCGGGTTCACCCGGCTTCACGCCCGGATCGTTCAGGGCCGGCGGCGGCAGATCCTTCAGCTTCGGCTCCGGGGCGGTCTGCGCCGCGGCCGGCAGGGCCAGGGCAAGGACCAACGCGGCGGCAAGGGCGTGCATGCGGTTCATGGGGTGGTCTCCGTGCGGGGCTGCGAGCATACCAAGGCCGGCCACCCACGCCACGTGAACGGGCGGCCCCGGGCCCGCCGTGCGAGAATCCGGGGATGCCTACGCTCACGCTCATCGACGGGTCCTCGTACCTGTACCGCGCGTTCCACGCGCTGCCGCCCCTGACCAACGCGCACGGCGAGCCCACCGGCGCGCTGTTCGGCATCGTCAACATGTTGCGCACCACCATGAAGGCCGGTTCCGACTACGTCGCCTTCGTCTGCGACGCCCCGGGCCGCACCTTCCGCGACGACCTCTACGCCGAGTACAAGGCCAACCGCCCCTCCATGCCGGACGACCTGCGCGCGCAGGTGGAACCGATGATGAAGATCGTGGGCGCCCTGGGCTTCCCCATCCTCTGCGTGCCCGGCGTGGAAGCCGACGACGTCATCGGCACCCTGGCCCGCCAGGCCAGCGCCGCCGGCATCGACACGGTCATCTCCACGGGCGACAAGGATTTCGCGCAGCTGGTGGGCGGCGACATCATCCTCATCAACACGATGACCAACACCACGATGGATACCGACGGTGTCATCGCGAAGTTCGGCGTGCGCCCCGGCCAGATCGTCGATTACCTCACGCTGGTGGGCGACAGCATCGACAACGTACCCGGCGTGGAGAAATGCGGCCCCAAGACGGCCGCGAAATGGCTGGCGGAATACGCCGACCTCGACGCACTCATCGCCCATGCGGACAAGATCGGCGGCAAGATCGGCGAGAACCTGCGTGCCGCCATCCCGCGCCTGCCCCTGTCGCGCGAACTCGTCACCATCCGCACCGACGTGCCGCTCGAGCTGGGCCCGAAGGACCTGGCCATGCGCCCGCGCGATGTCGAGGCGCTGCGCGAGCTTTACGCGCGCTACGACTTCAAGGCGGCACTGAAGGACCTCGACAACGGTACCGAGCCTTCCGCTGCCGCCAGCGCCCCGGTGGCGGCCGTCGCCGCCCCGGCCACCGCGCTGGTGTCGCCGGACGTGTTCAGCGGCCCCGGCGAGTACGAGGTCGTGCTCACCGAAGACCGCCTCGCCGCATGGCTCGAAAAGCTCGAAACCGCGCCGCTCATCGCGTTCGACACCGAGACCACCAGCATCGACGCGATGCTGGCCGAGGTGGTGGGCGTGTCGCTGGCGGTGGAGGCCGGCAAGGCCTGCTATATCCCCGTGGCGCACGACTACCCCGGCGCACCTGCGCAGCTTTCCCGCGAGCACGTGCTTGGCGCGCTCAAGCCCGTGCTCGAGGATCCGTCACGACCCAAGGTGGGCCAGCACGGCAAATACGACATCAACGTGCTGTCGCACTACGGCATCGCGGTGCAGGGCCTGGCCCACGACACCATGCTCGAGTCGTACATCTACAACGCCACCGCCACCCGCCACGACATGGATTCGCTGGCCCAGCGCTACCTCGGCTACACCACGGTGAAGTACGAGGAGATCTGCGGCAAGGGCGCGAAGCAGATCTCGTTCTCGCAGGTGGATATCGAAACGGCGGGCAAGTACGCGGCGGAGGATGCCGACATCACCCTGCGCCTGCACCAGGCACTCTGGCCGCGGCTCGAGGCGGAGCCCTCGTTGCGCGCCGTGTACACCGACATCGAGATCCCCGTCGTGCCCGTGCTGGCGAAGATGGAGCGCACGGGCGTGCTCATCGATGCCAACGAACTGCGCCTGCAGAGCCAGGAGCTCGGCAAGCGCATGCTCGAGCTGCAGCAAAAGGCGTACGCGGCCGCGGGGCACGAGTTCAACCTGGATTCGCCCAAGCAGCTGCAGGCCGTGCTGTTCGACGAGCTGGGCCTGCCGGCGAAGGTGAAGACCCCCACGGGCCAGCCCTCGACCAACGAAGAAGCCCTCGAGGCACTGGCCGATTCGCACGAGCTGCCACGCCTCGTCCTCGATTACCGCGGGCTGGCCAAGCTGCGCTCCACGTATACCGACAAGCTCGCCGGCATCGTCAACCCGCGCACCGGCCGCGTGCACACCAGCTACCACCAGGGTGCCGTGGCCACCGGCCGCATCAGCTCGTCCGACCCCAACCTGCAGAACATCCCGGTGCGCACCGAGGAAGGCCGGCGCATCCGCCAGGCCTTCGTGGCGCCGCCGGGCTGGCGCATCGTCGCGGCCGACTACTCCCAGATCGAACTGCGCATCATGGCCCACCTCTCCGGCGACGAAGGCCTCGTGCGCGCCTTCGCCGAGGGCGGCGACGTGCACCGCGCCACGGCCGCCGAGGTGTTCGGCGTGCCGCCCGACGAGGTCACCACCAACCAGCGCCGCGCTGCCAAGGCCATCAATTTCGGCCTCATGTATGGCATGAGCGCCTTCGGCCTGGCCCGCCAGCTGGGCGTCGATCGTGGCGAGGCCTCCGACTACATGGCGCGCTACTTCTCACGCTTCGCTGGCGTGCGCGCCTTCATGGACGCCACGCGCGACAAGGCCCACCAGGAGGGCTACGTCGAGACCCTGTTTGGCCGCCGCCTGTACCTCGAGAACCTGAAGTCCCGCAACCAGGCGCTGCGCGCCGGTGCCGAGCGCGCCGCCATCAATGCGCCCATGCAGGGCACCGCCGCCGACATCATCAAGCGCGCCATGCTGGCGGTCACCCGCTGGATGGGCGAGCGCGACGACGTGCGCCTGCTCATGCAGGTGCACGATGAACTGGTGTTCGAGGTGCGCGAGGATGCCGTCACGGAAGTGAAGAAGGTTATCGAGGCGAGCATGAGCGGCGCCGCCGAGCTTAGCGTGCCCTTACAAGTGGAAGTGGGCGAAGGCAAGAACTGGGACGAAGCCCACTGAGCAGCGTTTAGACGGCCAAATCGTAAATCTTTCGTTTACCCGTTCAGATTGCCCCGCGCCAAGCTATTGATTCCACTGGCCATGAACATGGCCTGACTTTTTTTGGCCCGGCATTGCAACTTCCGGCCCCTTCAGCCGTCTATATCATCGGACGCACGCAACGGCGTCCCATCGGTGGGCCCCACCTCCCTGGGGCCACCTCGCGGATGGCCAGTCTTCCCCTGGGCCGGCCATCCCACCCCGCCCCGGCAGCTCCCCTGGCTGCCGGGGTTTTTTTTGCCTCACTCATGTAGGAGCGCGCTTGCGCGCGAAGCTCTTACGTCACCGGCTAAGGGTCGAGCCTCACCCAGCGCTTATCGACCTTGGCGCACACATGCTCGCCACCCGCCGGACACGCACCGAGCCGCCCCGCCGCCTGCGCGGCATTGACCTGCTTCACCCAGCGCGTGACACGCGCGGCCTCCCTGGCTTCCCAGATCACGTACGCCGCCACGCCAATCAGCGCGAACGAGCCCAGCGCCGATGCTGCGAACGCCTTCCACGCGAACGCCACCTGCCATTTGCCGACAGTGAGCATCCGCCGCTCCAGCCGCTCCGCCGCGTCCTCCAGCCGACGCTCCGAGGCGCGCACCACGCCACCGAAACGGTCGATGGCCTCCGTGGTGCCATGCTGGAGCGCATCCGCCGCCGCGCGGCGCACGCCCGCCGACACCTGCTCCGATGCCGCCAGCGCCTGGCGCGCCTGCTGCTCCATGGCCTGCGTAGCCTGCATCGTTCCCCGTGCCACGGCATCCAGCCGCTTCTCGATCCGATCCGTCACCGCCGCCAGCTTCACCGCCAGCGACTTCACATCCTGTTCGTCCATGTGCCACTCCTTACATCGTCATGCGCATCACCGGGCCCTGCTGCACCTGGGCTTGCTCCATCGCCTGCTGCTCCGCCAGCGCCTGCTGGCGGTTCGCGTCCTGGCCCGACTGGAGGAACGCCTGGCCTTCCTGCGATTGCAGGTACGCCTGGCCAACCTTGTCGAAGGCCTTGTCGTCGTTGGTTGCCGTGGCCGCGTAGAGGCGTTCGAAGGGGTCGTCTTGAGAGAGCTCCGCGTGCTTCTCGGGGACGCCCAGTGGTGCCTGCCACGGCTCGCGTTTCGGTGGATCCCTCGTCGTCTCCGTGTTGAGGTCGCTACCGGGCACGGGGTCTTTAATGGTGCGGAAGTCGTTCGGCGTGTGCGCCGGCAGGTAGCTCAGCTTGCCGTCGACGCCATGTTGCTCAAGGTGACCCAAATGCCCGTGGGTTCGCTGTATACCTGCGTGGTTCAATGCGGCCCAGGTGTAGTCCACGCAGTTATTGCGGATGTCCTTGTACATCGGATCGAAGCCGAAATTCTCCGGGTGCTTGCCGAATTCATTCAGCGCGTCGTACTGCCCCTTCGAAATTTCCATGGTTCGCTCGTACATCGGTTCGATGTACTCATTAGCGTCGTTCGTCTGCGGAATCCCGGGGCCATAGAGACTGCCATGTTCCACGGGTGCAAAGCCCCAACTGTGCGGATCCTGTCCGTCACTGGTCTCGTAGTAAACGTGACCGGGCACGGAGCGGCTAAAAATGTCCTTGCCGTCCTCGCTTTTATGAATCCACGTCCCGGGTGCAGCAGCAAACACCGTGACGGTGTATCTCTTGGCATCCATGTCGCCTCCTTATTTTGGTCCTGCATATTCGCGTTCCACCGTGAGCCACGAAATAATGGGCTCAAATACTTCTACGTCCCGCAGGGTCTCCACATCGAATCGATAGTGGCCATGGCGCGGAGCAGTAAAGTGCACAACCTCCATGAGAGCGGTTCCAAGGCTGGCTCCATGCATATTGACGTTCACCACGCGCGGGCCCATCGCCGAAGCCTGTTGAACGCCGCTATCGTCCCTGTGGTATGCGTGAGTGGTCATCTCCTCTTCACTTCCATCAGCATTTATTGCGACCAGCTTCACCTTCAGGAACAGGTGCGCTCCCTGCGGGTGACTCCAGAACGACAGTGTCGGGTCTCCCGTCTCCGGCATCTCGTACTTGAACGCCAGCATGTAGCTGTACGTCAGATTCGCCGTCGGCGGAACCTCGAACGGAATGCTCAACACATTCCCCTTCCGCGCCACCGAGAACGGCGCACTGGCAAAGGGTGGCACCGGCTTGTCACCACAACCCGTCAGCACCACACACGCGGCCAACGTGGCCAGCACCCAAACCCGCATTCCGTTCTCCCTGATCGAGGCGCGCAGCATGCCTGCCTTGGCGGCCCCTGTAAACACCTAAGCCATTGAGAAATAAAGACAATGAGACACATCTCATGAGAAATCGGGACAGACTCAAAACGCTGGAATTTTTCCTATCCCCGCCAATCTGCGAACCACGCCCGCTTCAGCACACCACCACGCCGCGTACGCTAAATTCGCGGCCAGTCCGGCCGCCTGCCCGGATCCTTCCCATGTCGTGGACCATCGCTTTCGCCGAACTGCCGCACGCCGCCGCCTCCGTGGGGCGTGTCGACCGCATCCATGCCACGGTCGCCGCGCGTGACGAGCAAGCCACCGTCGACATCATCACGAGCTACCCCACGCTTCGCCCGCACCTGGCCGTCGACGCCGACGAAGTGACAGCGGCCGGCTAAGCCGCCGCCATGATCCAGCTAGCCCGCGCCGCGCGCGCGGTCCCCGCCATACGGCGCTTTGCCGAACACGCCGCGTCGGCGGTCTGCGCGGCGCGGCCGGGTACGTTCTGGGACCTGCGCGATGCATTCGACGCCTTGCTCGACCCGCTCCCATGGGCCGCGTTCCAGAATGCGATGCTGTGTGACCTCGCCGACGACGTGCCGCTGGCCGACATGCCCGAGTGGCACTGGCATGGCGTCACCGTATGCCAGGCGCCCGCATTCAGCCTGGTGCTGACCTCGGCCGCGCACAGCGAGCGCGGCACCACCACGGCGCCGCGCAAGGATGGCGAGCGCCTTGCCACGACGCTTGCCGCGCCGGAAATGCTGGCGGTGCTTTCGCGCGTGCCGGTGCGCGTCGAGCGCTACCGTATGGCGCATGGTGCGGACGTGGATGTGTTCGATCCTTCGCTGCCCCTGGTGCTGGAAGGCGTCGAATCGCTCATGCCGTGGACACGCATGGACGCGGATGCGCCGCGCGAAACGTTCCACCTCGTCGACGACGACGGCACGGCGGCGCCCACGCTGTTGACGTTCGCCGCCTCGCCGCAGGTGTGGCAGCGCTGGGAATTCGAACGCGGCACGGGTACGCCGCTGCAACCCGTGCAAACGCGTAACGAGGCGCGCGCCCTCCTGGCGATCCTCGCCGAGCTGGCGCGCGCGGGTGATACCGCCGCGATACCCGATGTGCGCGCCATGCTCGACCATCCTTACCACCAGGTGCGCTGGGAAGCCGCGCGCTGCCTGGCCACGCTGGATGGGGGAGTAGGCCAGGCGGCGCTGCACATGCTCGCGCGCGACAGGCATCCGCACGTCGCGGGTGCCGCCGCCGAGACGCTGCGGCGCATGGCGGCCTGAACCATGGTGATGACGAGCCACCACGACCCCGCCGCGCCGATGGACCTGCACGCGTTCCGCCGGCGCGTGCTCGCCAGCGTGGACCCCGCGCGGCCGGAGACGCTGCAAACAGTGGCCGGCGATATCGTGGCGCTGGCGCGGCACCCGGGGCTGCTTACCGACGCGCTGCGCGCCGACCTGCTCCGCGAGGACGGCCCGCTGCGCATGCAGACGCGGCAGACATGCATCCTCGATGCGTTCGGCCCGTTCGTGGTCCGCATCAACCTGTGGCCGGTGGAGGCCGCGACGCACGAAGACAACGAGAACCTCAGCTTCTTCGCTTACCACGACCATGGCTTCTCGTTCCTCACCACCCACTATTACGGCCCGGGCTACCACACGCGTACCTACACGTACGACGCCACGGGCGTGCGCGGCGAGATCGGCGAGCGCGTGGCGCTGGCCTACGCCGGCGAGGCGACGCTGGCACCGGGCACCGTGCTGATGTACCTGGCCGGGCGCGACGTGCACGCGCAGTTCCCGCCGCCCGCGCCCAGCGCGTCGCTGAACCTGTTGCTTCGCGGCGATACCACGGGGGAACTGGGCGACCAGTACTACTTCGACATCGACACCGGCACGATCTGCGGCAAGCCCACCAACGACCTGATGCGCCGGCGCATGGCGCTCGCCCTGGCCGGGACGCTGGGCGACGTCGAGAGCGAAGGCCACCTGCGCCGCATTGCCGATGGCCACGCCTGCCCGCGCACCCGGGACGAAGCCCGGCGGGTAGTCAGCCGGCTATACGGCGGCTGACCGCCCCCACGCCGTCCTCACATCCGTCAACGCATGCTCCCGCCACCGATCCATACAGGGGGCATTCCCATGCGCGCAGGACTCATCGTTGTCGGCATCATCCTCATCGGCCTCGGCATCTGGGTAGTCGCCGGCAACGGCAGCTATGAGAAGACCGATACCGTGGCGAAGCTTGGCCCGGCCAAGATCGAGGCCACCCACGACAAGGCCATCCCCCAGTGGGCGGGCATCGCGGGTATCGTCATCGGCGGCATCGTCGCCGTGGCCGGCCTCACCCGCAAGAACTAAGCGGGGCGCACGCTCCGCTACAATGGCGGGATGGACGTATCCCACCTACTCGACGGCCTCAACGACGCACAGCGTGAGGCCGTCAGTGCCCCGCCCGGGCACTACCTGATCCTCGCGGGCGCCGGCTCCGGCAAAACCCGCGTCCTCACCCATCGCATCGGCTGGCTCACCCAGGTCGAGGGCGTGCCGCCGTGGGCCATCCTGTCGGTCACGTTCACCAACAAGGCGGCGGGCGAAATGCGCTCGCGCCTCGACGGCATCGTGCCGGGCGGCACCCAGGGCCTCACGGTGGGCACCTTCCACGGCATCGCGCACCGCCTGCTGCGCCGCCACTGGCGCGAGGCCGGGCTGGTCGAAGGCTTCCAGATCCTCGATTCGGACGACCAGCAGCGCATCATCAAGCGCGTGGTCGCGGGCATGGGCCTGGACGAGGCCCGGTTCCCGCCGCGCCAGGCGGCGTGGCAGATCAACCAGTGGAAGGACGAGGGCAAGCGCCCCGACAGCATCGAGCACCGCGACCACCCGGTCACGCGCACCTTCGTGGAGATCTACAAAGCCTACGAGCAGCAGTGCCAGCGCGCCGGCCTGGTCGATTTCGCCGAGTTGCTGCTGCGCGCGCACGAGCTGTGGCTGAAGGATCCGTACGTGCTCAAGCATTACCAGGATCGCTGGCGCTACCTGCTCATCGACGAGTTCCAGGACACCAACACGCTGCAGTACGCGTGGATCCGCGTGCTGGCCGGTAGCACGGGCCAGGTGTTCGTGGTGGGCGACGACGACCAGGCCATCTACGGCTGGCGCGGCGCGAAGGTGGAGAACGTGCAGCAGTTCCTGCGCGATTTCCCCGGCGCGAAAACCATCCGCCTGGAGCAGAACTACCGCTCCACCTCCACCATCCTGAAGGCCGCCAACGCGGTCATCGCGCGCAACGGCGGCCGCCTCGGCAAGCAGCTGTGGACCGATGGCGACGAGGGCGATCGCATCGCGCTCTATGCCGCGTACAACGAGCAGGACGAAGCCCGCTTCGTCATCGAGCGCATCCGCGAGTACATCGCCGAGCATGGCAATGCGCGCGATTGCGCCATCCTGTACCGCTCCAACGCGCAGTCGCGCAACTTCGAAGAGCAACTGATACAGCGCAACCTGCCCTACCGCGTGTACGGTGGCCTGCGCTTCTTCGAGCGCGCGGAAATCAAGGATGCGCTGGCCTACTTGCGGCTCGCGTCGAATCGCCATGACGACGCCGCCTTCGAGCGCGCCGTGAACACGCCCACGCGTGGCATCGGCGACCGCACGCTCGACGAGCTGCGCCGCCGCGCGCGCCAGGACGGCAGCTCGATGTGGGAGGCGGTGCTCAACGAAATCGCCATGGGCTCGCTCGCGGGCCGTGCGAAGAACGCCTTGCGTTCGTTCATCGCGCTCATCGACGAGATGCACCGCACGTTCCGCGGCGGCGACGCCGCGGCCGATGATGCCCCCGCGGGCCTCGACCTCGCCGAACAGATCGAACACGCCATCACGCATACCGGCCTGCGCGATTTCTACGAGAACGACAAGCGGGGCAACGGCGAGGCCCGGGTGGAGAACCTTGATGAGCTCGTCAACGTGGCCAGCCGCTTCGAGATGACTCCGGAAGATACCGACGCCGGGCTCAACGAGCTCTCGGCCTTCCTGTCGCATGCCGCGCTGGAAGCAGGCGAAGGCCAGGGCGAGGCGTGGGACGATTGCGTGCAGCTCATGACCCTGCACTCGGCCAAGGGCCTGGAATTCCCCATCGTGTTCCTGGTGGGCATGGAAGAAGGCCTTTTCCCCAGCCAGCGCTCCACCGAGGAAGAAAACCGGCTCGAGGAAGAACGCCGCCTGGCCTACGTGGGCATCACGCGCGCCCGGCAGAAGCTCTACGTCTCCCACGCCGAGTCCCGGCGCATGCACGGCACCGAGATGCTGGCCCGCCCCTCGCGTTTCCTGGGCGAGATCCCACCCGAGCTCATCGACGAACTGCGCCCGCGCGTGCAGGTTTCGCGCCCGGCCTATGCCGACCGGTTCGCTGGCGGTGGTGGTGGCGGGTTCGAGGAGCCGATGCCGGTGAAGCTCGGCCAGCGGGTCAGCCACCCCAAGTTCGGCGAGGGCACCATCGTCAGCGCCGAGGGCGCGGGCGCCCACATGCGGGTGCAGGTCAATTTCGAGGACGAGGGCTCGAAGTGGCTGGTCTATGCCTACGCCAACCTGACGGCGCTCTAGCCAACGGGTAGACTCCGGCATTCAAGGCAGGGAGGTGCCTGCCGCTAACTGGGGATCGTGCGTCGTCCGGGCGCACGCAGGGGCAGGGACAACATGATCGTCGGCATCGACCTCGGCACCACCAACAGCCTTGTCGCCGTCTGGAAGGACGGCGGCCCGCGGCTCGTCCCGAACGCGCTCGGCAGTTTCCTCACGCCCTCGTGCGTCGGCCTCGACGCCGATGGCCGTGTCCTGGTCGGCGAGGCGGCACGCGAACGGCTGCAGACCCACCCCAACCTCACGGCGGCGCTGTTCAAGCGCTACATGGGCAGCGCCCGCCTCATGCGCCTGGGCGATCGCGATTTCCGCCCGGAGGAGCTCTCCGCCCTGGTGCTGCGCGCGCTGAAGGAAGACGCCGAGGCCTACCTCGGCGAGCCCGTCAGCGAGGCCGTCATCACCGTGCCGGCCTACTTCTCCGATGCGCAACGCAAGGCCACCCGCGTGGCCGGTGAACTGGCCGGCCTGAAGGTGGAGCGCCTGCTCAACGAACCCACCGCCGCCGCGCTGGCCTATGGCATCCACGAGGGCCACAAGGAGACCCAGTTCCTGGTGTTCGACCTGGGCGGCGGCACGTTCGACGTTTCCATCCTTGAGATGTTCGAGGGCGTGATGGAAGTGCGCGCCAGCGCGGGCGACAACATGCTCGGCGGCGAGGATTTCGCCACGCTTGTCGCCGACCTCGCCTTCGCCCACGGCATCCCGGAGGGCGCGCGCGCCGATGCCGCGTTCATGCAGCGCCTCGCGGCCCGCGCCGAGGCTGCCAAGCGCGAGCTGGGTGCGCACGGCAAGGCTTCGTTCGAAATCAGCTGGCAGGGCCAGCATGCCCTGGTGGAGCTCGACGCGGCCGCGTTCGAGAAGCTTGCCGAGCCGCTGCTGGCACGCCTGTGGCGGCCGATCGAGCGCGCGCTGCGCGACGCGCGGATCCGTGCCGCCGACCTCGATAACGTCGTACTCGCAGGCGGCGCCACGCGCATGCCCATGATCCGCGCGCTGGCCACGCGCATGTTCGGCCGCTTCCCCGCGGTCGGCCTGAACCCGGATGAAGTGGTGGCACTGGGCGCGGCCGTGCAGGCCGGCCTGAAAATGAAGGACCAGGCGCTCGACGAAACCGTGATGACCGACGTGTGCCCTTACACGCTGGGTACGGAGGTGGTGCGCGCGCTTGAGAAAGGCGTGGTGGCCGAGGGCTACTACGCGCCCATCATCGAGCGCAACACCGTGGTGCCCGTGAGCCGCGTGCAGCGCTTCTTCCCGGTGAACCCGCAGCAGCGTGCCATCACCATCGGCGTGTTCCAGGGTGAATCGCGGATGGTCCGCGACAACATCCGCCTCGGCGAGGTCAGCGTCCCGGTCGAGCCGGGCCCTGGCCACGGCCAGGGCGTCGATGTGCGCTTCACCTACGATGTCAACGGCCTGCTTGAAGTGGAGGTAAGCGTCGTCGGCACCGGCGAGGTCAAGCGCCTCGTCATCGAAAGCGGCCAGGCGCACATGTCGCCGGAGGAGATTGCCCGGCGCCTCGAGGTGCTTTCCGTCTTGAAGATCCACCCGCGCGACACGCTTGAGAACCGCACGCTGCTGGCGCGCGCCGAGCGCCTCTACGAGCAGTTGCTGGGCGAGGCCCGCGAGCATGTCGGCCAGATGATCGCGCGCTTCGAGCAGGTGCTGGCCACGCAGGATCCGCGGTTGATCGCGCGCGATGCCGCGCAGTTCCGCGACGCCCTCAAGGCCGTCGAATCCGATAGCTACTTCGCGCCCGACCACGCCGACTGACCCCATGCAGATGCCCTGGTCCTTCGAGCTGCTGGCGCTTGGCCCGGACGCCGATGAGCGGGCGGTGAAACGCGCCTACGCCGTGCGCCTGAAGCAGGTGGACCCCGGCGCCGACCCGGTAGGGTTCGCGCGCCTGCGCGAGGCGTACGAGCATGCCCGGGCGTGGGTCGCCCACCAGGCTGCCGCGGCGGCCACGGGCGACACGGCCGCAACCGTTGAACCAGCGCCAGTGCAGCCACCGCCGCTGCCCCTACCGGCGTCGGCCGCCGTGCGACGCACCGATGCCGACGGCCCGGAAACCGTCGCCATGCGCCTCATCGAACGCTTCGCCCGCCGGGTCAAGTACGGCGAGGCGGCGCACATCGCGGCCGAACTGCAGGCCTGCGCGGCCGCGCTACGCCGCGAGCATATCGATGCACCGTTCCTGTTCGAGCGCTACCTGATCGATGCGCTGGCCAGCGCAGGCATCCGCCGCCGCCCCGCGGTGTTCGTCGCGGCGTACGCGCACTTCGGGTGGCACGAGTACATGCACCTGGCATCGCTTGGCCCCGCGGGTGGCTGGATCGATAGCGTGGAACAGCAGCGGCAGCGTTTCGAGACGCTCGACCCGGTCGACAAAGCCGATATCCGCACCTGGCTTTCGGCGCATGGCGAGGGTAGCGGGCCGATCCCGGACGCTGCCGCGCTGGCCTGGCCGCGCATCCGCGATGCAATCGCCCGGTTCCCACGTTACCTCGCGCTCTACATCAGCGAAGCGCGCGCGCAGGCGTGGCAGGCTCGCTTCGAAGCCGCCGACAGCGAGCAACGCCGGGCGGCCAGCGGCGCCGAGCCCTATGCGGTGCGAAGGAGAACGCAACGCGGTACCCCGCGCCGCGCGGTCGACGTGCGAGTGTGGGTGGCGCTTTGTGCGTTCGTCTTCTGGGCGATGCACGGCATCCTTGCCTCGTCGCAGCGATCGGTGGATACCCCGGGTGCGACGGCGATGCGGCACGTGCCCGGCCGCACCGAGGCCGAGCGCACCCAGGCGTTCGATTGCATGCGCCTGGTCGACCAGATCGACGCGCCCGGCACGCTACCGACCGTGGAGCAAGCGGCGCAGGCTCACCGGTGCCATGCCTTGCTCGAACGCCTCCAGCGCGAGAGCGCCCCTTGAGCATGACCGGGACACCCTGGTGCCTGGATACCCTTGGCCTACCTGCGCACGCGGATACCGTCGCGGTACGCCGGGCGTACGCCGCGCGGCTTCGCCAGGTCGACCCCGGCGCCGACCCCGTGGCCTTCCAGCAGCTGCGCGAGGCGTACCAGGCCGCGCTCGCCTGGTGCAACGACCACCCGGCGGGCCCCGCGCCGGGGCAGGACGATGGCTGGTGCGAGGAAACCCGTGGGGCCGCCGACGACGACGCCGCGGCTGACACCCCGCCGCAGGACCACGCTGCAGAGGACGCCATGCGGCGCCTCCGGGACGCGGTGCGCGACGCGGGTGACGACGCCATCGCGGCGCTGCTCGGCAACGCGCTCGCATCGCTGCGCCATGGTTACGTCGATGCACCCGGGCAGTTCGAAGACCTCGTGATCGATGCGCTGGCCACCGCCGGCATCGACCGGCGCGCGGCCCTGTTCCATGCGGCGACGGAGGCGTTCCACTGGCACGAAGTGGGCCGCCTTCGCCGCGCCGATCCGCGGGCCGCGTGGATCGGGCGCGTGCTTGCGCAGGCGGAAGACTGGGCCACGCTCGACGCAGGCTGGCGGGCGACCTGGCTCGCCCACATCGAACGTGCGCAGGGCGGCATCGACGCCTATGTCGCGCGGCGCTGGCCCGACATCGGCCGGTTGCGCGCGTGGCTGCCCGACTGGCTGGCGCTCTACCTCGTGGACGAACAGCTCGATGCGTGGCAAGCCGCTTTCGAAAACCTGCCGCGCGATACGCGCGACGAATTCGAACGCCGGGCGGCCCCGCCCTCGGCGAGCGTGCCCCGGCGTGGGCCGCCCGCCCGGCCGCGCCGCCGGCTCGGCATGCCACCCCTGGCGTGGGCGGCCCTGTGGTTCGTGTTGATGCTGTTCTACCTCATCACGAACGGCATCTCGACGGTGCGCCAGCATGGGCAGGGCGAGCCGTTGCCGAACTTCGGCGAATCGGCGCTATCGCCTCGCGAGTGCATGGCCCTCTACGCGCAATTCGACAAGCCGGACGCCTTCACGGGCATGCGCCCCGACGACGTGGTGCAGGCGAAGCGCCGTGCGCAGCGCTGCGCACTGGACGGCCACTGGCGGGCGCCGGGCGGCGTGAACAGCCCACCGCCCCACTGACGCCGGCTCAGGGCGACAGCCGCGGCACGCCGTGCTGGTCGCGCTCTTCGACGGCGGTGACGCGCGTGTCGATGCGGCCACCCCGGCTTTCCGGCAACGGCACGCCCGCTTCGCCGCGGCCCAGCGCGAACGCATTGCGGTAACAGCGCTGCGCCAACTCGGGCTGCTTCTCGCCGAGATAGACATCGCCCAGCGCTTCCCACGCGGCGGCACTCGGCTCGATGGCCAGCGCACGCTCGAGGTAGGGCTTCGCCTTGCCCCACAGCTGCATGCGCACGCACATGCGGCCAACGGCGGTGAGCAGCGCGGGATCGTTCGGATGCGTGTCGATCCACGCCTCGGCGCGACGCACGCGCTGGTCGAGGTCTTCCGCCCCCATCGCGCCGTAGGTGGCAATGAGCAGCGGCGACCACTCGCGACGCAGCGCGGATTCAATTTCATCCATGGCGGCCATGCCCTGGCCGAAGCGCATGGCCTGGCGTGCGTATGCGTCGATGGCCGCGGGCAGGCGGCGCTGGCCCTTCGGTAGCTGCGACCACAGCGCGGCCAGCGCGGCCCCGTCGCGTGCGGCAAGGATGTTCGCGGCAACGACACGGCCTTCCAGGTCGTTGAACGTGGCGGCGCCCAGCTCGCCGCTCTTGCGCAGCGGCTCGAGCGCACGCATGGCGTTGCGCGGATCGTCGCTGGCGAGCGAGGCCTCGGCGAACTCCACCCACCCCGCGGGCGCCAGCGCGCCGTTGTCGGCTTCGGGCGCCAGCAATGTGACGGCTTCGGCGGCTCGGCCCGTGCGACGCATCAGCCGCGCGCGCAACACACGCGCCGCGCGCGGCGTTTCCTGCGCGGCCAGGTCGAGCGTTTCGATGGCGCGTTTGGATTCACCGTGGCGCTCAGCCGCCTCCGCGGCGGCAAGCAACGCGGGGCCGCGCACGGACGGATAACGCGCGGCGCGGTTGAGGTCGCGCTCGGCCTCGCCGTGGCGGCCCTCGATCAACGCCACCAGGCCGTCGGCGAGGCGACGCCGGCTGAGGCGTCGATGGCGGCGGTTCATCGCGCCAAAGGGCCAGCGGATGAGCGCGACGAGCAGCGAGATCGCGGCCCACAGCGCCAGCAACAGCACGACGGCCGTGACGACGGTCATCTGCACGGTGGTGCCGCGCAGGTGGATGAGGACATAGCCCGGGTCGTCCGCGACCCAGTGCCACGCGAACGCGGCGAGCACCGCGACAAGGATGAGGCCGACAACCCAGCGCCACGGCTTCATGGCGAAACCTTCGCAGCGGTGGAGGCGGGTGCGGGTGCGGGTGCTGCGCCGGGCGCGCCGGCAGGCGCCGGCGCCGATGACGCGTGCGCGGGCGCGGGCGCGGCACCGCCCGCTTTCAGCGCGTGCACCGAACGCAGGTTGCGCAGCTCTTCGAGCGCGGCGCCAAGCTTCGGCTCGTTGCCCTTGGCCTGGCTCGCCAGCAGCGCCTCGATGCGCTTGCGCGCCGTCTGCACCGACGGCGCCTGCGGGTTGAAATGCGCCGCCAGCGTCGCGTCCACGCGCTTGAGCGCGGCATCGCGGCCGCGGTCGTCGTAGGCAAGCACGGCCGCCTCGGCATGCGCCACGTCCAGCGCGGCCAGTTCGCGCGCAAGGCGGTCATCGGCGAGGCCCAGCGGCGTGCCTTCGTCATGGCTGATGCGGACGATGCTGCCCAGCGCGTTGCCGGCGCGCTGCCAGAACGTGCGGTCTTCGTCGGCACCGGCCTGCGTATCCATGTCCTTCAGCGGCAACGTGGGCAGCTGCGCGCGCAGGTCGGCCAGCGTGGCGAGGTCGTTCGCGCGGGCCTTCGGCTGCACGGCGTCGAGCGCTTCACGCTCGGCAGTGAGGTTCTGCCGCACGGCGGCGAACGCGCTGTCGTTGACGCCGGCGAGCGCCTGGTCGGCCAACCCATAGGCGGCGAGCGCCCCGCTGGCATCGCCGAACAAGGCGAATCGTTCCTTCGCCATGCGCAGCAGCGACTCGGCTTCGTCGAGCAGCATGGCGTCGTGGCCGCTGAGGCTGCGCTCGGAAAGGTTCGCCACCGCGTCTTCGAGGTTCTTGGTGCGCTCGGCCATGCCGAGCACTTCTTCGCGCGCCGAGCGGTTCACGCCATCGGCATCGCTGAGGCGGCGGCGCAGGTTGGCGTTGTCGTCGCGCAAGCCGTCGACCGCGGCCTGCAGCGTATCGACCTGGCCCTTCAGGCCATTCGCGGCGCCGAGGTCCTGGCGCATGTTCCACACGGTGTAGGCGGTGTAGCCCGCGGCGCCGGCGGCGGCGAGCGAAAGCAGCACGGCGAGGGCCAGTGCGCCACCACCGCGACGAGGCGGTGGATCGGCCCGGCGGGCCTTGGCGGACGAGGGCACGGCGGCCGGGGCCGGCGAGGCCGGGGTGGGTTCGGTCGGGGGGGTCTCGGTCGTCATGCGGGCATGCTAGCAGGCCATACGCAAACGCACGGAATACATCCCTCAACGGCGGGTGAACGACACCTCGGCGGCGGCGGCCAGCAGGTCAGTAGGCAGGGCGGACCGGGCCACCACGACCCGCTCGAACCCCATGCCCAGGGCGACCGCCCGCAGCCGCTCGCTGCTGACGACCGCCACGGCCTGCACCAGCCGGCGCCATGCCGGGGCGATGAGCGCCCGGTGCAGGTGGTCGAGCGCCTCGGCGCTCGAAAGCAGCACCGCCGAGCGCCGGCTCAGCTTGAGCAGGGGGTCGATATGCCGGCGATCGATGCGCGGCGCGACGCGGTGGTAGACGTGCACCTCCTCGAGCGTGGCGCCACGCGCCACCAGCGCCTCGCGCAACAGGCCACGGCCACCCGGGGCGCCGATCAAGGCCACGCGGCGGCCGGCCACCTGGGCCAGTTCGGACAGCCCAAGCACGCCTTCGCTGTCCTGCGAGGCTTCGGGGAACAACACGTTGCCGACATCGGCCGTCTTCAGGGCGCGCGCCGTACCCCGCCCCACCGCGACCACCGTCGCCCGCGTGGCCAGCGGCAGCACGTCGGCCGCGAAACGTACCGCGGCGGGGCTGGTGAAAATGAGCACATCGCCATCCAGCGCCCGGCGCAAGGCGGCGTCCACCGTGCTGGCGTCCTCCGTGGCGCGGAGCGAAAGCCCCGGCACGCTGACGGGGATACCACCGAGCTTGCGGACCCGGCGGGATAGCGGGCCCGCGGTGCCGGCCGGGCGGGTGATGACGACGGTGACATTGCGAAGGGGGTGCGAACGGCTCACGAATGCTTCCTGCAGGGCGCTGCGTCAACGCGCGGCTACCCCCGAGGATAGGAAGCTACCGACCCGGGCCGCCAATGCCGAAGGTTGGGTAGGCCGTACGGATGCGAACGGTAAAGCCGGTTCCGTAGACTCCCGCTTCTATGACCACGCCCGACCCCACGTTCGCCACCCTAGAGCGCTTCATCCTCGACGGCATCCCCCTCGCGCGCGCCATGGAAGCCCGCATCGCCGGTTGCGATGGCGAGCGCCTCGTCATGACGGCCCCGCTGCAGCCCAACATCAACGACAAGGGCTGCGCCTTCGGCGGCAGCCTGGCCAGCCTCATGACGCTGGCCTGCTGGGCCCTTGTCGAGGCGAACCTGCGCAGCCGCGGCGAGGATTGCGACCTGTTCGTCGGCGATTCCAGCATCCGCTACCTCGACCCGGTATGGGACGACCTGCGCGCCGAGGCCAGCCTGGCCGAGGGCGGCGACTGGGCCGTGTTTTTCCGCACCCTGGCCACCCGTGGCCGGGCCCGCGCCGACCTCACGTGCCGCGTGCCGGGGACGGGCGACAAGCCTGCCGCGTCGCTCGTGGCGCGCTTCGTGGCCAAACGCCGGGCATAATGCGGCCCGATGCCCTGCCGGAAGCCACCATGCGCCGACTTGCCCTGCCTACCCTCGCCCTGGCGCTCGCCATGGCCGCCAGCCTCACCGGCTGCGCCAGCACCAAGCGCGACGACGCGCTCACGCGCACCCTCATGCGTTACGCCTCGGCCATCCGCTGGGGCGATTTCGCCTCGGCGCAGGGCTTCGTCGACAAGGACTACGCCGCCGCCCACCCCATGAGTTCGGTGGAACAGGCCCGCCTGGGCCAGCTGCGGGTCACCGCCTATGACGAGGGCGGCGGCCCCCAGCCCGATGGCGAGAACGAAGTGGTGCAGACGGTGCAGATCAGCGTGGTGAACGTGAACAACCAGGCCGAGCGCAGCATCGTCGACCACCAGCGCTGGCACTACGACCGCGAAAAAGACCGCTGGAGCCTGATGACCGGCCTGCCCGATTTCTCGCCTCACTGATCCCTATATAATCGCGGGTTTACCCCCGGGACGAGCAAGGCCACGATGAACGACGTACTGCACAAGCTGCCTGAGTTCGCAGCCAACCACCTCGCGCTGGTGGGCCTGTTCGTGGCCATCCTCGTGGCGCTCATCGCCACGGAAGTCGGCAGCCTGTTCCGCAAGTGGAAAGCCCTCACGCCGGCCGGCCTCACCCAGCTGATCAACCGCGACAACCCGCTGATGATCGACCTCTCGGCCAGCACCGATTTCGAGAAGGCCCACGTGCCGGGCGCGAAGAACGTGGCCATGAGCCAGTTCGACCCGGAGAACAAGGACCTGGCCAAGGCGAAGGACCTGCCCGTGGTGCTCATCGACAAGGACGGCCGCACGCTGTCCAAGCCCGCCGCCCGCCTCGTCAAGGCCGGCTTCAGCCGCGTCTTCGTCCTCGACGGCGGCACGGCGGCCTGGCAGGGCGCCCAGCTCCCCACCGCCAAAGGCAAGAAATAAGGCAAGCCACTTTTTTGTGGGAGCGCGCTTGTTGTGGGAGCGCGCTTGCGCGCGATGCTTCGTGCTAAAGCCCGTGGATCCCGGCCCTACCCCGCAAGATCGCCGCCAGCACATCCGGCGCGACATCGAACGAGTCGTAGAACAGCCGGTCCTCCGGCAACCCCGCATCGATGAACAGCTCCCGCCCCGCGGCGATCATCGCGGGCGGCCCGCTCATGTACAGGTCCACGTCGGCAAGGTCGGGGTGGTCCGCCAGCAGGGCCTCGTGCACCAGGCCCTCGCGTAACCCGGCGGCGCGCGCCGCGTCCAGGTCGGAGAGCACCGGCGTGAAGGTGAGCGACGGCACCGCCGCCTCCCAGCCGCGGGCAAGGTCGGCCAGGTAAAGGTCGTCGGCGTTGCGCACGCCCCAGTAGACATGCATGGGCCGCCGCGTACCCAGCGCGATGAAGTGCTCGACCACGGCTTTGACGGGCGCAAAGCCTGTACCACCCGCCATGAACAGCATGGGCCGCTCGGAATCCTCGCGCGGCACGAAGGTGCCCAGCGGCGCCTCGATGACGAGGTGGTCGCCTTGTTTCAGGGATTCGTACACCCACGACGTGAAACCACCGCCGGGCACGTGGCGCACGTGCAGTTCGACCAGCCCATCGGCACGCGGGCCGCCCGCGATGGAGAACGGCCGGTGCTTGCCGTCGGGCAGTACCACGTCGAGGTATTGGCCTGGCAGCCAGCGCAGCGGCTCGCCATCGAGCGGCCGCAGCCACAGCCCGACGACATCCGGCGCGAGCAGGCGGCGTTCGGCCACCTCGACCTCGACGCGGCGGTGCGGGATGTCTTCCACCGAAGCGATCTCGCGCGCCTGGATGGCGATGTCGCCACACGGCACGGCCTGGCACAGCAGGATGCCATGGTGCGCGCGCGCCGATGCCGACAGGCCCACGGGCGGGTTGTAGGGGTACGCGCAGGTGCCCTCCACCAGCGTGGCCTTGCAGCTGCCGCACACGCCGCCGCGGCACGAGTACGGCAGGGCGATGCCCGCGCGCTGGGCGGCTTCGAGGATGGTTTCGTCGGCGTCGGCGTCGAATCGCTTGCCGGAGGCGATGAGGGTTACGGTAGGCACGCGCGCATTGTAGGACAATGGGCGCTTTCCCATGGGACGAAGCCCGCGATGGCCATCTGGAAGCACCCCCTCGACCTGGACCGGATCAACCACTGGAGCCGGAACACGATGATGGAGACGCTGGACATCCGCTTCACGGCGTTCGGCGATGACTGGCTGCGCGGCACCATGCCGGTCGACCACCGCACCCAGCAGCCGTTCGGCCTGCTGCATGGGGGCGCGTCGGTGGTGCTGGCTGAAACGCTCGGCAGTTCGGCGTCGCTGCTCACGCTCGACGTGGACAAGGAAATCGCCGTGGGCCTCGACATCAACGCCAACCACATCCGCGGCGTGCGCGGCGGCCTCGTCACGGGCACGGCCAAGGCCGTGCACCTGGGCCGTACCACCCAGGTGTGGGAGATCCGCATCGAGGAAGAAACCGGCAAGCTCGTCTGCCTCTCGCGCCTTACCATGGCGGTCATCCCCTCGCCCGGTGGCGCGCCGGGGAACCTGCGCGCGTGAGCCAGGCCGCCCCTTACGCGGCGCTATCGCCCGACGTGGTGCTGGGCGCCGTCGACGCGGCCGGTACGTGGAGCGATGGCCGCCTGCTCACGCTCAACAGCTACGAAAACCGCGTGTTCCAGGTGGGCCTGGAGAACGGTGACTTCGTCGTGGCCAAGTTCTACCGCCCCGGCCGCTGGAACGATGCCGCCATCGGCGAGGAGCATGCGTTCGCGCTGGAACTGGCTGCGGCCGAAATCCCCGTCGTGGCACCGCTCGTCTTCCACGGCCGAACGCTGCTCCGCCACGAAGGCTTCCGCTACGCGCTATATCCCCGCCGCGGCGGCCGCGCACCCTCGCTGGAATCCGCCGACCAGCTCGAGTGGCTGGGGCGCCTGCTGGCCCGCCTGCACGGCGTGGGCACGCGCGAACCCTTCCACCACCGCGGCACGATCAACCGCGCCACCCTCATCGACGGCCCCGCCCGCGCCGCGCTCGGCTCCGACCTGCTGCCACCGCACTTGTTCGACGCCTACCGCGACGCGGTGATGCGCGTCGACGATGCCGTGGCCAACCGCTTCGAGGCCGTGGGCCCCGTTCAGCGCGTGCGCCTGCATGGCGACTGCCACCCGGGCAACGTGCTGTGGACCGACAACGGGCCCCACTTCGTCGATCTCGACGACGCCCGCATGGGCCCCGCGGTGCAGGACCTGTGGATGCTGGCGGCGGACGAAACGTTGTTCGACGCCCTGCTCGAGGGCTACGGCCAGTTCCGCGATTTCGACCCGACGGAGCTGGCACTGGTACCCGCGCTGCGCGCCATGCGCCAGGTGCACTACGCCGGGTGGATCGCCGACCGCTGGCACGATCCGGCCTTCCCCGCCGCGTTCCCCTTCGCGGCCGAGGCCCGCTGGTGGGAGCAACACATCACCGACCTGCACGAGGCCGCCGAGGCCCTCTGAACCACCACTGGAAAATCGCATGCATTCGTTCCTGACTCGCGTCATCGCCGTCTTTGAAATCGCCGGTGGCCTCTATGGCCTGGTGCGCCAGGTGGACCACCTGCTGGGTTCGCGCATGGGCGGCCTGGATGCCGTGGCGGCGGTGCTGGGGGTGTTGCTGTTCGGCTTCATCCTCGTTGCCGGCGTGCTGCTCGCCAGCAACGACGCACGCGGCACGCAGATGTCGATCTGGGCACAATTCCTCCAGGCGCCGCTGCTGGCCACCTCGTTCTTCAGCTACGCCCTCTCGTCGGGCGCCTATGCCAACCTTTCGATGACGATCCAGCGCTCGCCCCGCCTCGGTTTCGACTGGGCCATCGCCGAGCACGGCTGGCTGTTCGCCCTTGGCGGCCCCTCGGCAGCGCATGTCGGCCTGAACCTGCTGGCGGTGGCCTCGTGGCTTGTCCTGCGCTTCGGGCGCTGAGGGCCGGTACAATCCGCGGATGAATACCGCCGCATTGCCCCAGATCCAGCTCAAGACCGATCGCGTCCCCGGCCACCCGTGGGTGTGGTCCGCCCAGGTCGTCAAACCCGCCGAGCGCATCCCGCCCGGCAGCGTCGTCGACGTGGTCGATGCGAAGGGCCGCTTCATCGGCCGCGGCTTCTGGAACGGCCACGCCCGCGTGGCCCTGCGCCTGCTCACCACCTCGCCCGACGAGGCCATCGACAACGACTGGATCGCCACGCGCCTGGCCCGCGCCGTGGGCCTGCGCCGCGAGCTGCTGCGCCTGGACGACGTAAGCGACGCCTGGCGTGTCGTGCACAGCGAGGGCGATGGGCTCTCCGGCCTGGTCGTCGACCGCTACGCCAACCACCTGGTGGTCGAATATTTCGCCGCCGGCATGTGGCGCTTTCGCGACACCATCCACGCCGAGCTGCAGAAGCACTTCCCCGGCGCGTCGCTCTACTGGTTCGCCGAGCAGCATGTCCAACGCCAGGAATCGTTCGACGTGCGCTCCAACGATGCCCCCGCGGCGGTGGATGTGCACGAGCACGGCCTGGCCTTCCACGCCGCGCCCGGCCTGGGCCACAAGACCGGCTTCTTCGCCGACCAGCGCGACAACCGCGCGCGCTTCGCCCAGCTGGCCCGCGGCCGCCGCGTGCTCGACCTGTGCTGCAACGCCGGTGGCTTCGCCGTCCACGCCATGAAGGCCGGTGCCCTGGAGGCCACGGGCGTCGACGCCGACGCCGCCATCCTCGAGGTGGCCCGCGAGAACGCCCGCATGAACGGCGTCGAGGCGCGCTTCGAGCAGGGTGATGTCTTCGAGTGGCTGCGCGCCGCCATCGCCCGCGGCGAAACGTGGGACGCCGTGGTGCTCGACCCGCCCAAGCTCACCCGCGACCGCAACCAAGTGGTCAACGCGCTGAAGAAGTACTTCGCCATGAACCGCACCGCGCTCGATGTCGTGGCGCCGGGTGGCATCCTGCTCACCTGCTCGTGCACGGGCCTGGTGGGGGAAGACGATTTCCTCGAGATGATCCGCCGCGTGGCGCTCAACGCCGGCCGCGACATCCAGGTGCTGCACGTGGACGGCGCCGGTGCCGACCACCCGGTGGCCAGCAACGTCCCGGAAAACCGCTACCTCAAGGCCGCGTTCTGCCGGGTGGGCTGAGGCCTGACGGCACGTTCACCGTGCCTTGATCGCCGGCCGGCACACACTGCCGGCCATGTCCCGGAAGCCTCCCGCCAACGCCCTCGTGGTGTCCAGCGACGAGCGGGCCCACGCGAAGGCGGCGGGCCTCGTCTACGTGTGCGATACCGACGAGGGCATCACCCGCTGCAAGCGCGGCCGGTACTTCCAGTACACCGGCGCCAACGGCAAGCGGATCACCGACGAAGACGACCTGGCCCGCATCCGCTCGCTGGCGATACCGCCCGCATACACGAAGGTTTGGATCTGCGCCAACCCGCGCGGGCACCTGCAGGCGACGGGCCGCGACGCACGCGCGCGCAAGCAGTATCGCTACCACGCGAAGTGGCGCACCACGCGCGACGAAGGCAAGTTCAGCCGCGTGCTCGAATTCGGCGCGGCGCTCCCCGCCTTGCGCCGTCGCCTGCGCAAGGACCTTGCCCTGCCCGGCCTGCCGCGCGACAAGGTGCTGGCGCTGGTGGTGAGCCTGCTGGAGGAGACGATGATCCGCGTGGGCAACGATGCCTACGCCCGGCAGAACAACTCCTTCGGCCTCACCACCCTGCGCTCGCGCCATGTCGACGTGCGGCGTGGCCGCATCGAGTTCCACTTCCGCGGCAAGAGCGGGCAGTGGCGCGACGTGGTGCTCGACGATCGCAAGCTGGTGAAGGCCGTCCGCCGCGTGCAGGAGCTGCCAGGCCAGCGGCTGTTCCAGTACGTGGACGACGAGGGCCACCGCCAGCCGATCGATTCGGGCATGGTGAACGACTACCTCCGCGAGGTGACGGGCGGTGAGTTCACGGCGAAGGATTTCCGCACCTGGGGCGGTACCGTGCAGGCCGTGGCCGTGCTGGCGAACACCGCGCTGCCCGAAAAGGGCGGCGAGCGCGCCATCAAGTCCACGCTGGCCCAGGCGGTGAAGGATGTGGCCGCGGTGCTCGGCAACACGCCCGCCGTGTGCCGCGCCTCGTATATCCACCCGGAGATATTCAGCGGCTGGCTCGATGGCGACCTGCACAAGCGCGTGCCCGATGCGTCGTTGCGCCACCCACGGAAATTGGAAGCCCTTACCCTCGCTTTCCTCCGTCGGCGCTTACGTACGTCGCGACGCTCCCCATGACGCGTTTGGACGGCTATAGTGCGCACACGGGGCTTGCGTTCGGTATTCCAGGGGTTGTGGCGACGATGTGGCGGTTGAGCGTGGTTCCCGTGCTGGCGGCCGTGTGCCTGGCCAGCTCCCCCGTGCGCGCGCAGATGGCGACAGCCGCCCCGCCGCTTATCCCGGTGGATGCGCAGGCGCACCGCGGCGTGGTGGACGACACTTACATCATCGCCCCGAAACGGCTGGCCGATGCAACCCTACAAGGCGTGAAGAACTACGCTGACGAGGGCGACATCGCGGCAGGCGTGTCACTGCGCTACGGCATCGACAACGCCGAGTGGGTTGTCGCCGACGTCTTCATCTACCCGGCGGGCCAGGGCGACGAGCCGAAAATGCTGGCACGGGCCGTGGAAGACTTCCGCGAATCCGTCGCCTTTGCCGAGCGGCAGGAAATCTACCGCAACGTGTGGTGGGGCGACGAAGCCCCGTATACCGCGAAGCTGGGCGGTGGCCGCAAGCAGGCGGGCCGCTTCCTTCCCATCGTGTTCGATTCGCAGCACGACATGCTCACGTCGCGCACCTACCTGTTCTTCCGCAAGCTGTACTACGTGAAGGTCCGGCTGAGCACCACGGTGGAAGCCGTGGATTCGCTTTCGGAAAATGCCGACCCTTTCATCAGCAGCCTGCTCGATGGCATCGATATCGTCAGCGTGGGCACGTGCGGCCGGAAGCTCGACATCGCGTCGCTCGAGCCCGGCCAGGCGCCGGCGGCGGACATGGCCGACGGCGTGAGCCCCGACGGCTACCGCGTGGCGCTGAGGGCGACGAAGGCGGGCACGCCCACGTACGGGCCACAGACGGCGAAGACCATGGCCCTGGCGTTGAAGCGCCAGGTGGCCGGTGGCTGCACCACGCTGCAGTACAACCCGCCGCTGGAAGACGACAACCGCACGGTGCTGCACCTGCAGTTCGGCCCGGATGACTGGGGCGCGACGGCCAGGCCTGTGAACTAGAGCGGCCGGGACGCGTCCCACGCCCGGCCGCTGCCGGGCGGGCCCGGCCTGCACCCCTATCCGTGGGTGCGGGGCCGGGCTGCGTCGACCCGTGCATGATGCGTTGTCGGCGCGGCCCTGCCTATGGAAGTTTTCTGAAAAATGCGACGAATCAGCGAGGGGCGAAGTCGGCCAGCACCAGGGTCGCCTTATGCCCATCGGCCATGGTCAACACCACCTTGTCACCCTCCTTCGCCCGGTCGAAGCGGTCGCGCAGGCCCCAGCCGCCAAGCTTCGCCGCGGGCACCCCGTCCACCGCGAGGATCGCATCGCCCGCGCGCACGCCCGCTTTGTAAGCCGGGCCGCCGGTGACGACGCCCGCCACGGTGAAGCGATCCAGTGCGCCCGGCTTGCGTCCCGCGCGCATGCCGGGATCATTCATTTGCACAGCGCGCATTTCGGTGCGCTGGGCAAGCGACATCTCCCCGCGCCGGTAATCGAACCCGACATGGAAGCGCGAAAGGATGTCCTGGCCGATGTTGCCCGCCTCGGAGACATTGGCGGTGGCGCCGGCATCCGGTGGCGTCAGCTGCGCAACATGGCCACGCACGGCCACCGGCCCGATATCGAGCTGACGGATGTGCGAGACGCGGGACACGAACGGCCCACCCACGCCACCCCCACT
>NZ_JZRB01000010.1 GCF_000964085.1 Luteibacter yeojuensis
GCCTGCTTTTGTGGGAGCGCGCTTGCGCGCGATGGGGCTTGCCGCAAGCACCCATCGCGCGCAAGCGCGCTCCTACATGGTTTGTTAGCCGCTCGTTTCGATGCGCTCGACGCGGCGCAGGCCGCGTGGCAGCACGCCACCACGGGTGGCGCGGTTGCCGCCGTATTCGACCAGGTCGGCCCACTTCAGCGTGAGCTTGCGGGCGCCGGCGTACATGGTGACCTCGCCCTTGCCCTCGGCCACGACCGCGACGCCCACCACGCGTTCCTCGCCCGAGGCCAGCTTGGCCTTGGGGATCTCGATCAGCTTGTTGCCCTTGCCCTTGTCGAGTTCAGGCAGTTCGGCCACCGAGAACATCAGCAGGTGGCCCTCGCTCGTGACCACGACGATGCGGTCGCGCGAAGGGTCGGCCGTGATGGCCGGCCCCAGCACGCGGGCACCGTCGCTGAGCGAGATGATCTGCTTGCCCGCCTTCTGCCGGCCCGTGAGGGCCTCGAAACGGGTGACGAAGCCATAGCCGAAATCGGTGGCCAGCACGATGCGGGTATCGTTGTCCGCGGCCACCACGGCGTCAAAGCGGGCACCGGATGGCGGGCTGAAACGGCCGGTGAGGGGCTCGCCATTGCCGCGCGCGGATGGCAGCGTGTGCGCCGGCGTGGCGTACGCGCGGCCCGTGGAGTCGATGAAGGCCACCTGCTGCGTGGTGCGGGCACGGGCGATGGCGAGCATGCTGTCGCCTTCGCGATACGACAGCGCCTCGCCGTCGATGTCGTGGCCCTTGCCGGCGCGCACCCAGCCCTTCTGCGAGACGACGACGGTGATGGGCTCGGACGCCACCAGGGCGCTCTCGTCCAGTGCCTGCGCCACGCTGCGTTCGATAAGCGGGGAGCGGCGTTCGTCGCCGTACTTCTCGGCGTCGGCGCGCAGCTCGTCCTTGATCAGGCTCTTGAGCTTGGCCGGCGACTTGAGCAGCACGTTGATGCGGGCACGCTCTTCCTCGAGCTTGTCGCGCTCCTCGTTGATTTTCATCTCCTCGAGGCGGGCCAGCTGGCGCAGCTTGGTTTCGAGGATGTAATCGGCCTGTTCCTCGTCGAGGCGGAAGCGGGCGATGAGCACCGGCTTCGGTTCTTCCTCGGTGCGGACGATGCGGATCACCTCATCCAGGTTGAGGTACGCGATGCGCAGTGCCTCGAGCAGGTGCAGGCGGCGCTCGACGCGGCCCAGGCGGTGGTTCAGGCGGCGGGTGACCGTATCGGTGCGGAAGCGCAGCCACTCGGTGAGGATGCTGCGCAGGTCCTTCACCTGCGGGCGATCATCCAGGCCGATCATGTTCATGTTGACGCGGAAGCTCTTCTCCAGGTCGGTCGTGGCGAAGAGGTGCTGCATCATCTCGTCGACATCCACGCGGTTGGAGCGCGGGACGATGACGAGGCGGATGGGGTTTTCGTGGTCGGATTCGTCGCGCAGGTCCTCGATCATCGGCAGCTTCTTCGCACGCATCTGCGCGGCGATCTGCTCGAGGATCTTGGATGGCGACACCTGGTAGGGCAGGGCGGTGATGACGATGTTGCTGTCGTCGCGCTCGTAGATGGCGCGCGCCCGCACCGAGCCGGTGCCGGTCTGGTACATGGCCACCAGCTCGCGGCGCGGCGTGATGATCTCGGCGGCCGTGGGGTAATCGGGGCCCTGCACGTGCTCGCACAGGTCGGCGATGGTGGCGTCCGGGTCGTCGAGCAGGCGGATGCAGGCGCTGGCCACCTCGCGCAGGTTGTGCGGCGGGATGTCGGTGGCCATGCCCACGGCGATGCCCATGGAACCGTTGAGCAGCACATGCGGCACGCGTGCCGGCAGCCACGTGGGTTCTTCCAGCGTGCCGTCGAAGTTGGGCGACCAGTCGGTGGTGCCGTGGCCGAGCTCCGAGAGCAGCACCTCGGCGATGGGCGTGAGGCGCGACTCGGTGTAGCGCATGGCGGCGAAGCTCTTCGGGTCGTCCGGCGAGCCGAAGTTGCCGTGGCCATCGACCAGCGGGTAGCGGTACGAGAATGGCTGGGCCATGAGCACCATGGCCTCGTAGCAGGCCGAATCGCCGTGCGGGTGGAACTTGCCGATGACATCGCCGATGGTGCGTGCCGACTTCTTCGGCTTGGCCTGGGCCCCCAGGGCCAGTTCGCTCATGGCGTAGATGATGCGGCGCTGCACGGGCTTCAGGCCATCGCCGATGAACGGCAGGGCGCGCTCGAGCACCACGTACATGGAATAGTCGAGGTAGGCCCGCTCGGCGTACTCCTTGAGCGGGATCTGTTCGTAATTGGCTTGCAAATTCATGGATTTAGCGGTCCGTCAGCGCGCCACGGCGCGTCATTAGCCGGACGATGTTGCCAGAAAGAAGTCTCAGGAGCGAAGACCGGCATGGTTCCAGGAGGTGGCCCCACATTCCTGTGGGAGCGCGCTTGCGCGCGATGGGGCCGCTCAGGGCCTGCCAGCATCAGTGTCTTTCAGGAACCCGATCAAGCCACTGAAGTAAGTCGCCTGGTCGTCATACATGGCCAGGTGCGCGCCCTTCGGGCACAACAGGAAATGCCCTTTCGGCAGCTTCTTCGCCATCACCGCCATGTACTTCGGGTCGATCGTGTCGTAGGTGGCGCCGATGACCAGCGTGGGCACGGTGATCTTCGCCAGGTCCTTGCTGCGGTCCCAGTTCAGCAACTTGCCGCTCGCACCGAGCTCGCTGGGGCCCTGCATCGAGACATAGATCTGCTCGTTGATATGGCCGAACGAACGCGTCACCGGCTCGGGCCACTGGGCGGCGGGCATGCGCAGCACGTGCTGCTCGTAATGCATGGGCATGAGGATGGCCATGTAGGCCGGGTCGCTGGTCTTGTGCTCGCGCTCCATGCGCTGCACCTGGGCCAGTTTCGCTGGGTCCATGGCCGGCATCAGCACCGTCTTCGCGTACTGGTTGTACGCCGGGATGCTGTCGACCATGTTGGAGATGACCAGGCCCTTCAGGTGTTGCTGGTACTTCAGCGCGTATTCGATGGCCAGCACGCCGCCCCACGAATGGCCAAGCAGGTAGAAATTATCCTTGTCCAGGTGCAGCGCCTGGCGCACCTGCTCCACTTCCTCGACGAAGCGGGGCGTATCCCAGAGGGATTCATCGGTGGGCTTGTCGCTGAAGGCCGAGCCGAGCTGGTCGTAGTAGTAATACTCGATGCCCGCGCCCGGGAAATAGCTGTCGAATGCTTCGAAGTACTCGTGCGTGGCGCCCGGGCCACCATGCAGCAGCAACACCTTGATGGTGGGGTTGTTGCCCACGCGCTTGGTCCAGACGCGGAATTTGCCCTTCGGCGTGTCGATGGTGATCATCTTCACGCCCCCGGCCAGCACGTCGTCGCGGCCGGTGTGGTCGAAGTACGCCGGCGGTGGGGGCGCGGCCTGGGCCACGAGCGCGGTGAAGGCCAGTAACAGCAAGGTATACAGGCGGCGCATGGCGTGGCTCCCCTCGGTTGGTGGGCTGACTATCGCGGGCCGTGCCATCGCCCGCAAGCGGCGCGTGCCACGCGCTCGCTTCACCCCATCAGCGACTGGTGCGCGCCCACGCCCGCGAGGGTGCCTGATGCCATGGCCAGGCTGGCGTTCTGCATCGCCTGCGTGGCATCGCCACCGGCATAGACGCCGGGAACGCTGGTCGCCTTCCACTCGTCCACCTCGATGTACGGGCCCATCGGCCCCTCGGTGATGGCGCAGCCCAGCTGTGCCGCGAGCGGGCTGGCGAGGCTGGTGCGCGGCGCGACGAACAAGGCGCCAAGCTCCACCACCCGCCCATCGGCGAGTTCCACCGCGTTGAGGCCGGGTGCGTCACCACGCAGCCCGACGACAGGCGTGCGCTCGATGCGGACGCCGCGGCGCTCCAGGATCGCGAGCTGCTCGGTATCGGGCTCGTACTCGCCCTGCGTGAAGAAGGTGGTCGGGCCCCAGTCGGGCAGCATCCTCGCCTGGTGCCACGAATGCGGCGAGCTGGCGAGCGAGCCGAGCGGGCGGTCGCGCACTTCGTATCCGTGGCAATACGGGCAATGGATGACCGTGCTGCCCCAGCGCTCCCACAGGCCGTCGATGTCGGGCAGGTGGTCTTTCACGCCGGTGGCCAGCACCAGGCGGTGGGCCGTCTCGCGGCGGCCATCGGCCAGCGTCACCTGGAACACGTCGTCGATGCGCTCGGCCTGCACGGCCTCGCCGTCGAGGAACCCCGCAGTGGGGTAGGCGAGTAGCTGGCGCGTCGCTTCCTGCACGATGGCCCGCGGCGGCTTGCCGTCGTGGCCCACCAGGCCGTGCGCGCCCCTGGCAAAGCGGTTGCGCGGCGCGGCCGCGTCGATGACCAGCACGCGGCGGCGTGCGCGGGCGAGCTGGATCGCCGCGGCCTGGCCGGCGAAGCTGCCGCCCACCACGATGACGTCGTATGGCATGTCAGGCTCCCTTGAGCTTGTGGCCGGTGACGGCCGAAATGTGCTGCACGCGGTGCGCGAGGTCGGCCAGGCTGAGGCGGGCAAGCCGTGCCTCCACGACTTTCTCCGCCTCGCGCAGGGCGTCGTCGACAGCCTCGACCACGGCGCGCTCCACGAGGCAGCCGGGCGACTCTTCGCGGAGCGAGAGGGGAACGATGGATTCGCCGAGGGCGCGCTGCACGTCGGCCAGGGCGATGTCCGCTGCTGGCCGCGCGAGGCGCCAGCCGCCACCGTGGCCCTTGTCGGAGGTGACGATGCCCGCTTCTCGCAGGCCGGCGAACGTGCGCCGTATGACGACGGGGTTTGTCTCGACGCAGGCGGCCATTTCGGCCGAGGTCATGGGGGCGCCGTTGCGCTCGGCCATGTGCAGGAGCACGTGCAGCGCGACGGACAGTCGGTCGTTCCGTTTCATGTAACTAAAACTATTACATGAAACGGAACGACGCAAGGGGCGGGCTTAGATCTTGAAGTCCGCCTGGACCGGGAAGTGATCCGACGGGTAGCGGCCGTCCTTCGAGATGGTGATGGTGCGGACGCTCTTCGGTTCCAGCCCGCGATAGAGGATCCAGTCGATGCGCTTGTCGGGGTTGCCGGTGAAGTTGTGGAACGTCTTGTCCGGGCCGGCCTTTTCCGGCGCGGTGTCCCAGGCATCCTTGAACGTGGCCGTGAGCGCCTTGTGCGATTCGCTATCGGGCCCCGTGTTGAAATCGCCCGTGATCACCACCGGCACGCCGGCCGGCAGCTTCTTCACCCACTCGGCCATTTCGTGCGCCGACTTCGACCGGGCTTCTTCGTCGCTATCGCGGTATGGGTAGTGCGTATCCAGCAGATAAAACTGCTTGTGGTCGGAAAGGCGCTCGAACAGCGCCCAGTTCACCATGCGCGGGAAAATGTTGCCCCAGGTGATGCTGCCGACCTTGTCCGGCGTATCGGAGAGCCAGAAATCCCCCGACTTGATGAGCTTGAGGCGGTCCTTCCGGTAGAAGATGCCCATGTGCTCGTCCTTGTGGCCGCCGAAGCGGTCGCGGCCGAACCAGGTGAACTGGGGCAGGCGGGCTACGGTGTCGTCGCCCTGCTGCTGGCCAAGTTCCTGCGTGCCGATCACGTCAGGATCCATCTGGCGGATCGTGTCGGCGAAGAGATCCTTGCGCATCTCCCAGCGGTTCGGGCCATCCGGGCCGGTGATGGTGCGGACGTTGAAAGTCATCACCTTGAGGTCGCCGGCGAGGGCCGGGCCGGTGAACGCCGCGGCCAGCGCGGCGAGGAGGGCGAGTTTGCGCAAACGGAACATGCGGGTCGGCTTCCTTCGTGAGAGCACCCGACTATAGCGACGTAACGCGGCAGGTGCCCGTTACCCGGGTCACGGTGCCGCAGGGCCCGCCCAACGCCCAAGCCTGAGGCACAATGGCCGCCTTGCCTTACCAGGAGCCCGCGATGGCGGAGCAGAACAACCCAGCCCGCCCCGCAGGCAACGGCCGCCGTACGGTGGCTATCGTGGTGGGCGTCGCTTTCCTCGCCTCCGTGACCACGCTGATCCTGGCGTTGACGGCATCGCATGGTGCGCGCCAGCGTGATGCCGTGGCTATTACCGAAGACAGCAATGACTTGCAGGGCGTGGTAAGCGACTGGCAGGCACAGGTGGCGCAAGCAAGCGCTTTGCCTGATGGCCAGCGTGATGCAGCCATCGACGGGTTGAAGCAGCGCGCCGATGCCGCAAGCGCCTGGAAGCCGCGCACACCGTGCGGGCAGGAAGCGCGCGATCGCCTCCGCGCCGCCATGGATACGCGCATCACGAGCCTGGCGCGCGTCACACCCGGTACCGTGCAGGACGAAATGGGCATCGTGGACGACGCGCTGCGCACCTGCGCTGCGCAAGCAGGCAGGGACGTGCCGGGCTAGCGATACTGGCGCTGTTTACTCAAACCACCGCGCCATGGCCTTCGCACCACCCTGGATCAGCCACGTCACGGACGTGGCCGACGCCGCCACCGTGGCCGCGGCCCCCGTGACAAGGCCACGCCAGGTGGGAATCGTGTTAATGCGGGCGGCGATTTCGCCAACACGCTGGTTGAGCTGAGCCGTTTGCATGCGCATTTCACCGAGTAGAACGAGGTGTGCTTGGGCATGCCCGACCCTTTCGCTCAAGCCGATGACGGTTTCGTTGAACCGATCAACCGCGGTTTCGACACGACAGGTACGAAATTCGAGGCCTTTCAGTTCGGAACCAACGCTTGCCACGGCGACATCAAGCGCGCCAAGGCGCGTCTCCACCCGCTCAAAGCGTTCATCCATTTTGTCGAAGCGGGCATCCATTTTCTCGAAGCGCGCATCCATCCGATCAAAACGTTCGTCCATCCGGTCGAAACGCTTATCAATGAGGTCGAAGCGCTTGTCCATACAGCCGAGGCGGGCATCGATGTTGCGCAGAAGTGTTTCGATCATGGGATTGTCGATCTCCAGACTCGGGTGGACGTGAGCGCCATGGTAGGTGCTGCAAAGCGGTCGCGGCATGAGATCGCCGGACAGTGTGTCGTGGAATGATGCGTGGCCGTCGGGCATGTGGCGTGCTCCTCTCTAGGTGGTCACGATCCCATGTTTCCAGCGTGCTGTATGTCAGCGTGACGCTCGACGTTAGCTCTCTTTTGTAGTCCTTGCCTGTCGGGTCGTTGTTTAGCCCAGCGGCAGTACAAGAACGGCGCGCAAGCCACCGTCGGGGCTATCGCCCAGCGTCACATCGCCGCCGTGGGCGCGGGCGGCGGAGCGTGCGGCTGCCAGGCCAAGGCCCACGCCGCCCGTTGCGCGATTGCGCGAGCGCTCAAGGCGGAAGAAGGGGCGGAAGACGGCTTCGCGATACTCCGCGGGAATGCCAGGCCCATTGTCGTCCACGCGGACTTCCAACCTTTCGTCGCGTACATCCACGTACACCCGCACCGCGTCACCGTACCTCACGGCATTACCGACAAGGTTGGCAAGGGCGCGGCTGAGGGCTACAGGCCTGCCGAAGTAAGCCACGCCATCGGGTATATCGTCGGCGATGGCGTAACCCTGGTCGCGGAAGTCGTCCACCACGGTATGCACCAGTTCGGAAAGCATGAACCGTGTGCTGCCTTCGGCTTCGCTTGAGTCGCGGAAGAAGGCGAGCGCCTCTGCGACCATGGCCTGCATCTCGTCCACATCGCGGAATAATTTGCGCTGCTGTTCCGCATCCTCGATGAACTCGCCGCGCAGGCGCATGCGGGTCAGCGGTGCACGCAGGTCATGTGAAATGGCAGCGAGGATTTCTGTTCGCCCCTCGACATAGCGCTGGATGCGCTCCTGCATGGTGTTGAACGAAGAAGCGGCCACGCGGAACTCTCGTGGCCCTTCGGCCGTCATGGCAGGAGCATGCACGTCGCGGCCAAAGAGCTCCGCCTGCGCGGCGAAGCGTTGCATGGGCCTGGCCAGTCGCCGGCCCGCGACGGCGGCCACGGCAAGGCTGGAGACGATGAAGAACGCCGATGTGAGCAGCAGCCGCGCATGGGCGGAAAGCCCCCAGCTGCGTTCCGTGGCGACGAAGCGTGTCCACGATCCATCGCTCATGCGGATAGCCAGCGCGTAGAACGTGATGGGCTGTCCATCAAGGCCCGGGTCGCCCGGTTCGAACGCGAGTACGCGCGCATCGGGCCGCCCGAGCAGGGTGCGCACCTTGTCCTGGCCGTTATGGAAGGTAGCGCCAAGCGTCGGCATGGGTAGGGCGGCATCGGATGCGAACCACTCCACGGTGAAGTTTGGCCCCGACGCGGCTGCCGCGAGGTGGGCACGCAGGCTGTCGGGGGCACCATCCAGCACGCGCGCCACGCCGGCCGCCTGATCGATGACGCCCACGGCCGTGAGGTTCGGCCTTGCCCATACGCCCGCCAACGCCATGAAGGCGGCGTTGGCGGCAGCGGCCGCGAGCACGGCGATAAGGATGTTGACGGCAAGCCAGCGGCCAATCGTGTCGGTTGCCCTCTCGATCATGAGCGCTGGACCTGCGTCGAAAAGATGTACCCGACATTGCGGACGGTGCGGATGATGTCCGGGTCGCTGGGGTCTTCCTCGATCTTGCGGCGGAGGCGGCTCACTTGCACATCGATGCTGCGGTCGAACGCATCGTGGTACCTGCCCCGCGCCAGGTCGATCAGCTGCTCACGCGTCAGCACACGCTGCGGATGCTGGGCGAAGGTGACAAGCAGGTCGAATTCCCCGGTCGATAGGGGCGTGAGCGTGTGGTCCGACGAACGCAACTCGCGCTTGAGGATGTCCAGGCTCCAGCCGCTGAAACGCAGTACGAAGCCAGGCTCTGCCGTCTTCGGTGATGCCGATGTCCGCCGGATGACGGCGCGCACCCTGGCCAGCAGCTCGCGCGCATCGAAAGGCTTGGTCACGTAATCGTCCGCGCCAAGTTCGAGGCCGACGATGCGATCGGTCGTCTCCGCGACGCCCGTTAGCATGATCACCGGCGTCTGCTGCGCTTCGCGGATGCGCCTGCAGATGCTGAAGCCATCCTCGTCCGGCAGCATCACGTCGAGGATGATCAGCTGGAATCCACTCCTCGCCAGTCGGGCATCCATCTCGGCGCCCGATGCGCAGCCCTCGACGTCGAAACCGTGCTTCTCGAGGAAGCGCGAGAGCAGGGCGCGGATGTCGTCGTCGTCATCGACGATCAGGATGCGTGGCATGGCTAGGCGTTCGTGGTGGGGCAGGCCGTAGTTATAGACCCTTGCTGGGCCCGGGTGGCGTTTGTGTCTGGCCGGAAACATTGTTGCGGGCGGCTCACCATGCCGACACAAGCGGTTTGCAGGGGGCGCGCAGGCTCGTCGCATCCACCCAAGGAGCCCTGCGATGCTGCCCATGCGATACCGTCCATCCCCCGCCACACCCGTGCGCGCCGCCGCGTTGTTGCTGGCCGTCGCCGCCGCCCCCGGTTGCTCGCATGCGGTGCGCAAGACGCACGACGAGCCGGTGAATCGGGCTGTGTTCAGCTTCAACCGAGGGCTCGATACCATCGCACTCAAGCCGGTCGCCCGCGGCTACAGCCACCTCCCCAGTGGCGTGCGGCGAGGTGTGCGCAACGTGGTGTGGAACCTGCAGGAACCGCTCGTTTTCGCCAACGACCTGTTGCAGGCGAACTTCACTCGTTCGCTGAACACGGCGGGACGGTTCGTCGTCAACAGCACCGTGGGCGTGGCCGGCATCTTCGACGTCGCCGGACATTGGGGGATGCCGCACCACGGCGCCGACCTGGGCCAGACGTTCGGCGTGTGGGGGATCGGCCCGGGCCCGACGGTGGAGTTGCCCGTATTCGGCTCTTCCAATGCGCGCGACGCGGTGGGCCGCGTGCTGACGATGGGCTTCTACAACCTCGGCGACAACTCCGACACTGTCGCCATGCTGGACACCGTGCGGACCGTCGGTGGCATCGTGGATGGCCGGGCGCGTGCGTTGCCCCTGACCGACCGTCTCGAACAATCGCCCGACTACTACGCGGCGCTGCGGGATGACGCGGCGAAACGCCGGGCAGCCCTGGTGGAGGAGGGGCGCGTTGGTGCGGTGAGGTCGGCCGATGAAAGGGCCGATGACCGTGCAGCCACCGGCTTGCCCGTTAACCCGTGAGGAGGCGCCATGTGGATCGCGTTGCGTCGTTTCGTTCCGATCTGGTGGCCGCGGCCGACCAATGATCCGCACCGCCTGCCGGCAACACTCATGGATATGCTGGCAGTGCTTGACCAGGCATCGCGCATCGACCCCGACCGCGGCCGCGTCTACCGGTGGTACGCGGACGACCCCATCGCGGGGTTGGGTGACCGCACGGCGGCCGACCTGGTGCGAGCAGGCGAGACATCACGATTGTTGGCGTTGTTGCGCGAGATCGAGGCCGCTGAACGTTCAGCCCGCCACGTGCGGGGCAAGTGACTCAAGGTAAGGCTTGGCGAAGAACTGGATGGCAAGCCACATGGCACTGATGACGGCGCCAGCCGCGACGGCGACGGTTCGCCACAGGTCGGCGCGCGTGGGCATGCCGCTTACGCGTTCCTCGATGGTCGATACCTCGGTGGCGACGTTACCGAGGCTGGCCTCGAGGCGGGCGACGCGCGCGGCGAGGTCGTTGACGAATTCGGCGTGCATGGCGGTTCCTTTGGAGCGCGTGCCCCTGTGGGTTGACGGGGGAGCACGATGGCATGTGGCAGCCATCCTGTATGTAGGCGCCGAGCGCGACATTCGTCGGAAAAAAGCCACAGGGACACGGAAAAAGAAAAAGCCCGCTCAAGGAGCGGGCTTCGAAAGAATGGTGGCTCGGGACGGAATCGAACCGCCGACACGGGGATTTTCAATCCCCTGCTCTACCAACTGAGCTACCGAGCCACGAGTGCCTGCAGTATCCCTTGCGGCGTGTGGAGCCGCGTATTAAATCGGGTAGCGGCCCCGGCGTCAAGCCCCTTCGGCAGGTGGGACGTAGCCGGCGGGCTGCACCACGTCGCCACCGAAAAAGTATTTCTCCATCTCGCCCGAAAGGAACGTGCGCGTCTTCGGGTCGAGGGGCGAAAGCCGCATCTCGTTGATCAGCATGGTCTGGTGCGACAGCCACGCGGCCCACGCTTCCTTCGATACGTTCTCGTAGATGCGCTTGCCCAGTTCGCCGGGCCAGGGCGCGAAATCGAGGCCTTCGGCGTCGCGGCCGAGCTTGATGCAATGGACCATGCGGGTCATGGGGTTATCTCCGGGAGGTTATCGAGCAGCGAGCGCACCGGGGCGGGCAGGCCGAGCGCGGCCAGGTCGGCCGGGGCGCACCAGCGCCGCTCGGTGCCCTCGGCCACGCGGGCGAGCGGGGCGGCATGGTCGAACAGGATGGGCGAAACGTCCAGCCGGTAGTGGCTGAAGACATGCGTGAACGCGGGCAGGGCATCGATGGAGCGAACGCGGGCGAGGCGCGCGGCCGCGGTGGGTGCCGCATCGGCGTCCGGTGCCTCGGGCAGGCTCCACAGGCCAGACCACACGCCGGTGGGCCCGCGACGCTCAAGCAGCACGCGCCCCTGCCTGTCGCGCAGCAACAGCATGGCGACGGCACGTGTAGGGATTTTCTTGCCCGGCTTCACCGTCGGCAGCACGGCCGTGAGGCCGTCACGATGCGCGACGCACGAGGCTGCTTGCGGGCACAACAGGCATGCTGGCTTGCTGCGCACGCAGACGGTGGCGCCCAGGTCCATGATCGCCTGCGTGTAATCGGCGGTGCGAACGGCCGGCGTGTGCTCGTCCGCGTGCACCCATAGCCGCTTCTCGATCGCGCTTTCGCCCGGGAACCCGGCCACGCCGTGGTAGCGCGCAAGCACGCGCTTGACGTTGCCGTCGAGGATGGGGAACCGCAGCCCGTGCGCCTGCGCGAGGATGGCGCCGGCGGTGGAACGGCCAATACCCGGGAGGGCCATCAAGGCGTCGAGTTCGCGCGGCAGTTCACCGCCGTGCCGCTCGATGCACAGCTTCGCCGCGGCATGCAGGAATCTCGCGCGGCGGTAGTAACCAAGCCCCGACCACAGGGCGAGGACGGTGTCTTCGTCGGCCGCGGCAAGGTCGCGCAAGGTCGGCAGCCGTTCGACGAACCGCTGGAAATAACCGATGACGGTGACCACCTGCGTCTGCTGCAGCATGATCTCCGATAGCCACACCCGGTACGCATCGCGTGGGTGTTGCCAGGGGAGATCCTTGCGGCCGTGGTGGTCGAACCAGCGCAGCAGCTCGTCGGCGAAACGGTTCACGGCGCGCCAGCGGGTGCCGCCGTGCTGGTGGCGGGCACGGGCACATTGGGCGTGGCGCGGATGCGCAGGCCCTTTACCTGCACGCCCGCCGCATCGATCGATTGCACGTCGGCGCTGCCCAGCAGCGGGGGAAGCGCGGGCGCGCCGCTACCATGCATGCCAGCCCACCAGTCGGCGAGTGCCAGCGGTGGCACGCGCAGGTCGGCGTGGCCTGCGTCGCCGTCGAGCTTCATGGCGATATACAGCGGACCGTCCTGGTTCGCCGGCGTGACATCGAGCACGACATCGAACGGCGACGCGGCCGCCCGATCGAGCCTGCCCGATAGCGACGCGCCCACGTCGGCAGCGCCGCGCCAGGTGGCGTCGCCCTTCAGCTTCGCCTCGAAACGACCGGTCGAAGCGATATCCAGCGCCACGTCTTCAAGCGTGAGCACGCCGTCGCGCAGCGTGGGCACCGTGGCCAGCATGACCTGGTACGGGCTGCCGTCCGCGGTGCTTGCCGCCAGCGACAGGGAAAAGCGCCGCCCGCTGGCGAGGCGGCCCGCATCGGCTTCCACGTTCGACAGCAGCAGCCGGTTGCCCCGCAGCAGCGTGCCGCGGCTGATGCGGAAGCCCGCGTCGATGGTCGGTAGCGTGGCCCCCGCGGTGCTCGGCCGCTGGGGCAGGGTATCAAGGTAGGCGGAAACGGCGTCGAGGTCGATGCGCGCGCCTTCGACCTCCAGGCGCGACATGCTGGTGTCGCGGCCCATGAGCGTGCGCCACGGCAGCACGAGCTTGCCGCGCGCCGCCACGATCAACGGGGCGCCGCCGCTGGCGCCGCGCACGGTGACGCCGTCGAGTTCCAGCGCGGGTTTGGGCCAGATGGTGGGCGTGGCGGGGCTGGCCAGCGAGAGCTGCAGCCCCACCGCCTTCGCCCGCGCCTGCAGCAGCGAGGTGAAGCGATCGGGCTGCAGGACGACATAGGTGGCGATGACGGCCGCGATGGCCAGTGCGGCGAGGAAGCCCCCGGCCGCGAGCAGGAAGGTGCGCAGGCGATGGTTCATCGTGCCGGCGGGCCCTTGCCGTCAGCCGCCGAGGGTGGCCGGGAGGAGGCCATCGACGAAGGCCTCCGCGTCGAACACGCGCAGGTCGGTGGCGGTTTCGCCGAGGCCCACGTAGCGGATCGGCAGGCCGAACTCACGGGCCAGCGCAAACATGACGCCGCCCTTGGCCGTGCCGTCGAGCTTGGTGACGACGAGGCCTGTCACACCCGCGGTTTCGCGGAACTGGCGTACCTGGCTGATGGCGTTTTGCCCGGTGGTGCCATCGATGACCATGAGCACCTCGTGCGGCGCCGTGGCATCGAGTTTTTTCATCACGCGGCCGATCTTGCCGAGTTCATCCATGAGGCCGCCCTGCGTGTGCAGGCGGCCGGCGGTATCGGCGATGAGCACCCTGGTGCCACGCGAGCGGGCGGCCTGCAGCGCGTCGAAAATGACGCTGGCCGCATCGGCGTCCTGGCCCTGCGAGACGACGGGCACCTTGTTGCGCTCGCCCCATGTCTTCAGCTGCTCGACCGCGGCCGCGCGGAAGGTATCACCCGCCGCGAGCATGACCGGGCGGCCTTCGTCGCTGTAGCGACGGGCCAGCTTGCCGATGGTGGTGGTCTTGCCCACGCCGTTGATGCCGACGGTGAGGATGACGAAGGGGGCGTGCGTGCCGACGTCGAGCGGTTTCTCCACCGGCTTGAGCAAAGCCACCAGCTCGTCGCGCAGGGCCTTGAGCAGGGCGTTGGCATCGGCGAACTCGCGCTTGTGCATGCGCTTGCGCAGGCCGTCGACAAGCCGGGTGCTTGCCTCGACGCCCACGTCGGCGGTGATCAGCGCGGTCTCGAGTTCATCGAGCAGGTCGTCGTCGAGCCGCGCGTTGCGCACGAACAGCGAAGTGAGGCTCCTGGCGAAGCCGCTGCCCGCGAGGCGCTCGCGCCAGCCGCGCTTCGCCGCGGGCGGGTCGCCCGCCTGGGCTTCGCTGGCCTGGGCGGCGATGGCGGTGTCTTCGGCTTCCGGCTCGACCTCGGGCGCCTGCGGCTCGGGCGCCGCGGTTTCGGCCAGCGCCTCGGCATTGGCTGGCTGGCTGTCGAATGCCACGGGCGCGGCCACGTGCTCCACGGGCGTGGCCGCGGGCGCCTCGGCGGGCGTCTCGGTGGGCTCGGCGGGCTTTTTCTTCCAGAACTTGAGCATTGAGCAGGGGATTCAAAGACAATAGGCGAATGCTAGCACCCCCGCCCCCTCTGGCCGCTGAGCGATGAGCGCCAACGGCCGTATCCGCATCATCGGCGGCTCCCTGCGTAACTCGCGCCTCGAGGTGCCCGACGCCCCGGGCCTGCGCCCCACGCCCGATCGCGTGCGCGAAACCCTGTTCAACTGGCTGCAGCCGGTCATCGGGGGCGCACGCTGCCTCGACCTCTTCGCCGGCACGGGCGCCCTCGGTATCGAGGCACTGTCGCGCGGGGCGGCCATGGCCACCTTCGTGGAGCGCGACGCGCGGCTGTCGGCCGCGCTGATAGCCAACCTCGCCCGGCTCAAGGTGCAGGCGGCCGTGGTGGGCGACGACGCGGCCCGCTGGCTGTCGGCAGGGGGCAAGCCTTTCGACATCGTCTTCATCGACCCGCCGTTCGCCGGCAACCTGTGGGACACCGCCGCGGCGGCCCTCGAGGCCCACGGCTGGCTGGCGCCCGCCGCGTGGGTGTACGTCGAGTGCCCGAAGGGCACGCCCATGGCCGTGCCTGCCACCTGGCAGGTGCACCGCTCGGGGCTGGCGGGCGAGGTGGCCTACACCCTCTATCGCCGCACCCCGGCCGATCCGCTAAGCTAGCCCGCGTTTTCCCCGACCCGTCCTTCCATGACTCATCCGCAGGTCAATCCGCGCCTCGCCGTCTACCCAGGCACGTTCGATCCGATCACGAACGGCCACGCCGACCTTGTGTCGCGCGCGGCGCCGTTGTTCGACCGCATCGTGGTGGCCGTGGCGGAGAGCCGCAACAAGGGCCCCGGCTTCAGCCTTGGCGAGCGCATCGCGCTGGCCCGCCTGGCCCTGGCCGACCTGCCCAACGTGGAAGTACGCGGCTTCGATTGCCTCCTCGCCGATTTCGTGTCGGAAATTGGCGCGGGCGTCATCCTCCGTGGCCTGCGCGCGGTGTCGGATTTCGAATACGAATTCCAGCTCGCCAGCATGAACCGGCATCTCATCCCCGGGGTGGAAACGCTTTTCCTTACCCCGGCGGAGCAATACAGCTTTATCTCCTCGTCGCTCGTGCGTGAAATCGGTCGCCTGGGTGGCGATATCTCCGGCTTCGTGCATCCGGCGGTGCAGCAGGCCATGCGCCAGCGCTGGCGCAACTCTTGAAAACAAAGGTGATCATCATGCGTAAGTTCGTCCTCGCCTCGTCCCTGGCCCTCACCGCCGCCCTTGCCCTGTCGGCCTGCAACAAGTCGGAAGACACCGACCAGGCTGCCACCCAGCAGGAAGCCGCCGTCGCCAAGCCGACCAACCCCACCGATACCAAGGCGTGGAGCCAGTATTTCGGCCAGATCGTGCGCAAGAACATGCAGGGCATGACCGCCGACCGCCCGTTCCCGTACTTCGTGCCGGCCGGTGACGACCAGGCTGGCCAGGACGGCCGCGCCCGCCAGCTCGAGAATGTCCAGGGCACCGTCGCCCGCGGCGTCACGCCGGGCAACATGCTCGTCTTCGGTGGCCCGGAGTCGGCGAAGACCGCCGACCTCATGGTCGAAGCCTTCAAGGGTGCCAACGCCGGCTCGTTCAAGAACGTGATCATCCTGTTCATCGGCGACCAGGCCGACCAGCAGCGCGTCGCCGACGCCCTGGCCCCCACGGGCGCCACGTACCGCTTCGTGGCCATGTAATACCCGCCAGCACCGCTGGCACGGGAAAGGGCGCCCCAGTGGCGCCCTTTTTTTCGCTAAAATCCGGGCCATGTCCCTGATGATCCTCGACACCTGCGTCAACTGCGACGTCTGCGAGCCCGTGTGCCCCAACAAGGCCATCTCGCTGGGCGAGCTCTACTACGTCATCGACCCGAACCTCTGCACCGAGTGCGTGGGCCATTTCGATAACCCGCAATGCGTGGAGGTGTGCCCGGTGGAATGCATCCCGCACGATCCTGACCACGTGGAGTCGCAGGAGCAGCTCATGCGCAAGTACGAGCACCTGATGGCCAAGGCGGGCCCGTAACCTCCCACCTCCCTTCTCCCGATGGGGTAATCTCGGTTATCTGAGATACTTCCCCAAGTGAGTTCCCCCATGGTCCATGCCCCGTCGTGGCGCGTGCTTGCCGCGAGCCTGTTCCTTGCCGCTGCCGCCGGCAGCGCCGCCGCCGACCAGCGCCCCCAGGCCGCTCCCGCCTCCGTCGCCACGCGCGGCCCGGGCCATGCCGCCATCGCCAGCGCCAACTTCCTCGCCACCAACGCGGGCCTCGAGGTGCTGGGCAAGGGCGGCAACGCGTTCGATGCCGCCATTGCCGTCGCATCGACGCTTGCCGTGGTCGAGCAGCAGAGTTCGGGCCTGGGCGGCGGTTTCATGGCCATGCTCCACGTAGCGAAGGAAAACCGCGACATCTTCATCGACGCGCGCGAGACCGCGCCCAAGGCCGTCGACATGAAGGTGTACGTCGGCAAGGATGGCAAGCCCGATCGCGAGGTTTCCACCAAGGGGCCGCTTTCCGCCGGCATCCCGGGCGAGCCCGCCGGCCTGGCCTGGATAGCGCAGCACTACGGCAAGCTGCCGCTCGCGCAGTCGCTCGCACCGGCCATCCGCGTCGCCACCGACGGTTACCAGCCCGATGAGCGTTTCATCGGCACCATCGCCGAGAACCAGAAAACGCTTTCGCGTTACCCGTCATCGGCCGCGATCCTGCTGCCGGGTGGCAGCGTGCCGGCGAAGGGTTGGACCCTGAAGCAGCCCGACCTGGCGAAGACCTTGCGGCTCATCGCCGACAAGGGCGCCGCGGGCTTCTACAAGGGCGAGACGGCGAAGCGGCTGGTCGATGCGTCGCGCAAGGAAGGCGGCAACTGGACGCAGGCCGACCTCGACGCTTACCAGGTGAAGGAGCGCGAACCGCTGCGCATCGACTACAAGGGCTACCGCATCGTCACCGCGCCACCGCCGTCGTCCGGCGGCGTGGCCATCGCCGAGGTGCTCAACATCCTCGCGGGCTACGACCTGGCGAAGCTGGACGCGGCGCACGCCACGCACCTCACCATCGAAGCGATGCGCCGCGCGTTCCGCGACCACAACGAATACCTGGGCGATCCCGATTTCGTGAAGATGCCGCTCGACATGCTGCTGTCGCGCTACTACGCCGATGGCCTGCGCGCCACCATCTCGCCCGACAAGGCCACGCCCTCCGACCTGCTGCCCACGGCCATGGCGCCGGAACCGGGCATGCACACCACGCACTTCTCGGTGATCGACAAGGACGGCAACATGGTCGCCTCGACGCTCACCGTGAACCTCGAGTTCGGCTCGGGCTTCGTGGCCGCGGGCACGGGCGTGTTCCTCAATGACGAGATGGATGATTTCGCCCTCGTGCCCGGCCAGCCCAACGCCTTCGGCCTGCGCGGCGCCGAAGCCAACAAGCCGGAGCCGGGCAAGCGCATGCTCTCGTCCATGTCGCCCAGCTTCGTGTTCGGCGCCGACCGCACGGCCGTCATCGGGTCGCCCGGTGGCTCCACCATCATCACCCAGGTGCTCGAGGGCATCCTCGCCTTCATCGATGGCAAGGATGCCAGCGGCATCACGGCGCAGAAGCGCTACCACCACCAGTACCTGCCCGATCGCGTGGACGTGGAGGATGGCGTGTTCGATGCGGCCACCACCAAGGCGCTCACCGACATGGGCCACGTGCTGCGCCAGCGCTCGCCGTGGGGCTTCATGAACGTGGTGACGTGGGACCACCGCACCAACACGCTCGATGCCGCGAGCGATCCGCGCCGCCCGTCGGGCCTTGGCAAGGTGCAGTAAGGTAGGCGCATGGAACTCTGGTCGCTGGTCGGTAATTCGCAGAAGCTCGATGGTGGCGCCATGTTCGGCAACGCGCCCCGTGCCATGTGGTCACGCTGGGTCCAGCCCGACGAGCAGAACCGTATCCCGCTCGCGTGCCGTTGCCTGCTGGTGAAGGGGCTCGATGGCCGCAACGTGCTGTTCGAAACGGGCATCGGGGCGTTCTTCGACCCGGCCATGCGTGATCGCTACGGGGTGGTCGAAGACCGCCACGTGCTGCTCGATTCGCTCGCCGCGGCGGGGCTCTCGCACGAAGACATCGACGCGGTGGTGCTCTCGCACCTGCACTTCGACCATGCCGGCGGGTTGCTGGCGCCGTGGGCGGAAGGGCAGGCCGCCACGCTGCTGTTCCCCAACGCCACCTTCCTGGTAGGCAAGGCGCACTTCGAGCGTGCACGCCACCCGCACCCGCGCGACAAGGCCTCGTTCATCCCCGACATCATCCGCCTGCTCGACGAAAGCGGCAGGCTCGAGCTGGTCGAGCCGGGCAGGCCCTCGTCGCTGGGCCATGCCGTGCGCTTCGAGTTTTCCGACGGCCACACGCCAGGCCTCATGCTCGCCGAGGTGGGTGGCGTCGTCTTCTGCGCCGATCTCATCCCGGGGCGTGCGTGGGTGCACCTGCCGGTGACCATGGGCTACGACCGCTGGCCCGAGAAACTGATCGACGAGAAGAAGGCCTTCCTCGACGACAAGCTCGCCCGTGGCATCCGCCTGTTCTTCACCCACGACCACGACTGCGCCATGGCGTCGGTGGCGGTGGACGATAAAGGCCGCTACCACGCTGCCGATATACATCCAACGCTCAGTGGTTGGGCGGCGTTGGGGGCGTGATGCGTTTCAGCAAACCAGACACCGGTGGCCGCATGGCCCTTGGCGCGCGCGTCGCTGGCGCCGTGCTGCTGCTGTGCGGCCTTGGCCTCGTCGCCTGGAACGAGCGCAGGGTGATGGACTACGCCGCGGCGGTATCGCGGCACGGTGCCCCGGTGCTCGACCTGGGCGCCGCGGGCCGCCCCGCCGCCGGCCAGTACGGCTCGACGACGCGCGTCAGCGGTACGCCCGAGGTGGTGGAGCCGCCGCGCGACGCCGAATTCAACGTGCGCAGCGATTCGCCCGTGCTTGTCCGCCACGTCGAGATGTTCCAGTGGCGCGAGATCACCGTCGCGGGCAACACCCACTACGAACTGGACTGGGTCGACCGGCCCGTGGACGCCAGCAAGTTCGCCAAGCCAGGCGGCCATGCGAACCCGGGCGCGTTCCCCGTGCAAGGGCGCCAGTTCGAAGCAGGCGAAGTAAAGCTCGGCCATTTCCGCCTGGCCACCGAGCTCGTGCGGGCCTTCCCGGGGCGGGTGGCCGTGCCCGTGGACGAAAAGGCCCTGCCGCCCAACCTCGCGGCCACGTTTACCGTGCACGACGGCGCACTCGTCACCAGCAGCAAGCCGGAGCACCCGCGCCTTGGCGACCTGCGCATCAGCTGGGAAGCCGTGCCACTGCAGGACATGACCGTGCTCGCCCAGATCGATGGCGACACGCTGGTGCCGTCGCGCTCGGCACCCGAGGGGCAGCCCGGGTTCGACGTGCAGGTGGGTGACCGCAGCCTGCTCGACGTGCTGCCCGCGCTACCCGAGCCGCCCGCGGCGGTGGTGCCGGTCCGCGCGGGGGCCTATGCGCTCGCCATCGCCGGCGTGCTGCTGCTCTGCTGCGGTGGCCGTTTCCGTAAAGACATCCTCTTCGCCATCGGCATGGGCGTGGTGGCCGTCTCGGCGGTCGCCGGTGCCATGTGGCTGGCTGGCGACGCCATGGCCGCCAGCGTATGGTTGCTGTTCGCCGTCCTCGGTGCCGGCCTGGCCATCTGGCGCGTCCAGCACCGGGCTGGCCACGCCCACCACTGAACCACCAGGAGCACGCATGCGCATCACGGGTCTCTACGCCGCCTTGCTGGCGTTGCTGATGCTTGGCATGGCGGTGCGCGTCATGCTGCTGCGGCGTAACACCAGCATCGGGCTGGGCGATGGCGGCAACCGCAAGCTCGCCTGCGCCGTGCGCGCGCATGGCAACGCCATCGAATACGTGCCGCTGGCCCTTATCCTGCTGCTGGTGCTCGAGCTCAACCAGACCTTGCCCGTGCTGCTGCACGTGTTCGGCATCGTGCTGGTCCTGGGCCGCATCACGCATGCCGTGGGCCTGTCGGCCACGCCGGGCATGTCGGCTGGCCGCGCGGTGGGCGCGGGGCTTACCCTTTTCGTGATGATCGCGATGGCGCTGATGCTGGCGTGGCAGTACGTGGTGATCCACGTCATCGCGCCAGGCGTAGCCTGACGCGCGCCAGGGTTACCTATTCCGCGAACGCGTACACATGGTCGGCCCAATCGGTGGCGTCGACATAGAGTGCCGCCATCTGCTGCATGTGCTGCTCGTCCTGCGCCGCGCCGCCTTCCACTTCGCCCTGTTCCCAGTGGCGGATCTGGTCGAGGATCGGCGCGAACGGGCCCGTGCCTTCGAGCAGGGCTTCGCGGATCTCGATGGCGAGCGGCAGGTGCTCGAGCACATAGGCCATCGAGACGTTCATCAGCGCGTCCAGCAGCGAGAACAGGCCGGCGGTGAAGGCCATTTCCTGCAGGTCGGGCTTGATCGAGCGTGCGAGCTTCTCGCACATGTTCGCGCGGATGAGCGCCTGGCGGAGCAGCTCGGGTGGCCGTTCGTCCATGCCCGACACGGCCATGGTGAAGATCCAGTTGCGCATGCGGTTGACGCCGAAGAACACCGCGGCCTGCTCCACCGATTTCAGCTGGCGGGGCAGGGCGAAGTACGCGGAGTTGACGCAGCCCAGCAGCTTGTAGCTGAGGATGGCGTCGTCGCGGATGATCTTGCCCAGTTCCACCGGGCCGTTATCCGGATCCTGCAGCGCGCCGACGAGGCGCAGCACGCCCAGCTTGCTTGGCGTGAGGCGGGGCATGTCCACGCGCTCGGGGCGCAGCAGGTACTTGCCCTGGAAGCCGTCCACGTCCTGGTCGGCGTAGTCGGCGAATGTTTCGTGGGTGTCGATGCCGGTGACGATGACCTTGACGCCGAAGGCGTGCACGTAATCCATGTGCGCCCGCGCGGCCACCGGGTGGCGGTGGTCCACCGCCACCTTGGCGAACTGCACGATGCGCAGCAGCGCGTCGACGCCGGCACGATGGGCCGGGTCGGCGGGCAGGTTGAAGTCTTCGAGCATCAGCAGGCAGCCGTGGCCCTTCAGCTCGCGCAGCTTGCCCAGCAGCTCGTCGTCGTTGCCGATGTCGGCGCTGATGCTGGCACCCAGGCGCGCGTTGTGGCGCAGGATGCCCGCGTGCTCGAGCACCAGGTCGCGCGTCATGTGCAGGAACGCGCGGTTGTCGCGGACGAGGCGCTTGAGGCTGCCGTCGGCGATGGCGCTGAGCGTGGCCTGCGTGTGCGCCGTGGCGGCGGCATCGGCGTCGGTGCCGGCCGGCCGCGGGAAGAGGAGCTCGTAGGCGAACAGTGCCTGCCTGCGGTCAAGGATGGGGACGCGGACGATGGGAAGGAAACCGTCGTCGTTCACCGCTGCCGCCTGGGGATTCACTGCCATTGCCTTCTTCTTGAGCCAAACGGTGGGCGGGATGTGTTGCGTGGATCAGGCCTGCGCGAGTGTCCCTGAGCGCAGCCGGACCTGGGTGGTGCCCCTTGGCCCGTAGGTGGCGGCGGTGCCACCCGTGGAATCGCCCGATATCAGCGCCAGCGCCTGGCGGACATGCCCGATGCGCTGGCTGACGATGCGTCCGTTCGTTTCATTGATGAGCCGGCACTCGCGGATGCGCTCGAACGTATGCGCCCAGCGGGCGTCGTTCGCGCTGTCGATGCCGCCAGCCTGGCTCAGCTGGCGGCGCTCGGTGTCGAGCCGGTCGATGCGGTCGAGCAGGTGGCCCTTGCTGCGCGTGGCGTTCTGCAGGGCATCGCTGTTGGCCTGGTCGAGCGCCATGCGCTCTTCGACCAGGCACGCGTGCAGCGCGTCGACCTCGCGGGCGAGGTCGCCCATCACGGCGCTGAGCGCGGTGTCGAAGTCGCGGCTGCCAGCGTTCACGCGTTGCCACCCATCTGGGCTTCCATGGCCAGGAACTTGCTGGCGATGGCCTGGGCGTCGGGCTTGTAGCTGCCGTCGGCGATCTTGGCGCGGAGTTCCTCCACGCGCTTGCTGTCGATGCCATCCGCGCGGCTGGCCGCGTCCAGGGCCTTGGCGGAATCGGTGAGCTTCACGCTGTCGTCGGTCGGGCGCACGGACGCGGCGCCATCGGCCTTGGCGGAAGCGCCCGCGGCCTGGCTTTGCGTACGCAGCTGCACCGGCGGCTGCTGGGGCTGGATGCCCGGTTTAATCGGGGTCGTCATGGGTGTATCCCTCGGAGCTTGTGTCCTTCGAGACCTGTATCGGCCCTCGGGACGCAAACTTTAACTGGCGCTATCCGGCGAAATGTGACCGGATTCGTACTTTGTTCATGGCAGGACGGCGACAGCCCCCGGCCCGCTGACGACCGCGTCGAGGATCTTCCCTGACGACGCATTGCGGACCTTGACCCTGGCACCGGCATCGCCGGCACCCATCGCCACGCCATCGGCGCGGATGACCACGCCGTCCACGCTGGCTTCCATGCTGACCGCATCGCCTACCCGCACGGCCTGGCGGCCCGCGAGCATGCCCGGCGTCAGCACGGTGCCGGCATTGAGGGGGCGCGCCAGGGCGCGCCCGTCGATCTGGTCCAGCCCGGCCACGTAGCCGTAGGCCAGGCTGGCGACATCGCGTTCCTCGGCGCGGACATCGCCCGCGCCCAGGCCGTCGCCGCGCGCCAGCGGGCGCGTGGTGACCAGGACGTTGGTGAACATCTGCACCCGCACCGGCACGCGGGCCGTCCAGCCGCCCGGTACGGGGCAATGGACGACGACGCTGACCCTTGCCCCCAGGGGCCGGTTGCCCGGCAGGGAAACATCGAGCGGGGCGCCGCAATCGGCCAGCCGCAGGCGGCTGTCGAGTGGGTCGGCCTCGGCCACCATGCGGGCGCCGGGCAAGGTGCGGTTCTGTTGCAGCCACGCCACGGCGGATGACCGGATGGCCTCCAGCGACTGCCCGGCGGCCGCGGCAAGCGGGCAGCAGAGCAGGCCGGCCACGACGGCACCCCGGGCGAGGCGGTGGATCATGCCGCGCGCACCGCCAGGGCGGCGGAGAGGCCCTGGACGATCGCGTCGAGTTCCTTCAGCAGGCCAGCCACCATGTGGCTGGCATCCGCGTGGCGGCCCTCGCCCAGCACGATGGCGTACTGCGACGCCTGCGCGCCGAAGCGTTCGGCGGCGGCATGCACGGCGTCGGCCGAGCCATCGGCCCGTCGCACCCGCAGCTGCTCGATGCAACGCAGTAGCGGGGTGGTGTCGAGCCAGCGGCGGTCGAGGCCGGCCGGGTCGCGCGAAGCCAGCTCCACCGCGAAGCGCAGGCCCTGGCAGGCCTCGCGGATCATCTGGCTGAGCGTGGCGGCGTCGAGTGAACCTTCGGTTTCGAGCTTGGCGAGACCCAGGCGGTGCGCGAGCACGGTGGCACGCGCCGCCGCATCGGCCTGGCGGCGGGTTTCCTGCGCCACGCGGGCCAGGGTGGCCTGGCCCGACTGCACGGTGGCCACGCGGCCCTGCAGCGCGCCAAGGCCCTGGCGGGCGGCATCGAGGCTGCCACGCGCACCGCGCACCACGTCGTCGATGCGGCCCATGGCGGCCTGCATGCCCGCCACGCCGGACTGAGTCATGTCGATGCGGCGCAGGCTGCCCTGCACGGCGTCGTCGAGCTGGTGCGAGAACTCGCCCACCGCGTGGGTCACCTGGTCGATCTCGGCCGTGGCCTGGGTGGTCTTCTCAGCGAGCTGCTTCACTTCGTCGGCCACCACGGCGAAGCCGCGGCCGGCTTCGCCGGCGCGGGCCGCTTCGATGGCGGCGTTGAGCGCCACGAGGTTGGTCTGGTGGGCGATATCCTGCACCGCCGCGGTGAGCTTGCGGATGGCGGTGAAGTAGTCGGAAAACTGGGCGTGGTTGCGGCTCATGCCGGCCAGCGCGGTGCGCAGCAGGCGGAGCTGGCCATCGAGGTCGCCGGCGGTGGCGACACCTTCGCTGCCCACGCTACCCATGGAGGCCACGCCCGCATGGGCCTGCTCCACTGCCGTCGAAATTCCGGCGCTCGCTTCCGTCAAACGGCTGGCGGCGTCACGCCCGGCATCGACCGACGCGCCCAGTTCCTGCAGCGTAACGCCAAGGGCCTGGGCGTTGGTCAGCGCCATGCCCTGCTGCTCGATGGCCTGGATGGTGGTAGCGGCCGCCGTGCGCGGTTCGGCCTTCGGCGGCGTAAGCAGCGCGCCCAGCGCGCTGGCGGCCGCCGGGTACTGCGCCGACAGGGCGCGGACGCGCGCGGCGTCGCCCGAGGCGGCGGCGTGGGCGAGGAGGCGGACGTGCTGGCTCCAGAGCAGGGTCATGTCGTGCTTACGCTCGTTAGATAGGGTCGCCCCACTTCATCGGTCGGGGGCTTCGGGACTTGAGTTAAGCAAAGCCCGTGCCATGAGTGGGGCCGACACCCTGTGGGAGCGCGCTTGCGCGCGATGTACTTGCCGAAGGCCCCATCGCGCGCAAGCGCGCTCCCACAAATGAGGGGCGCCGATGGGTCAAGGAAACGGACAAGGCGTCGATAACCCGGGAACACCTTTACCTATGCAGCCAACGCACCATGGCCCGTCCGCTCCTCGATACCGTGGAAACCTTCACCCGCCTGGCGGGCCATAACCGCGTGGCCATGCTGCTGTTCCGGCTGGGCGACAGGCAGGCGTTCGGCATCAACGTGTTCAAGGTTCGCGAGGTGCTGCGCCGCCCGCGGCTCGAGCGCATGCCCAGCATGCATGAGCTGGTGGCCGGCAGCTTCGATTACCGCGGCCAGACCATCCCCGTGATCGACCTCGCCGCCGCCATGGGCTACCCGCCGCTGGCCGCGGCGGAGGGCGCCCACCTCATCGTCACCGAGTTCAGCCGCTCCGTGCAGGGTTTCCTCGTCTCCGACGTCGATCGCATCGTGCACGTCGACGGCGGCCAGATGGCCGCCCCGCCGCCGGCGCTGGGCTATGGCGCCCGCGTTAACGCGGTGACCCGCCTCGACGGCGACCTGATGGCGGTGGTGGACGTGGAGCAGGTGCTCGCCGCCGTAAACCCGCAGCAGGTGGAGCTCTCCGACAAGCTGCAGCAGGCCGCCCATGTGCAGCATGCCGGCACCCGCCGTGTGCTGGTGGTGGACGATTCGCTGGTGGCCCGCACCCAGCTGGCCGACCTGTTCCGCAAGCTCGACCTGGAATGCGTGGTGGCAAAGGACGGCATGGAGGGCCTGGACATGCTCCGTCGCCTGGCCACCGGCCCGGCCGACGATCGCGTGAACCTGGTGGTGTCCGACATCGAAATGCCCTCGATGGATGGTTACGCGCTCACCCGCGCCATCCGCGAGGATGCCGCCCTGCGCAAGCTGCCGGTGCTGCTGCACAGCTCGCTCAGCGGCGTGTTCAACGAGGCCATGGTGGCCCGCGTGGGCGCCGACCGCTTCATCGCCAAGTTCCAGCCCGAAGTGCTGGCCACGGCCGTGCTGGAGCTGCTCCCGGCCTGACGCCCCGCGACGGCCCTACGTCGCCCCGGCGCCGTCCGGTGGCGTCGGAAAACCGGCGCCCCGCAACAGGTCGCCGCTCAGAAACCCCGCAAACGGCGCCACGGCGCCGTTTCGCGTTCCGGGGCAGGGCGTGGCACGCCTCTTGCTGATCCCCACGGGCCAGAAACCCACGGGGGCCCAAGCCCATGATCGACAAACCGGATCCGCTGCTCGGCATGCACCCACAGGCGCTGAACCTGTGGCAGCGCCGTGCGGAAGTCATTTCGTCGAACCTCGCCAACGCCGATACCCCGGGCTTCCTCGCCCGCGATGTCGACTTCCGCAAGGCCCTCATGGCCGCCACCGGCGCCCAGGACGGCAACCAGCTGGCCATGGCCGCCACCGAATCCGGCCACATCGGCGGCAACCCGGCCTTTGCCGGCGCCGATGCCAACCAGCTTGCCTACCGCGTCGCCACGCAGCCGTCCATGGACGGCAACACCGTGGATACCCAGGTCGAGCAGGCCCAGTTCGCCGGCAACGCCATCCATTACCAGGCGTCGCTGAGCTTCATCACCGCGCAAATCAAGATGATGCGCACCGCCATCACCGGAGGCAGCTCATGAGCCTGCTGAAGATCTTCGACGTCGCCGGCTCGGGCATGGCGGCGCAGTCCGCCCGCCTGAACACCACCGCCAGCAACATGGCCAACGCCGACAGCGTGGCCAGCAGCGAGGCAGGCGCCTACCGCGCCAAACAGCCCATGTTCTCGACCGTCCAGGCCCAGGTGAACGGCCAGATGGAGAACGAGGGCGTGCGCGCCATGGGCATCACCGAAAGCCAGGCGCCCGTGCAGGCCCGCTACGAGCCCTCCAACCCCATGGCCGACGCCAACGGCAACGTGTGGCAGAGCAACGTCAACCCGGTCGACGAGCTGGTCAACATGATCTCCGCGTCGCGCTCCTACCAGAACAACGTCGAAGTCATGAACAGCGCCAAGCAGCTCATGCAGAAGACGCTGGACCTCGGCAAATAAGGCCCCCTCCCATGGTCGATTCCGTCAGCTCCACCAGCAACACCACTACCACGGGTTCATCGGGCCAGCTGCAGCAGCAGACCCTGAGCCAGTCCGATTTCCTGAAGCTGATGGTCACCCAGATGACCAACCAGGACCCGACCAAGCCCATGGATTCCACCCAGATGGTGGCCCAGATGGCGCAGTTCTCGCAGGTCGCGGCCACGCAGGAGCTCCAGTCCTCGTTCGACAGCCTGTCCAAGAACCTCACGGGCGACCAGTTCGTCCGCGCGGCCTCGCTGGTGGGCAAGGAAGTGCTCGTGCCGTCGTCGGCCGGCCAGCTGACCAGCGGCGAGCTCGATGGCGCCGTCAACGTCGGCACCTCGGGCACGTACGTGAATGTCCAGGTCAAGGATTCGGCCGGCAACGTGGTCCGCACCATTGGCCTCGGCCAGCCGGATGCGGGCCTCACCAAGTTCACCTGGGATGGCAAAACCGACGACGGCACGCAGCTGCCCGACGGCGTCTACCAGATTTCCGCCACCTCTGGCACGGACGCGATCGATACGTTCGTGCGCGGCAAGGTGGAAGGCGTCGGTGCCTCGGGCACCGACGGTACCTACGTGCAGGTAGCCGGTTACGGCGGTGCCCTGCTCAGCCAGATCGCGCAAATCCTGTAATTCCAGAGGACTCCACCATGCCTTTCGATATCGCCCTCAGCGGCATCAACGCGGCTTCTTCCGACCTGGAAGTGACCGCCAACAACATCGCCAACGTCAACACCGTGGGCTTCAAGGGCTCGCGCGCCGAGTTCAGCCAGATCTACTCGGTGGCCGGCGAGAACCTCTCCGCCACGGCCGCCGGCAGCGGCGTGCGCCTCACCAACATCGCCCAGCAGTTCGGCGACGGCAACATCACCCAGACGGGCAACTCGTACGATTTCGCCATCAGTGGCGCGGGCTTCTTCACGGTCCGCGACGGTGCCGGCTATTCGTATACCCGCGCCGGTAACTTCCACCCGGATGCCAACGGCAACATCGTGAACGCCACGGGCGCCACGGTGCAGGTCTACCCGCCGACGGCCTCGGGCGGCTACGACATGTCCACGCTTCAGGACATGAAGATCATCAATGGCTCCAGCGCGGCCAGGGCCAGCGCCAACGTCGGCCTCACCGCCAACCTGCCGGCCAGCGACACGGCCCCCACGGGTGGAGCGTTCGACCCGACGAACGACCAGACCTACAACCACATGTCCACGTTCCAGGCCTACGACTCGCTCGGTGCCTCGCACACCGTGAACGTCTATTACGCCAAGGACGCCACCAACCCGAACACCTGGAACGCCTACATGACCATGGACGGCACCCAGGTGGGTACCGCCCAGCAGGTGGCCTTCAGCTCGGGCGGCTCCATCACCACGCCGGCCGGCGGCAAGCTCAATTTCGGCGCCGCGTCGCCGAACCCGGGCGCCAACCCGGTGAACATCACCCTGGACCTGAACAAGGTCACCCAGTTCGGTGATACCTACGCCACCACGGCGGTGACGAACGACGGCTACGCGGCGGGCAAGTTCTCGAAGATCGACGTGGCGAAGGACGGCACCGTCTCGGCCATCTACTCCAACGGCGTGAGCACCCCCATCGGCCAGCTGGCCATCGCCACCTTCGCCAACAACGAAGGCCTGCGCCAGCTGAACGACACCAACTGGGTGCCGTCGGCCGAGTCGGGCCAGCCCATCCGTGGCGCGGCCAATTCGGGCGACGTGGGCCAGATCCAGTCCGGCTCGCTCGAGGCCTCGAACACCGCCGACCTGACGGCCCAGCTGGTGAACATGATCAAGGCGCAGCGCAACTACCAGGCGAACGCCCAGGTCATCTCCACCGACGACAAGCTGACCCAGACCATCATCAACATCCGTAACTAAGACGGGAAGCCGCCATGGACCGTTCCGTATACATCGCCATGACCGGCGCCACGCAGACCATGCGGGCGCAGGCCGAAGTCGCGCACAACCTGGCCAATGCCAACACCACCGGCTTCAAGGCCGAGCTGTCGGCATTCCAGGCCATGCCCGTCCAGGGCGATGGCCTGCAGTCGCGCATCAACGGCGTGGCGCAGGGGATCGGCTGGGATACCACCCAGGGCCACCAGATGGAAACCGGCAACGACCTGGATGTCTCCGTCCAGGGCAATGGCTGGATCGCGGTCCAGACCCCCGACGGCGTCGAAGGCTACACGCGCGCAGGCAACCTGCGCGTCGACGCCGACGGTCTTTTGACGGATGCGCGTGGCAATGCCGTCATGGGCGGCGGCGGTCCCATCACCATCCCGCAGGCTTCCAGCCTGAAGATCGGCTCGGACGGCACTATTTCCATCGTGCCGCTCGGCCAGTCGCCGAATACGCTTACCGCCGTCGACCGCATCAAGCTGGTGAACCCCGGCAACGACCAGCTCACCTACGGCGATGACGGCCTCATGCATATGCGTGACGGCAGCACGGCCGAGGCCGATGCCAACACCCGCGTGGTCTCCGGGGCCCTGGAAGCCAGCAACGTCAACCCTTCCGACGTGCTCGTGAAGATGATCTCGCTCTCCCGCGAATACGAAATGCAGGTGCGATCGATCAAATCGGCGGACGAAAACGCCCAGTCGGCATCGAAATTGCTACAGGTGGGGTAACCACCGCCGCGCGACGCAAAACCGTCGCCGGCACAGCAAGCGCAAACCGCGCGGGAGTCAACGATGTTCACGTCCCTCTGGATCGCCAAGACCGGCCTCGATGCGCAGCAGACGCGCATGGATGTCGTCTCGAACAACCTGGCCAACACGAACACCACGGGCTTCAAGCGCGCCCGCGCCGAGTTCGAAGACCTGGCCTACCAGAACCGCGGGCAGGCCGGCGCCCAGGTCACCGAGCAGAACACCTCGCCCACCGGCTTCATGATCGGTACCGGTGTCCGCGTCGTCGGTACGCAGAAAATGTTCGAGCAGGGCGGCTCCCAGCAGACCGATAACCCGCTCGACGTCCGCATCGACGGCCGCGGCTTCCTGCAGGTGACCCTGCCGGACGGCACCGTGGGCTACACCCGCGACGGTTCGCTCAAGCGCGACCAGGATGGCCAGCTCGTCACCAGCGACGGCTACCCCCTCGAGCCCGCCATCACGCTCCCGGCCAATGCCTCCACCGTGTCCATCGGCAAGGACGGCACCGTCAGCGTCACCACCACGGGCAGCTCGGCCTCCACCCAGGTCGGCACGATCCAGCTCGCCGATTTCGTGAACCCCGCCGGCCTCGAGCCGCGTGGCGACAACCTCTACCTCGAAACAGCGGCCAGCGGCACGCCGCAGACGGGCACCGCGGGCCTGAACGGCCTCGGCACGCTCCAGCAGAACGCCCTCGAAACGTCGAACGTCAACGTGGTCGAGGAAATGGTGAACATGATCGAGACGCAGCGCGCCTACGAAATGAACTCGAAGGCGATCTCCGCGGCCGACCAGATGCTGCAGTTCATCACCCAGCACACCTGATGACCACCGCCATGACCCGCCCCTTCGCCCGCCTCATCCTCGCCGCGCTGCCCATCGCCAGCCTCGCTGGTTGCGCCATCGTGCCGCCGACGCCGAAGCCGATGTACAGCGCCACGCTGCCGGTCGCCCCGGTCGCGCCGGCGCAGGCCACCGGCTCCATCTATGCCGACCAGCAGAACATGGAGCTGTTCGCCGACCCGCGCGCGCACCGCGTGGGCGATATCCTCACCATCACGCTGGTGGAAAGCACGCAGGCCAGCAAGAAGGCCGCCACCGCCACGAACAAGAAGAACGGCAACAGCATCACGGCGCCGTCGATCCTCGGCCACGGCCTGAAGATCGGTGGCCGCACCGCCGACAGCAGCCTCGCCTCCAACAACTCGTTCGCCGGCGACGGCTCGTCGACCCAGAGCAACCAGCTCAACGGCGAGATCACCGTCACGGTGGCGCAGCGCCTCTCCAACGGCGCCATGATCGTGCAGGGCGAGAAGTGGCTCACCATCAACCAGGGTGAAGAGCTGGTCCGCATCTCCGGCATCGTGCGCCCGCAGGATATCGGCAACGACAACGTCGTGCTGTCCAGCCGCGTGGCCGATGCCAAGATCGAATACGTCGGCAAGGGCACGCTCGCCGATTCGAACACGCGCGGCTGGCTGTCGCGCTTCTTCGACTCGAAATGGATGCCGTTCTGATGAAGACCATCCTCCGCACCGCCGCCGCCGTCCTGGCCCTGTTCGCGATCCTGCCGGCCCATGCCGACAAGATCCGCGACCTGGCCCAGGTGGGTGGCGTGCGCAGCAACCAGCTCGTGGGCTATGGCCTCGTCGTGGGCCTCGATGGCAGCGGCGACCAGACCAGCCAGGCTCCGTTCACCACGCAGAGCCTGGAGAACATGCTCCAGCAGTTCGGCGTCAACGTGCCGGCGAACGTGCGCCCGCAGCTGAAGAACGCCGCGGCCGTCACCATCACCGCCGAGATCCCGCCGTTCGCCAAGCCTGGCCAGAAGATCGACGTCACCGTGGCATCCATCGGCAACGCCAAGAGCATCCGCGGTGGCGAACTGCTCATGTCGCCGCTGAAGGGCGCCGATGGCCAGGTGTACGCCATCGCGCAGGGCAGCGTCATCGTCGGCGGCGTCAGTGCGCAGGGCAAGAGCGGCAGCAGCGTGCAGGTGAACATCTCCGCCAGCGGCCGCATCCCGGGCGGCGCCAGCATCGAGCGCAGCGTCGCCACGTCGTTCGACAAGGGCGGCGACATCATGCTCAACCTCAACACCGCCGACTTCATGACGGCCAACCGCGTGGCGCAGGCCGTGAACCAGAACTTCGGCGCGGGCACCGCCAACGCCGTCGACTCGGGCACCATCGCCGTGCGCGCCCCGCAGGACCCGTCGCAGCGCGTATCGTGGCTCGCCACGATCCAGCAGCTCGACGTCACCCCGGGCGATGCCCCGGCACGCATCATCGTCAACTCGCGCACCGGCACCGTGGTCATCGGCTCCGACGTGAAGGTCGGCGCCGCCGCCGTGGCCCATGGCTCCATCCAGGTCACCATCAGCGAGCAGCCGCAGGTAAGCCAGCCGGGCGCCTTCAGCCGCGGCCAGACAGCCGTCGTGCCGAGCAGCCAGGTGGCTGTCAGCGAAAACGGCGGCCACATGTTCAAGTTCGGCCCGGGCACCAGCCTGGATTCGATCGTGCGGGCGGTGAACCAGGTCGGCGCCTCGCCGAGCGACCTCATCTCGATCCTGCAGGCCCTGAAGGAATCCGGTGCCCTGCGCGCCGAGCTGGTGGTGATCTGACATGGCTACCTCGGTCGATACCCAGGCGCTTGGCAACTACGCGGACATGTCCGCGTTCGCCGGCCTGCGTTCGGCCGCGCAGAAGGATTCCAAGGGCGCGCTGCCCACGGTCGCCAAGCAGTTCGAATCCATCTTCACCCAGATGATGCTGAAGTCGATGCGCGACGCGAACGCCGCCATCGGCGACGACATCATGGGTTCGTCGGCGGCCAACTCGTACCGCGACATGCTCGACCACCAGCTCTCGGTCACGCTGTCGCAAGGCAAGGGCATGGGCATCGCCGACATGCTCATCCGCCAGCTGGGCGGCAGCGCAAGCACCTCCGGTACCGATCGTGACAACGGCCTGTTCGATGGCGTCAGCGGCTCGGCGTCCACCGTCGATGCCGTGTCGTCCAAGTCGGACCAGGACAGCGGCCTCATGAACTCGCTCGAGCACATCCTCGGCAGCGCGGGGCGTGCCGTGGGGCAGGGCGCCTCGGCCGTGGCCAACGCCGTCGGTTCCATCGACAGCCCGCAGGACTTCGTGCAGAAGTTCGCGCCGCACGCCATCGAAGCCGCGAAGAAGCTTGGTGTCTCGGTGCGTGCGCTGCTGGCGCAGGCGGCGCTCGAAACCGGTTGGGGCAAGCACATGCCGGCCCAGGGCAACACCAACAGCTTCAACATGTTCGGCATCAAGGCCGGCAGCAGCTGGGACGGCAAGCGCGTCAACGTGCCCACCCTCGAATACGAAAACGGCGTGGCCGTGCGCAAGAAGGATAGCTTCCGCGCCTACGACTCGCCGTCGCAGTCGTTCAGTGATTACGCCGACATGGTCGCCAGCAGCCCGCGCTACGCGCATGCGCTCGGCCGCGGCGACGATATCGCCGGCTTTGCCAAGGCGCTGACCCAGGGCGGCTACGCCACCGACCCCAGCTACGCGCAGAAGCTCACCGATATCGCGAATGGCCCGGTGATGAAGCAGGCCCTCGAGGCCCTGAAGCACATCGCGGCGGATCTGTAAAAAAGGATAGGAAACGACGATGGCCGACCTGCTCTCCACCGGTGTCTCCGGGCTGCTTGCCTCGCAAGTGGGCCTCTCCACCGTTGGCCACAACATCAGCAACGTCAACACGGCTGGCTACACGCGCCAGACGACGTCGTTCAACGCCCGCGCGCCGCAGTACAACGGCGGCATGTACATCGGCCAGGGCGCCGATGCCGTCAGCGTGCAGCGCAGCTACAGCCAGTTCCTCACCCAGCAGGTGTGGTCGGCCACGTCCAGCCAGAGCCGTGCCTCGCAGTACGCCACGCTCACCGCTTCGGTGAACAACGTCGTCAGCGGGTCGGCCAACCTGCAGACGGCCCTCGATGGCTTCTTCGGCGCGGTGAGCGACCTGTCGAATTCGCCGGTGGATACGGCCAGCCGCCAGGCCATGCTCGGCAAGGCCAGCTCGCTCGTGGCCACGTACCGCTCGCTGGCCACCCAGTTCCAGCAGATCGACCAGCAGACGAACCAGCAGATCACCAGCGCGGTCGCCGACATCAACTCGCTCGCCAAGAGCATCGCCGACCTCAACGGCCAGATCCAGAAGGCCTACGCGGGCGGTGCCGAGCCGAACGACCTGCTCGATACGCGCGACCAGGCCATCGCCAAGCTGTCGTCGATCATCGGCGTCAGCACCACGACCAACACCGACCACATGGTGACGGTGACCATCGGCAACGGCCAGCCCCTGGTCAGCGCCACCAGCAGCACGCAGCTGGGCACGGCCACCAACCAGTACGATTCCTCGCGCCTCGAGATCACGGGCCCGGGCGGCAGCGTCATCACCAGCCAGGTGGGTTCCGGCTCGCTCGGGGCCACCATCGATTTCCGCACCAACGTGCTCGACCCGGCGCGCAACCAGCTGGGCCGCTCGGCCGTGGCGCTCACCACCGCCTTCAACCAGCAGCACGCCCAGGGCCTCGACCTCAATGGCGATGCCGGCGGCAATTTCTTCAACATCGCCGACCCGGCGGTGTTCAACAGCACCAACAACAAGGGCACGGGCAGCATCACGGCCACCTTCGGCGACGTGGGCAAGCTCTCCGCCAACGACTACACCGTGCGCTTCGACGGCGTGAACTGGTCGGCCACTAACTCGCAGGGCGTCACCACGCCCATGACGGGCACGGGCACGGCCGCCGACCCGTTCGTGCTCGACGGCATGAAGCTCACCGTGGGCGCGGGCGCCGTCGCGGGCGATAGCTTCCAGATCCAGCCGACGCGCAACGCCGCCTCGGCCATCAGCGTGGCCGTCACCGATACCAACAAGATCGCCGCGTCGGGCCCGCTTTCCGCCACCAAGGGAGCGGGCAACACCGGCAAGGCCGTGCTCGGCAACCTCACGGTCACCGACGTGGGTAACGCGAACTTCAACACGCCGGTAACCATCCAGTTCACCTCGCCAACGACGTACACCATCAACGGTGGTGCGCCGCAGGCCTACGCCGATGGCGACACCATCACCGGCAACGGCTGGACGCTGAAGCTCACCGGCGCGCCGGCGGCCAACGATTCGTTCTCGGTCAAGCCCGCCGGCTCGCAGAGCGGCGACAACGGCAATGCGCTGGCGCTGGCCTCGGTCAACAACAAGGGCGTGCTCGATAACGGCGTCACCAGCGTCAACAAGTCGTACAGCCAGCTCATCTCGCAGGTGGGTACCGCGGGTGCGCAGGCCAACACCGCGCTCGATGCCCAGCAGAGCATCCTCGACAACGCCAACGCCGCGCAGCAGAGCCTGTCGGGCGTGAACATGGACGAGGAAGCCGCCAACCTCCTGCGCTTCCAGCAGGCTTACGCGGCTTCCGCCCAGGTCATCAACGCGGCGAACACCATCTTCGATTCCCTTCTTTCCGCGGTGCGAGGCTAACCATGCGCATTTCCACTTCCTGGGGCTCGCAGCAGGCCGTCAACGCCATGCTCGACAGGCAGTACCAGCTGTCGCAGACGCAGCTGGCGCTCGGCAACGGCAAGGCCATCCAGTCGCCGTCCGACAACCCGGCCGCCGCCGCGCGCGCCGTCGACGTCAGCTCGGCGAGCGCGCAGAACGACCAGTACACGCGCAACATCGGCATGGCCAACACGCGCCTCTCCACCGAGGAGACCGCGCTGTCGTCGGCCAACGACATCCTCGACCGCATCCGCACGCTGACCCTGCAGGGTACGAACGGTACGCAGACCGACGAGTCGCGCCAGTCCATCGCCACCGAGCTGCGCCAGACCATGCAGCAGCTGGTCAGCCTCGCGAACACGAAGGACGGGCAGGGCGAATACATCTTCGCCGGCTCGCGTACCACCACGCAGCCGTTCTCGCAGACCAACCTTTCCGTCAGCTACAACGGCGACCAGGGCCAGCGCATGGTCGCGGCCGCGCCAGGCATGCAGGTGGCGACGGGCGATAACGGCGCCGATGTGTTCATGGCCATCCGTGGTGGCAATGGCACGTTCACCACCACGGCGGGCGCGAACACGGGCACCGGCGTCATCGGCAGCACCTCGGTCACCGATGCCTCGCAGTGGGATGGCAAGACGTACTCGGTGACGTTCACTTCGCCGACCACGTACGAAGTGCGCGACGTCAATGCCGATCCGGCCGACCCGCCGGTATCCACGGGCACCTATGACGGCGCGAGCGGCGCCATCAGCTTCAAGGGCGCGCAGCTCAATGTCACCGGCAACCCGGCGGCGGGTGATTCGTTCACCGTCGCACCGTCGTCGTCGCAGGATGTGTTCTCCACCGTGGCGAACATCATCAACGCGTTCGAGACCCCGGGCGGCGGCGCCGGCATGACGAACACCATCAACGCGAACCTGCAGAACCTCGACCAGGCGCAGACCAGCTTCCTCGATACGCGCACCAAGATCGGCGCGCGGATGAACACGCTCGACCAGCAGACCCAGATCGGCGCCGACCAGAAGCTAGGCTACGACAGCACCCTCAGCGACCTGACCGAGCTCGACTACGCCAGCGCCATCAGCAAGTTCTCGCAGCAGCAGACGGCCCTGGACGCCGCCCAGCAGGCCTACGTGAAGATGCAGAACCTCACCCTGTTCAGCTACCTCAAGTAACCCGCTTCATAGGGAAGGGCCCCCCAGAGGCCCACCCAGGTAATGGTTTTGCCGGGCGGTCGCCACCACGCCACGGTTTCTTGCGACACCTTCGGTTGCCCTTTTTTGCGTGGAAGAAAGCCTAAACCCCGGCGCAGCCGTGCCGATACCCAGCCAGCAGTCAAAAAATAACTGTTGACAGGTAGAAAAAGTTCTCAAGTTTCCTCCCGGCGTGCCGTAAACCTCTCTGAGGCGGAAGGCTTCCCTTTCGGAACCCCGCCGGACTACGCCGCAACTAATCCGGCCCAACGGTTCCGTTAAACACAGGATCAAAACCATGTCTCTGACCATCAACACCAACGTGATGTCGCTGAATGCCCAGCGCAACCTCAGCACCTCGCAGACCAAGCTGTCCTCGGCCATCGAGCGCCTGTCGTCGGGCAACCGCATCAACAGCGCGAAGGACGACGCCGCCGGCCTCGCCATCTCCACCCGCATGACGACCCAGATCAACGGTCTGAACCGCGCCGTGCAGAACGCCAACGACGGTATCTCGCTGTCGCAGACCACCGAATCGGCCCTGGACGAAGTCACGAACAACCTGCAGCGCATCCGCGAGCTGGCCGTGCAGTCCACCAACGCCTCGAACTCCTCGAGCGACCGCGCCGCCCTCGACGCCGAAGTGCAGCAGCGTCTGTCGGAAGTGACCCGTATCGCCACGCAGACCAACTTCAACGGCATGAAGGTGCTGGACGGCTCGGCCAACCAGCTCAGCTTCCAGGTCGGCGCCAACGTCGGTGAAGTCATCACCGTCGGCCTCGACAAGGGCATGAAGGCCAACCAGGTCGGCCAGCTGGCCGTCGGTTCGGCTACGCCGACCTTCACGGGCAGCGCCGCTGTCGCGGGCACCAAGGGTACGACGGTCGCCGGTTCGGCCACCACGAACTTCGACTTCTCGACGACCAACGCCTCGTTCACCGTTGCTGGCAAGACCGTCAACCTGACCGGCAACTACAACAATGCCGCCGGCCTCGCCACTGAAATCAACAACCAGCTGTCGGCCGCCGGCGCGGGCGTCACGGCCAGCCAGACGGGTGGCACGTTCACCTTCACGAACGATGCCAATGGCGCGACCTCGCCGACCGTTGCCGGTACGGACGCCGCCACGCTGTTCGGTACGACGACCTCGACCGCCGGCACCGCCGATGTCCCGGCCGGCGCGGCCAGCAGCCTCACCCTCGCCGCTGGCGCCCTGACCCTCAAGGTCGGTGACAACGCCGCGTTCGATATCTCGGGCACCTTCAAGAGCACGCAGGACCTGGCCGATGCCATCAATGCCAAGTCGGGCGAGGGCGTCAACGCCTACGTCGCGCAGGATGGTTCGCTCAAGTTCGCGTCCTCGCAGAAGATGACCGTGGGCGGCACGGGCGCCGCTGGCGCTGGCTTCACGGCCGGTGACGTCGCGGTCTCGACGACCAGCACGCTGGCCGACGCGAGCGTCAAGACGGTCGACGGTGCCAACGACACCATCAACCGCATCGACGCGGCCCTGCAGTCGGTGTCCGACCTGCGCTCCACCCTCGGCGCGGTGCAGAACCGCTTCGAGTCCACCATCTCGAACCTGCAGAACATCTCGCAGAACCTGACCTCGTCGAAGTCGGCCATCACCGACGCCGACTTCGCCCAGGAAACGGCGAACATGTCCTCGGCGCAGATCCTGCAGCAGGCCGGTGTTTCGGTGCTCGCCACCGCGAACCAGTCGCAGCAGATCGTGACCAAGCTCCTCGGCTAATCGCCCGGAGCTCCGCCTCCCCCGGGGCCAGGCCCCGGGGTTGGCAGGCTAATTGCTTAATTGTCACGGGTGGCCCTGCTTGCAGTGCCGCCCGTCGACAAATTGGCGCCCAGGGCAGTGAGGCGTCTTCAAGGAGAGCTTCATGGCCACCACTACACCTACCTTGGGTTCCAGCTCCATCGACGTCGCGTCGATCGTGTCGAACCTCGTCGCCAACAAGCGCGCGGCGAAAGACAAGCAGCTCTCGGCCGCTGTCACGGCCAACACCACCCAGATTTCCGCCGTCGGCAATTTCACCTCGTCGCTGACGAGCCTGCAAAGCGCCATCAAGGCGCTGACCGACGGCACGGCGTTCACCACCCAGAAAACCTCGGTGGGTGACTCCACCATCCTGAGCGCCACGACCGACGCCACCGCGCAGCCGGGCAGCTATAACATCGTCGTCAGCAAGCTCGCCACGGCGCAGAAGAGCACCTCAACCGCTGTCACCGACGCCAAGACGGCCGTCGGCACGGGCACGCTGACCGTCTCGGTCGGCGGCAAGTCCATGAACCTGGACATCGATTCCTCGGCCAACGCGCTGCAGGATATCCGCGACAAGATCAACAAGGCATCGGATAACCCCGGTGTCTCGGCCGCCATCGTGACCGGCTCGGATGGCGCCCACCTGGTGCTGACCTCCACTGCCACGGGCGCGGCCAATGCCTTCACCGTCAGCGCCAGTGGTGGCGACGGCGGGCTATCGAAACTGGCCTTCGACCCGGCGACGGATACCGCCACGGTCAAGGCGCAGGATGCCGAGTTCACCATCGACGGCACCGCGGCCACCAGCGCCACCAACACCGTGGCCACGGCCATCGACGGCGTGACCCTCACGCTGGCGAAGGAAGGCACCAGTAGCGTCAACATCACGAACGATACCTCGGCGGTCACCAATGCGATGCAGAGCATGGTCACGGCCTATAACTCGTTCATTTCCACCTACCAGACCCTGACCAAGTACGACGCGACCAACAACCAGGTCGGTGCCCTTATCGGCGACGCCACGGTCATGGGCATCAAGAGCCAGGTATCCACGCTGCTCGGCTCGCAGGTCGCTGGCGGCGCGGCGGGCGCGCCCAAGTCGCTCAGCGACCTGGGCGTGTCGTTCCAGGTCGATGGCACCCTGAAGTTTGATTCGACCAAGCTCACCAAGGCGCTGGCGACGAACCCGAAGGACACCCAGAACCTGCTTAGCGGCACCAACGGCCTCGCGCCGAAGCTCGACAAGCTGATCACGGGCTGGACCTCGTCGACGGGCATCCTCACCCAGCGCACGGCCAACCTCAACACGAAAGCCAAGGATCTCTCCGACCAGCAGGACGCCTACGACCTGCAGATGACGGACTACACCACGCGCCTGACCAAGCAGTACACGGCGCTGGACACCATGATGACCAAGCTCAGCAGCACCAGCAGCTACCTCCAGCAGCAGTTCGACGCGCTGACCAACTCGAACAAGTAATTCCAGCAGGAACGACACGACATGGCATTGGGATACTCCCGTGGCGCAGGCGCCTACCAGCAGGTCCGTACCGGCGGTGGCATCGAGGCCGCCGACGCGCACGGCCTGATCACGCTCCTGATGGACGGTGCCCTCGAGCGCATCCGGCTGGCCGTGGCATGCATCGCCACGGGCAACATCGCCGCCCGCGGCGAGGCCATCTCCAAGGCCATCGAAATCATCGGCGGCCTGCAGGGCGGCCTGAACCACGACGTGGATCCGTCGCTCACCGAGCGCCTGGACGCCCTTTACGACTACATGGCCCGCCGCCTGCTGCAGGCCAACCTGCACGCCGACGCCGCGGCGCTCGATGAAGTGGCCGGCCTGCTGGGCCAGATCCGCGACAGCTGGGTGGCCATTCCGGCGGAAGCCCGCCAGGTGCCCGCGGCAGGCGTTGGCGCATGAACGCCGCCTTCTGCGACCTCGACGCGGTGATGACCCTCACCGAGGCCATGCACGCGGCCGCCACCGAGGGGCGCTGGGACGACCTGACCGACCTGGAGGCCCGGCGCGATCCGGTGCTTCGTTCGGGCACCATGCGCCCGGCGCCGGAAACGCTCGAGTCGCTCAAGTCGATCATGCTGATCGACAACCTCATCAAGGACCTGGTCTCCGCCGCCCGCGACGAAGCCGCCGTGGCGTGGGATGCCTCGCGCCGCGTCCGCCGCGCGGTGGCTGCGTATACTTCGTTCTGATCCCCCTATGAGCGGTGGCAGGCCCATGAGCGAAGCAACATGGAAGGCCTTTTCCGAGCGCGTCACGTGGGACGCCCGGTTCCATGCCACCGTCGAGGCCGGCGAGCGCCTCTCCGCCGATGCCCTGGCCTCGGTCAACGACCGCAACGCCAATGTGCTGGTCGCCGTCGCCGCCCTCATGGATCGCCGCGTCGATACCGGTGAGGACGACAACGCGCTGGGCCAGGAAGTGGCCCGGCTCGATGCCAAGCTCAACGTCCTCATGGAGATCGTCAACCGTCTCCTCCTGCCACAGTCCTCGCTGCCGCCCCGCATCGCCGTCCGCTTCAATGCCCTGGGCATGGTGCTGCCCTGGGACGGCCTGCCGCCCGTCGGCCAGCCCGTGCTGGTGAAGCTGCACTTCGACGTCTGCCGCGCGCTGCCCCTGGAGCTGCCGGGCATCCGCGAGGCCGGCCCGGCCGATGGCAAGGGCTTCGTGGGCTTCGAGGGCCTCACCGAGCCGGTACGGGACGAGATCGAGCGCCTGGTTTTCCGGCAACACCGCCGCCAGGTGGCCGAGGCGCGCGCCAACGCCGCCCAGGGGTGACCTTTTACGTCACGTGACGTAATGCCGGCGCGTGGCACCCAGCGTCACATTCGTGACGCGTGTCGTCAGGATTGACACTGGCGGCCCAATTCACACTTTCACGACTTGCCGGAAAGGTTTTCCTCACACGGCGAATCGGCGTGCGCTGACATGAATTTCAGGCAATGTCCGTCGGAATTCCGGCGTTGGCACGATGCTTGATTGATACCTTGCAACGAAGGCGACGGGATTCCATCGCGGAACCCGCCGACGGGCCTTCGATCCACTGCAACGGGGTATCTCCAGTGAAGTCCTCCAACTTTCTCATCGTCGAATCCGATGCCGCCCGCGCCGATGCCGTGAGCTCGGCCCTGGCCTTCATGGGCTACCGCCCGGTGCAGGCCGGCCGCATGCAGCCGGAGGAAGCCGCCGAAGGCTGGCGCGGCGCATGGGTGGGCACGGTGGAGGACGAAACCGAGCTGGAAGGCTACCTCGCCGCCCTCGGCCGCCAGGCCCGCAACCTCCCGATGCTGGTGGCCGCCGATTCCCCGATCGCCACCGCCCTCATCGCCGACGACGCGAACCAGAACGTCGAACTCATCGACATGCCGCTGCGCTACGAGCGCCTCCAGGAAGCGCTCCGTGCCCTGCAGGCCCGCGTGCAGCCGCCCGCGCAGTCCAACCTCCGCTTCGTGGGCCAGTCCGGCCCCATGCAGCGCGTCAACGCCCTCATCCGCCAGGTGGCCCCGTTCGATTCCAGCGTGCTGGTGCTGGGCGAATCCGGCAGCGGCAAGGAACTGGTCGCCCGCACCATCCACGATTGCTCGCCGCGCCGCGACAAGCCGTTCGTCGCCATCAACTGCGGCGCCATCCCCGCCGAGCTGCTCGAGAGCGAACTGTTCGGCCACGAGAAGGGTGCCTTCACCGGTGCCATCAGCACCCGCAAGGGCCGCTTCGAGCTGGCCGAGGGCGGCACGCTGTTCCTCGACGAAATCGGCGACATGAGCCTGCCCATGCAGGTGAAGCTGCTCCGCGTGCTGCAGGAGCGCGTGTTCGAGCGGGTCGGCGGCAACCGCGCGCAGCGCTGCGATGTGCGCATCATCGCCGCCACCCACCGCGACCTCGAGGGCGCCATCGAGCGCGGCACGTTCCGCGAAGACCTCTTCTACCGCCTGTCGGTGTTCCCGCTGGAAATGCCGGCGCTGCGCCAGCGCCTGGAAGACCTGCCCGCGCTCATCGCCGAGTTCAACCAGCGCCTCGTCCAGCGTGGCCTGTCGTCGGTCCGCTTTACCCCCAGCGCCATGAACGCCCTGTGCCAGCACACCTGGCCGGGCAATGTCCGCGAGCTGTCCAACCTCGTGGAGCGCATGGCCATCCTCATGCCGCAGGGCGATATCCGCGCCGCTGATTTGCCGGAAAAGTACCGCGGTGCGGTGGCCGTCGAAGAAGTCACCGGCGCAGCCCTCATCGCCATGATGGAAGCTGAGCCGGAGATCACGGAAACCTTCCGCTACGGTGGTGAGGATGATCCCTCGGTGCTCCCGCAGGGCGGCCTCGACCTGAAGGACCACCTCGCCGGCATCGAGATCGGCCTCATCCGCCAGGCGCTCGACTCGGCCAATGGCGTCGTCGCCCACGCCGCCAAGCTGCTCCGCGTCCAGCGCACCACGCTGGTCGAGAAGCTGCGCAAGTACGGCCTGTCGGAAGCCGCGCAGGCCGGCTAAAAGGCAAGGCCATTGGCATGGGTCGTGCTTGAAGTGTCGGTAAGACGATTACGCGTTGGAAAACCGTCATGACCACGATCGACGTCAACAGCCTCCTGCTCCAGATGCGCCGCATCAGCGCGCAGACCGAGATGCCCGCCATCCGCGGCGTGGGCGAAGCCGCTCCCGCGCAGAAGGGCTCGTTCGGCGACCTGCTCAAGCAATCGATCGACGGCGTCAACGAAACACAGCAGAAGGCCGGCCAACTCTCCACGGCCTTCGAGCGCGGTGATCCGGGCGTCGATCTCGCCCAGGTGATGATCCAGGGCCAGAAAGCCGACCTCGCCTTCCGCGGCATGACCGAAGTGCGCAACAAGATGGTCGATGCCTACAAAGAAATCATGAACATGTCGGTCTAACGCCGGCTTGCCACGAACCCAGGATTGAATGCCCCCCATGGCTGATAACGGCGTCGCTACCACGGATACGAGCTCGGCCGCGCGCATGCACTCGCTGAAGTCGCTCGCGCAGACGCCGGCGGCGCGCCAGCTGTTCATGCTGGCCGGTGTCGCCGGCGCCGTCGCCATCGGCATCGCCGCGGTGATGTGGTCGCGCGCGCCGAACTACGGCCTGCTGTATGGCGGCCTCGAGCAGAAGGATGCCGCCGCCGTCACGCAGGCGCTGCAGACCCAGAACGAGCCGTACACCCTCAGCGGTGATGGCAGCTCCATCTTCGTGCCGGCGGCCGATGTCGCCGCCGTGCGCCTCAAGCTTGCCGGCCAGGGCCTGCCGCAGGGCAGCGCCAATGCGCAGCCGCAGGCCGATTCGCCGTTTGGCATGAGCGACATGGCCGAGCGCTCGCGCTTCCAGTCGTCGCTCGAAGCCGACCTGGGCAGCACCATCGCCGGCCTGCAGTCGGTGCGCGCCGCCCGCGTGCACCTGGCCATGCCCAAGCCCTCCGCCTTCATCCGCGACAACAAGCCGGCCAGCGCGTCGGTGGTCGTCACCCTATACCCGGGCCGCACGCTCGACCAGGGCCAGGTGGCCGCCATTGTCCATCTCGTGGCCGCCAGCGTGCCCGAGCTCGATACGCGCAATGTCTCGGTCATCGACCAGGGTGGCAACCTGCTCACGCAGAACGACCCGGATAGCCTCGCCGCGCAGGGCGATAACCGCCTGCGCCTGTCCAACCGCATCGAAGCCACCTACACGCAACGCGTCGAGGATCTGCTGGCCCCGCTCGTCGGCGCAGGCAAGGTGCGTGCGCAGGTGTTCGCCGACCTCGACTTCTCGTCCACCGAGAAGGCCAGCGAAACCTTCAACCACGACAACCCCGCGCTGCGCAGCGAACAGACCAGCAGCGATACGCGCACCGACCCCGCCGCCAGCAACGGTGGCGTGCCGGGCGCCCTGAGCAACCAGCCGCCCAACACGGGCGGCAACGCCACGGCCGCCAACCCCGCCGCGGGCAAGCCCGCCACGCCGGGCGCAGCGGGCCAGGCGGCCACCACGCAGACCGCGCAGACGCCGTCGCAGCAAACGCAAAGCGCCACGCGCAACTACGAGCTCGACCGCACCGTCAGCCACGTCACCGACCCGGCCGGCAAGGTCTCGCGCCTCACCGTCGCCGTCGTGGTCGACAACAAATCCGTGCCCGACAAGGATGGCAAGACCAAGAGCGTGCCGTTCACGGCGGAGGAACTGCAGCGCCTCACCGACCTCACCAAGAACGCCGTCGGCTTCAGCGCCGCGCGTGGCGACAGCGTCAGCGTCATCAACGAACCGTTCCACGGCGTGGCCGCCGACGATGCGCCGGAAAGCCCCGCCTTCTGGGAGCGCCCCGGCATGCTCGACCTGATCAAGCAGGGCCTGGGTGTCATGGTGGCTCTCATCGTTGGTTTCTTCGTGCTGCGCCCGATGCTGAAGGGCCTGCTCAAGCCGGCGCCTGCGATGCACCAGGGCATGGCGCTTGCCAGCCCGATGCCCACCGTCTCGGTCATGGTCGACGACAACGACATGGCGCCCGACCGCGTCAGCACCTCGTCCCAGGCCCAGATCGGCGGCCCGGCGCTGCTGGCGTACGAACAGAAGGTGGGCCTTGCCAAGCGCATGGCCGCCGAGAATCCGAAACAGGTGGCGCAGGTCGTGAAGAGCTGGGTGGGCGACGATGGCGGCTGATAAAGAAATCCTCACGGGCGCGCAGAAAGCCGCGATCCTGCTCCTTACCCTGGGCGAGGAAGACGCGGCCAGCATCCTGAAGCACCTCGGCGCGCGCGATGTGCAGGCCGTGGGCACCGCCATGGCGCAGCTGAAGAACGTGTCGAAGGAACAGGTCGACTCGGTGCTGACCAAGCTGCAGGAAGACGTCGGACAGCACACGGCCATCGGCGTGGGCACCGAAGACTACATCCGCCGCATCCTGGTCAACGCGCTGGGCGAGAACAAGGCCGGTGGCCTCATCGACCGCATCCTCCTGGGCCGCAGCAGCAAGGGCCTGGAGTCGCTGAAGTGGATGGAGAGCCGCGCCATCGCCGAGATGATCGGCCAGGAACACCCGCAGATCATCGCGCTGGTCATGGCACACCTCGAGGCCGACCAGGCCGCCGAAGTCATCGGCTACCTGCCGGCGCGCACGCGCAGCGACGTGGTCATGCGCATCGCCACGCTCGATGGCGTGCAGCCGCATGCCCTCAACGAGCTCGACGAAATCATGGAGCGCCAGTTCTCCGGCAACTCCAGCAAGCTCAAGTCGGCCACCGTCGGTGGCCTCAAGGCCGCGGCCGACATCCTCAATGCCATGGAGACCTCGCGCGAGGCCGAGCTCATGGGCGCCATCCGTGGCGTCGACTCGAGCCTCAGCGAGCGCATCGAAGAACTCATGTTCGTGTTCGACGACCTGGCCGAGCTCGACGACCGCAGCATGCAGGTGCTGTTGCGCGAAGTGCCGTCGGCGCGCCTCATCACCGCGCTCAAGGGCGCGGATGTCTCCATCCGCGAGAAGATTTTCGCCAACATGTCCAAGCGTGCCGCCGACATGCTGCGCGACGACCTGGAAGTGAAGGGCCCCGTGCGCCTGTCCGAGGTGGATGCGGCGCAGAAGGAAGTGCTTGCCACCGCGCGCCGCCTGGCTGACGCGGGCCAGATCAATCTCGCCGGCGGCGGGGAAGAGTTCGTCTGATGAGCCTTACCTCCATCCTCTCGCGCGAGCGCGTCGAACAGTTCGAGCGCTGGGAGCTGCCGGTCGTCGGCATGCCCGGCCACGTCGCGCACAACGACGAGCCCGAGGAAGACGACGCCCCGCACCGGCCGACGGTCGCGGAGCTCGAGGCCATTGAACGCCAGGCGCGCGAGGAAGGTTTCAACGCCGGCCTGAACGAGGGCCGTGCCATGGCCCGGCGCGAGCTGGCCGCCCAGGTGGCACGCCTCGACGCCCTGTTCGCCGCGGTGGAGCGCCCCTTCGCCGAGCTCGACAACGACGTGGCGGGTGATCTCGCCGCGCTGGCCACGCTCATCGCCGAGCGCGTGCTGGGCTACGACATCGCCGCGCGCCCGGAGAAGATCCTCGACGTGGTGCACCAGGCCGTCGACGCGCTGCCGGCGGCGTCGCGCCATATCAAGATCCACCTGAATCCCGCGGATGCCGCGCTGGTGCGCGAGCACCGTTCGGGTACCGACCACGAGGGCACGGTGGTCGATGACGCCGCGCTCGAGCGCGGCGACGTGCGCCTGGAAAGCGAGCACTCGCGCCTTGATGCGCGCGTGCGGACCCGTCTCGCCGCCGTCATCGACAGCGTCATGGTGGGGCAGGGTGCGGCTGACGACACCGCCGACGACGACGCGGCTGCCGCGCCGTGAGCGCGGATAACCACAAGGCCACGCGCAACGCGCACTGGCGCGATGCCCTCGCGGTGCAGCGCGCCAGCGTCGAACGCGTGCGCCCGTTGCAGGCCGAGGGCAAGCTGCGCCGCGTGGTGGGCCTTACGCTCGAGGCCGTGGGTTGCGAAGCGCCCGTGGGCTCGCGCTGCATGGTCGCGGGTGCCGATGGCAAGCAGCTCGAAACCGAGGTGGTCGGCTTCTCCGACGGCCGCCTGCTGCTGATGCCCACCGGCGAAATGCATGGCGTGCTGCCCAACGCGCGCGTCACGCCCGTGGCTTCCGTCTCCGGTATCCCGGTGGGTGATGCGCTGCTGGGCCGCGTCATCGGCCCCGATGGCGTGCCGCTCGACGGCATGGGCCCGCTGCTGGCGCGCGACCGCGCGCCGCTGCGCCGCGACCCCATCAACCCGATGCTGCGCCAGCCCATCGATACGCCACTCGATACGGGCGTGCGGGCCATCAATTCGTTGCTCACCGTGGGCCGTGGCCAGCGCATCGGCCTGTTCGCGGGCTCGGGCGTGGGCAAGTCCACGCTGATGGGCATGATGACGCGCTTCACCAATGCCGACGTGGTGGTGGTGGGCCTCATCGGCGAGCGCGGCCGCGAAGTGAAGGAATTCGTCGACCACACGCTGGGGGAGGAAGGCCGCCGCCGCGCGGTCGTCATCGCCGCGCCGGCCGACGCGCCGCCGCTGTCGCGCCTGCGCGGTGCGCAGGTGGCCACGGCCGTCGCCGAACATTTCCGCGACCAGGGCCTGCGCGTGCTGCTGCTCATGGATTCGCTCACCCGCTATGCGCAGGCGCAGCGCGAGATCGCGCTCGCCATCGGCGAGCCGCCCGCCACGAAGGGCTACCCGCCGTCGGTGTTCGCGATGCTGCCCGCGCTTGTCGAGCGCGCCGGCAACGATGCCGAGGGGCGTGGTTCCATCACGGCGTTTTACACCGTGCTCACCGAAGGCGACGACTACCGCCACGACCCCATCGCCGATTCGGCGCGCGCCATCCTCGACGGCCATATCGTGCTATCACGCGACCTGGCCGAGGCGGGCCATTACCCGGCCATCGATATCGAGGCGTCGATCAGCCGCGTCATGCATTCGGTGGTGAGCAAGGACCACATGCGCGCCGCGCAGCGGTTCCGCCAGGTGTACTCGGCGTACCGCCAGCAGCGCGACCTCATCGCCGTGGGCGCGTACCAAAAAGGCAGCGACCCGCGCACCGACGAGGCCATCGCGCTATACCCCAGGCTTTCGGCGTTCCTGCAGCAGGAAACCGATACGCCCGTCTACCTCGACGAAGCCGAAGCCGGCCTCGTTGACGCCGCCAGGGCCAACTGATGCCCTCGCGCGCCGACCGCCTGCAGCCCGTGGTGGATCTCGCTGCCGAGAAAGCGGAGGAGGCCACGCGCGCGCTCGCACTGCACCAGCGCGCGCTGGCGGAGTCGGAGCACCAGCTCACCGAGCTGCGCCGCTACCGCAACGAATACGCCGAGATGCCCTCGGGCATCGGCGTGCAGGAGCTGCTGAACCGCCAGCAGTTCCTGCAGAAGATCGACCTGGCCATCGTCCAGCAGCTGGGCGAGGTGCAGCGCCGCGAGCGCGCGCTCACCGAGGCCCGCACCGGTTGGGCTGACGCACGCGGCCGTGCCAAGGCTTTGGATTCGGTCACGGCGAAATACCGTGAACAGGAGCGCAAGTCGCAGGATCGCCGCGAGCAGGAGCAGGCTGACGAACGCTCGCAATACCGCCGCAACCGCTCTTCGAACGACCCCATCGAGTGAAACGCATGAACAACGCCTCGCTGCTCCTCAACGTCGCCCGACCGTCCACCGCTGCCACGTCGGCGACACCCGTCGCGGGTAGCACCGCCTCGTCCGGCACGCCGTCATCGAAGGGCTTCGACCACGCGATGGATGCCGCGCACGCGGACGCTCGCAAGGACGACGCCGCGAAGAAGGACGATGCGTCGTCCAGCAACACCGCGAACGGCGCGACGAACACGCCCGCCGGCAAGGCCGCTGGCGACAAGGCGGGTGCGAAAGACGCGAAGAAGAGCGACGACACCGCGAAGAAGGAGGACAAGGCGACGGACGATACGTCGATCGCCGCCTCCGTGCTCGCGCTGATCGGCGTGCCGACGCAGGTCACGCAGGTGGCCGCCAAGGCACTCGGCGTCGCCAGGGACGTGGCCACCGGCCACGCGGGCGATGCGCTCGCCACGCTAACGGGCGTTGGCAACGCCGGCGATACCGCCGAAGGCGTGGCCGCCGCGAAAGACGGTGGCCTCGGTGCCCTCGGCCTCGCCGCGCAGGGCGCCGCCGACGCGAACGCCAGCGCCCCCGCCGCCAACCCCTTTGCCGCGCTGATGGCGGCCGAAGGCGCGGGCACGGGTGCCGCCACGGGCAGCGACAAGGACGATGGCAAGGGCACCGACCTGTCGCTCGCCGGCCCCATGCCGTTCGCGCACGCGCCGGGCGCCACGCCGCTGGATGGCCCCATACAACTGCAGGCCACGCAGCCGGCCACCACGCCACAGTTCACGCAGGAACTGGGCGAGCAGATCGCGTGGATGGGCAGCGCGGCGGGCAGCATTAAGGAAGCCCGTATCAAGCTGCACCCGGAAGAACTGGGCAGCATGGATGTGCGCGTCAACGTCGACGGTGGCAAGGTGAATGTCGCGATCATGGCGCAGCACCCCGCGGCCGTGCATGCCGTGCAGCAGACCCTCGCCAACCTCGACAGCATGCTGGCCCACCATGGCCTTTCGCTCGGCCAGGCCGACGTGAACCAGGGCGGCGCGCAGCAGGGTGGCAACGGCGGTGCGCCGGGGCAGGGCCCCGGGCAGGGCGGCGCGGGCGGCCATGAGGGCGAGGCCCTCTCGGTCGCCAGCACCTCGCGCGTCTCCCGCGGCCTCGTCGACGAAACGGCGTGACGCGGCACTGCGCGACGTACTGACGTCGCGCGTCAATTTTCCGCCAAGCGCGGCACAAGCCGACGTTTGCCGGAAACTCCTTGAAAAGCGGCCTCTGGAGCATCCCAAGGGCATGGCCCCGATGGCACGCCGCTTGCAACAATACCTGCGGGGCCCGCATGGGCCGGAACCACACCGCATTTGAATCCACGAGGTCGCGCTGGCATGGCCGCAGCAAAGAAAGAAGCCGCTGAAGAGGGTGGCAAGAAAAAAGGCAAGGGCAAGCTCCTGCTCATCGTCGGCGCGCTGGTCGTGCTGGCTGCCGGTGGCGGCGGCGCCTTCTTCATGCTCAAGGGCAAGCACCCCAAGAGCGCCGAGCAGGCCGCGGCCGAGGCCGCCAAGGCCAAGCCCGCGCTGTACCTGCAGCTCGACCCGGCGTTTGTCGTCAATTTCCAGGACGACACCGCCCTGCGCTTCCTCCAGGTGGGCGTCAACGTCATGTCGCACGACCCGGAAGCCATCAATGCCACCAAGGAAGCCGACCCGGAGATCCGCAACGCCCTGCTCATGCTGTTCTCGGCGCAGGACGTGAAATCGCTTTCCGATATCAAGGGCAAGCAGAAGCTCCAGGCCGCCGCGCTGGCCGAAGTGCAGCGCGTGCTGAAGGAAAAGATCGGCAAACCGGGCGTCGACGCCCTGTATTTCACCAGCTTCATCATGCAGTGACGGGAGCCGTCCAGCCATGAGCGACATCCTTACCCAGGAAGAAATCGACGCCCTCCTCGCTGGCGTGGAGGGTGGCGCCGTGGAGACGGACGAGGCCCCGCCGCCGCCGCCCGGCTCGGTGCTCGACTATGATTTCACCCAGCAGGACCGCATCGTCCGCGGCCGCCTGCCCACGCTCGAGATGGTGAACGACCGTTTCGCCCGTTATTTCCGCGCCAACCTGTTCAATGTGCTGCGGAAATCGTGCGAGGTCTCGGTGCTTGGCGTGAAAATGACCAAGTTCAACGAGTACGTCCATTCGCTGGCCGTGCCGAGCAACCTCAACCTCATCCGCATCAAGCCGTTGCGCGGCACCGCGCTGTTCGTGTTCGAGCCGCGCCTGGTCTTCACCGTCATCGATAACTTCTTCGGTGGCGATGGCCGTTACCACGCCCGCATCGAGGGCCGGGATTTCACCCCGACCGAAAACCGCGTCATCCAGATCGTGCTGGCCGAGGCGTTTTCGGCCATGGCCGAGGCGTGGGCGCCCGTGCTGAAAATGCAGTACGAGTTCCTCAATTCCGAGATCAACCCGCAGTTCGCCAACATCGTGAGCCCCACCGAAACCGTGGTGGTATCGCGTTTCCACGTGGAGCTCGACGGCGGTGGTGGTGAAATCCACCTCACCCTGCCGTACTCGATGGTGGAGCCCATCCGCGAACTGCTGGATGCCGGCGTGCAGAGCGACCGGGCCGAGCGCGACGAGCGCTGGATCCAGAACCTGCACGAGGAAATCCTCGACGCCGAGGTGGAGGTCACCTCCATGCTGGCAGAGGCCCGCCTCACCATCGGCGATTTCCTGCACCTGCGCAAAGGCGACATCATCCCCATCAACCTGCCTGACCTGGCCACCGTCTTTGCCGAAGACGTGCCGATCTTCCGCGGCCGCATGGCCAACGCGGCGGGCAACAAGGCCGTGCAGTTCGAATCGCACATGCGCCGGCCGGCGCTGGCGAAGGCCGCGCTGCCTGCCCCCGCCGAAGAGCCCGCCTAGCAGCCGGGGCAGCAGGGCGGCAGCACAAACCATGTGGGAGCGCGATTGCGCGCGATGGGTGCTCGCCGCAGACCCATCGCGCGCAAGCGCGCTCCCACAGTTCTCACAGGCCTCCCATGGTTTTTTGCTGACGGGTCATTCACTGACGTCAAATGACCGTCATGGTGACTAACTGCCGTCGTGCGTCAGGTTTCCGCCATGAGCCCCTGCCTGCCAAAAACAGGTAGGGGCTAATTGCTTGATAAGTAGGTAAAAATCGTCTCTCCGCCACGCGCCAAATCCATGGCACGCCGTTTGCTTCCATGGGGATGTCATCCCAGCAACGCATCGGACCCCCGGACATGAACGAACCCAGCCTGCTCGAACCCGTCGACGGCGCCGCCGACCTCACCAAGTCCATGGGCCTTGGCGCTGATGTGAACCTCGACGTCATCCTCGATGTCCCGGTCACCATGGCCATGGAAGTGGGCCGCACCAAGATCAGCATCCGCAACCTGCTCCAGCTCAACCAGGGCTCGGTGGTCGAACTCGACCGCGCCGCTGGCGAGCCGCTGGATGTATTCGTCAACGGCACGCTCGTGGCCCATGGCGAGGTGGTGGTGATCAACGAGAAGTTCGGCATCCGCCTCACCGACGTGATCAGCCCCGCCGAACGCGTCCGCAAGCTCCGCTGAGGGCCCACCCATGCGCCGTATCGTCGCTGCCCTGGCGGGTGGCCTCCTTCCCTGCGCCCTGCTGGCGGCCCCGGCACCGGTGGCCGCCCAGGCGGTGGATTCGGGTGCGGAGATCGTCCGCGTCCTGGTCAGCCTGCTGGGTGTGGTGGCGCTCATCTTCTTTGTCGGCTGGCTTAGCCGCCGCGCCCAGGCCCGCGTGCGCCCGGGTGGCCGGAAAATCCGCGTCATCGAGACCCTGCCGGTGGGCATGAAGGAAAAGGTGGTGTTGCTGGAAGTCGGCGGCACGCAGCTGCTGGTCGGCGCCTCGCCCACCGGCGGCCTGCGTACCCTGCACGTGCTCGATACCCCGGTCCAGGACGACGCCACGCCACCGTCGGCCACGCCGGCGATCCGCGGTTTCCGCGACATCCTCAGCCAGTGGAAGCGTCCATGAAGTACCTGAAGTGGGGGCTGTGCCTGCTGCTGCTCGCCGCCCCGTTCGCCGCCCTCGCCGCCGAGCCGCAGGGCATCCCGCTGGTGAACGTCCAGCCGGGCGCCAACGGCGGCCAGCAGTGGTCGCTGTCCATCCAGATGCTGGCGCTGATGACAGCGCTGACGGTCCTCCCGGCCATCTTGCTGATGATGACCTCGTTCACCCGCATCGTCATCGTCCTGGGCTTCCTGCGCCAGGCGCTGGGTACCAACAGCACGCCGCCGAACCAGGTGATCCTGGGCCTGTCGCTGTTCCTCACGCTGTTCGTCATGAGCCCGGTGCTGAACAAGGCCTACGACGCCGGCCTGAAGCCCTACATGGACGGCCAGATGAGCGTCCAGGACGCGCTGCCGGCCGCCGCGGCGCCGTTCAAGCATTTCATGCTGGAGCAGACCCGCGAGCCCGACCTGCAGCTCTTCACCAAGCTGGCCGGTGAGCAGCCGTATGCCGACAAGGAAGCCGTGCCGTACCGCGTGGCCCTGCCGGCCTTCGTCACCAGCGAGCTGAAGACCGCGTTCCAGATGGGCTTCCTGCTGTTCATTCCGTTTTTGATCATCGACCTGGTCGTTGCCTCGGTGCTCATGTCCATGGGCATGATGATGGTGTCGCCCATGATCATCTCGCTGCCGTTCAAGATCATGCTCTTCGTGCTCGTGGACGGCTGGACCTTGCTGCTCGGCACCCTCGCGGGGAGCTTCTTCCAATGACGCCCGAATCGGTCATCGGCTTCGGCCAGCAGGCCCTGCACATCGCCATGCTCATCGGCGCGCCGTTGCTGCTCACCGCCCTGGCGGTGGGCCTCATCATCGGCATGGTGCAGGCCGCCACCCAGATCAACGAGCAGACCCTCAGCTTCATCCCGAAGCTGATCTGCATGGCCCTGGTGGCCATCATCACCGGCCCGTGGATGCTGCGGACCATGGTGGATTTCACCCGCAACCTCATTGAAAACCTGCCCCAGGCGGTGCGTTGATGCCCCTGGACCTCGGCCAGCTCGAGGGGTGGGTGGGCAGCGCCTGCTGGGCGCTCGCCCGCATCAGCGGCCTGATGCTGGTGGCGCCCGTGCTGGGCGCCAACACCATCCCCATGCGCATCCGCCTCGGCCTCACCGTGCTGCTCACGGTGGTGCTGGCGCCGCTCGCGCCGCTGGACATCCGCCCGCTCTCGGCCGCCGGCGTGGCCACGCTGGCCCAGCAGGTGCTGCTGGGCGCCGCCGTGGGCTTCGTGCTGAAGCTGGTGTTTGAGGCGGTCTCGTTCGGTGGCCAGTTCGTCTCCCAGGCCATGAGCCTGGGTTTCGCCGAGGTGGTGAACCCCGGCGTGGGCGGTACCACGCCCGTGCTCAGCCAGTTCTACACGATGCTGGTCACGCTTATGTTCCTGGCCATGAACGGCCACCTGCAGCTCATCGACCTGCTGGCCCAGAGCTTCCGCACGCTGCCCGTGGGGCAGGGTGGCATCGGCGCGGACGGCCTGTGGGGCGTGCTCACGTTCGCCAGCCACCTGTTCGCCGGCGCGGTGCGCGTGGCGCTGCCGGCCCTCACCGCCGTCCTGGTCGTGAACCTGGGTTTTGGCGCCATCAGCCGCTCCGCGCCGTCGATGAACCTGTTCGCCGTCGGCTTCCCCATCACGATCTGCCTGGGCATGGTCGCCGTGTGGCTGGCCCTTCGCGGCCTGCCCAGCGCCTTTGATTCGCTCACCACCGACGCCTGGGAAGCCATGCGCGGGCTCACGGGGGGCACGCCGTGAGCGAGGGTGCGGACAAGGAAGACAAAACCGAAGCCCCTAGTGAAAAACGCCTTCGCGAAGCGCGTGAAAAGGGCGAACTACCACGCTCGCGCGAGCTGTCCACGGCCATCGTGGTGCTCGCCGGCGTGGCCATGCTGCTGGCCTCGCACGAGCAGATGGCCATGCACGCGGCCAACATCATGCACGTGGGCCTGCAGTACGGCCGCGACGACCTGTTCGCGGCCGACGGGTTCCGCCGCGCCCTGATGACGGCCCTCATCGAGGCCCTGCGCATGCTGGCCCCGCTGTTCGCGGTGACCATGGCCGCCTCGGTGGCCGCCCCGGCGCTCATGGGCGGCCTCAATTTTTCGTTCCAGGCGCTGGCGCCCAAGTTCGACCGCCTGAACCCGGTGCAGGGTTTCTCCCGCCTGGTGTCGAAAAACGGCCTGGTGGAACTGGGCAAGTCCCTGCTCAAGCTGGCCTTCATCGGCGGCGCGCTGGCCTGGTACCTGCGCAAGAGCACCTCGGAGATGTACGCCGTGGGCTCGGGCCCCGTGAAGGAGGGCATCGCCCACGCGTTTGGCCTGTTCGGCAGCGCCTCGCTCATCTTCGCCTGCGCCCTGGCCGCCATCGGCCTCATCGACGCGCCGTGGCAGAAGTACAGCTTCACCTCGAAGATGAAGATGACCAAGCAGGAAGTGAAGGACGAGCACAAGGAGAACGAGGGCTCGCCGGAGCTGAAGTCAAAAATCCGCCAGATGCAGCACCAGATGGCCCGGCGCCGCATGATGGAGGACGTGCCCACGGCCGACGTCATCATCGCCAACCCGACGCACTTCTCGGTCGCCCTCAAGTACGACGAAAACCGCATGGGAGCGCCCCGCGTGGTGGCCAAGGGCATGGATGTCATCGCCCTGCAGATACGGCAGATCGGCTCCGATGCGAAGGTTCCGGTCGTGGAAGCGGCCCCGTTGGCACGAGCCTTGTATCACACGACGGAAATCGGACGCGAAATCCCCTCGGCCCTGTACGTGGCCGTGGCCCAGATCCTGGCCTACGTGTTCCGTTTGAAGCAGGCGATCGCCACCGGCGACCTCCCGCCCGACATGCCCCAGCAGGACATCGATCCGGAGCTGATGGGCCCATACCGCATGGACAAGTGACTTAGATGGCAGCTTCCTCCACGACCTTGATGGGCACGTTCAGGCAGATCGGCCGCCGCGGCGTCGCGGCGCCGGTGGCCATGCTGATCATGCTCGGCATGATGATGCTGCCGCTGCCGCCGTTCCTGCTCGACCTGCTGTTCACGTTCAACATCGCGCTGTCGCTGGTGATCCTGCTGGCCACCATGTACGTCATGCGCCCGCTCGAGCTGGCCTCGTTCCCCACGGTGGTGCTCTTCGCCACCCTGCTGCGCCTGGCCCTGAACATCGCTTCCACCCGCGTGGTGCTGCTGCACGGCCACAACGGCCCGGGCGCGGCCGGCCACGTCATCGAGGCGTTCGCCGAGTTCGTCATCGGCGGCAACTTCGCCGTCGGCTTCGTGGTGTTCGCCATCCTCACCATCATTAACTTCGTGGTGGTGACCAAGGGCGCCACCCGCGTGTCGGAAGTGACCGCCCGCTTCACCCTCGACGCCATGCCCGGCAAGCAGATGGCCATCGACGCCGACCTCAACGCCGGCCTGCTCACCCAGGAACAGGCGCGCGAGCGCCGCCAGGAAGTGCGCGAGGAAGCCGACTTCTACGGCTCGATGGACGGTGCCTCGAAGTTCGTCCGCGGCGATGCCACCGCCGGCATCCTCATCCTCGTCATCAACATGCTCGGTGGCTTCTTCATCGGCATGTTCCAGCACGGCCTCTCGGCCGGCGAAGCCGCCCGCACCTACACGCTGCTGACCATCGGCGACGGCCTCGTCGCCCAGGTGCCGGGCCTCATGCTCTCCATCGCCACCGCGGTCATCGTCACCCGCGTGTCGAAGTCGCAGGAGATGGGCAAGCAGGTGTTCGGCCAGCTGTTCGGCCAGCCCAAGGCGCTGGGCGTGGCCGCGGCGGTCATCGGCACCATGGGCCTCATCCCGGGCATGCCGAACATCCCGTTCCTGCTGCTCGCGGCGCTGGCGGGCTTCGGCGCCTACAAGATGCACCTGCGCCAGCAGGCCCCGGCCGCCGCCGCCGGCACCCCGGGCGCGCCGGGCACCGAGCTTGCGCCCATGGATGCCGCGCCGCCGGCCGAGCGCCTGGAACTGTCGTGGGAAGACGTGGCCCAGGTGGATACGATCGGCCTTGAGGTGGGTTACCGCCTCATCCCGCTGGTGGACAAGGCGCAGGGCGGCGAGCTCATGGCGCGCATCAAGTCGGTGCGCCGCAAGCTGTCGCAGGAGCTGGGCTTCCTGGTGCCGTCAGTGCACATCCGCGACAACCTCGACCTGGCCCCGCACGGTTACCGCATCTCGCTCATGGGCGTGCCCATGGGCGAGGCCGAGATCCACACCGAGCGAATGCTCGCGATCGACCCGGGCCGCGTGCACGGCACCATCAACGGCATCGCCACCCGCGACCCGGCGTTCGGGCTCGACGCGGTGTGGATCGAGCCGGGCCTGCGCGAGCACGCGCAGACCCTGGGCTACACCGTGGTCGACCCGGCCACCGTCATCGCCACGCACCTGTCGCACATCCTGCAGAACCACGCCCACGAGCTCATCGGCCACCAGGACGTGCAGCAGCTGCTCGACCGCCTGGCCCAGCAGACGCCGAAGCTGGTGGAAGACCTGGTGCCGAAGCGCCTGTCGCTGGGCGCCGTGGTCAAGGTGTTGCAGAACCTGCTCGCCGAGCGCGTGCCCATCCGCAACTTCCGCGGCATCGTCGAATCGTTGGCGGAGCACGCGGGCCAGAGCCAGGATCCCGGCGTCCTCGCCGCCGCCGTGCGCGTCACGCTCGGCCGCCAGATCGTGCAGGAGATCGCCGGCCTGGGTACCGAGGTGCCTGTCATTACTTTGGCACCCGAACTGGAACAGATCTTGCTCCAGTCCCTGCAAGGCGGTGGTCCCGCCGGCGCGGCCGTCGAGCCGGGCCTGGCGGACCGCCTGCAGAAAAGCGTCGCCGATGCGGCGCGCCGCCAGGAAGCGGCCGGCGAACCCGCCGTCCTCCTCGTCTCGCCGGCGCTTCGTCCGTGGTTGTCGCGCTTCACGCGGCATGTGGCCCAAAACCTGCATGTACTTGCGTACAACGAAGTCCCGGATAACCGCCGCGTCAAGTTGGTGACGGCGCTGGGGCGATAAGGCTTAGAAGGACAGGATCGATCACATGAAAATCAAACGATTCGTAGCACCCGACATGCGCCAGGCCATGCGCCAGGTCCGCGATGAGCAGGGTCCGGATGCCGTGATCCTGTCCACGCGCCGCATGGACGATGGCATCGAGATCATCGCCGCGCTGGATTACGACGAGGCCCTGGTGCGCGAAGCCGGCTTCGCCTACGAGCCGCCGGCCGCCGAAGAGAAGATCGAACCGATCCGCGCCACCCGTGGCAACCGCGAGGCCGAGCGCGCCGCGCGCGTCGACCAGGCCCGCCTGGCCACCGCCGCCGCCGTCGAGCGCGCCACGAAAGCCGCGCCGGCCAACCCGAACGCGCCGCAGCGCCAGTCGTCCGCCGCGCTGGCCGCCAGCGTCGCCGACGTGGTCCGTGCCGCCACGGTCAACGCCGCGCCGGCGCAGAACGATACCGCCGTGAACGGCATGCGCGCCGAGATCAACAACCTGCGCGAGATGCTGGAAGTGCAGCTCTCCGCGCTGGCCTGGAACCAGATGGACCGCGAGCAGCCGCTGCGCGCACGCGTCCTGCGTGAAATGACCCGCCTCGGCATCGATGGCGACGTGGCCCGCGCGCTGTGCGCCGAGCTGCCCGAGAACATGACCGCGGAGCAGGCGCGTTACCTGCCCCTGGGCATCCTCTCGCGCAATATCCGCACCAGCGGCCGCAACTTCGATACCGTGGGCGGTGGCGTCACCGCGTTCGTCGGCACCACCGGCGTGGGCAAGACCACCTCCATCGCCAAGCTCGCCGCCCGCGCGGTGCTGCGCCACGGTGCCGCCAACGTCGCGCTCATCAGCGCCGACCAGTACCGGATCGGTGCCGGCGCGCAGCTCGAGCATTACGGCCGCCTGCTGGGCGTGCGTGTCTACAGCGCCCACGACGCGCAGACGCTGCGCAACGCGCTGATCCAGCTGCGTGGCAAGCACACCGTGCTGATCGATACCGCCGGCCTGGCCGGCAACGACCCGAAGCTGCAGCAGCAGTTCGAGACGCTGCGCGCCATGGCCGATGTCCGCGTTTGCCTGGTGCTGGCCGCCAACGCGCAGGCCCAGGCCATCGACAACGCCCTGCGTGCCTACGCACCGCTGAAGCCGCAGAGCGCCATCCTTACCAAGCTCGACGAGACGCCGCTGCTCGGTGGCGCCCTGTCGGCCCTGATCCGGCATGGCATGCCGCTCGACTACACCACGGATGGCCAGCGCGTGCCCGAGGACATCGCCTCCGCCGACGCGCGCAAGCTGGTCTGCCTGGCAGCCCAGATGCTCAAACAGCGTAACGACGAACCGGATGACGCCATACTTGCCGATCGCTTCGGCTTCGCGTCCTCCCCGGCCATGGCCTGATACCCGACACCGATGACGACCGTGAACCTGGCAACCGCATCCTCGAACTCTTCCCGGGCAGTAAATTCCTTCATGACCACACATGTCGACAACACGCAGGCCGCTGGGCTCAACTGGCTCGCCGACCGCCGCCCCACCCGCAGCATCGCGATCGCGGGCGGCAAGGGTGGCGTGGGCAAGACGACGGTGGCCGTGAACCTTGGCATGGCGCTCGCCATGGGCGGCCGTGATGTCCTCATCCTCGATGCCGACCTGGGCATGGCGAACATCGACGTGCTGCTGGGCCTGCAGCCGCAACGCCACCTGGGCCACATGCTCGAAGGCAGCTGCCGCATCGAGGACCTGGTGCTCGAGGCGCAGCACGGGCTGAAGGTCATCCCGGCCACCTCCGGCACGCGCCGCATGGCCCAGCTGCCCAACATCGAGCATGCCGCGGTCATCCGCGCGTTCGACGAGTACCCGCTGGCCCCCGAATACCTGCTCGTCGACACCGCCGCCGGCATTTCCGACAGCGTGTCGATGTTCGCCGCGGCATCCGATGAAGTGGTCATCGTGGTCTGCGACGAGCCGGCCTCGCTCACCGACGCATACGCGCTCATCAAGGTGCTGTCGCGTGAGTTCGCGGTGAGCCGCTTCCGCATCGTGGCCAACATGGTCCGCCATGCGCAGGAGGGCCGCCAGCTGTTTGAAAAGCTTTCCCGGGTGGCTACCCGCTTCCTGGATGTGTCGCTCGATTTCATGGGCATGGTGCCGCACGACGAGTACCTGCGCCAGGCGATCCGCCGCCAGTCGGCGGTGGTCGATGCCTGGCCCAGCAGCCGTTCGGCGGTGGGATTCAAGAATCTGGCCAGGTCGGTCGATACATGGGGTGAACCCGAACCTCGTGGCCAGGGTCGCATCGGCTTTTTCGCCGGCCGCGACCACGTGGGGGGAGGGCTGCCGTTGTGAGCGTCGCGAGCGAATACCTTGAAATCACTAAGGTTCCGGCCGATCAACTGGTGAAAACGCATGCGCCGCTGGTGCGCCGGATCGCCTATCACCTGATGGGCCGCCTGCCGCCCAGCGTCGATGCGAACGACTTGATGCAGGCCGGCATGATTGGCCTGCTCGAGGCGGCAAGGAACTACTCGCCGACGCGCGCGGCCAGCTTCGAAACCTATGCGGGCATCCGCATTCGTGGCGCCATGCTGGATGAACTGCGCAAGACGGACTGGACCCCGCGCAGCGTCCACAGGAAATTGCGCGAGGTGGCGGAAGTAACAAGGCAGATCGAGAACGAAACAGGTGGCGATGCCGGCGACGTGGAAGTGATGAAGCGTCTTGGCATCGATGCCATGGAGTACAACCAGATCCTGGCCGACGCGGCGAGCGCGCGGTTGCTGAGCCTCACGGCGCCCGAAGGCGACGAGGGTTCCGCGATCGACGTGGCCGACCCGGACGCCGCGGGCCCCGATGGCCTGTTCGAGCAGGCCGGCATGCGCGGCGCGCTTGCCGAGTCCATCGACGGCCTGCCGGAGCGCGAAAAGCTGGTGATGTCGCTGTACTACGATGAAGAACTCAACCTGAAGGAAATCGGTGCGGTGCTGGGTGTGAGCGAATCGCGCGTGTGCCAGATCCATGGCCAGGCCCTGATCCGCCTCCGTGCGCGCATGTCGGGTTGGAAAGACAAACACTAAAGTTTCGCGGCAGTAAGGCGGAGAGACGTTTTGGACAAGAACATGAAGATCCTCGTGGTGGACGATTTCTCCACCATGCGGCGTATCGTCCGCAACCTGCTGGTTGAGCTGGGTTTCACCAACACGCTCATCCAGGAGGCCGAAGACGGCAACGCGGCCCTGGCGCTGCTGCGCTCGCAGCCCATCGACCTGGTCGTCACCGACTGGAACATGCCGAACATGACCGGCATCGACCTGCTGCGTGCCATCCGCGCCGATGCCGCGCTGAAGAAGCTGCCGGTGCTCATGGTCACCGCGGAGAACAACCGCGACCAGATCATCGCCGCCGCGCAGAGCGGTGTGAACGGCTACGTCGTGAAGCCGTTCACGGCCGTCACGCTGAAGGAAAAACTCGACAAGATCTTCGAACGACTCGCCGCGGCCGCGGGCTAAGGGACTGACCATGAACACCACGATTTCCTCTGGCCAGGACGTCGCGCCCGAGCTGCGCGAGCTGCTCGACGCCGACGACAACGCCGCGTTCGAACAAGCGCTCGACCGCCTCATCCGCAGCCGCGAACAGCACCTGTTCCTGGCGCTGGGCCACCTCGCGCGCGACCTGCACGAATCCGCCCGCCGTCTCTCGGCCGATTTCTCGGACGAGGGCCTGCCGGGCACCATGAGCGACGCGCGCACGCACCTGCGCGACGTGCTCGAGATGAGCGCCACCGCGGCGCATCGCACGCTCGATTTCAGCGAGAAGCTGCGCCCGCAGGCGCAGTCGCTCGCGAAGCAGGCCGATGAACTGCTCGTGCTCGACCACGCCGACCCCACCTTCGCCGCCAACGCCACGTCGCTGGCCGTGCGCGTCGGTGATTTCGCGCAGAACTGCGACATCGGCCTCGGCGAGATGGTCGAGGCCCAGTCGTGGCAGGATCTCTCCGGCCAGCGCGTCGCCAAGGTCGAGGCCTTCATGGCCAAGGTCGAATCCTCGCTGGTCGAGCTGGTGCGCCTCACCGGTTCGCTCGCGGGCGCCAACACGCCGGCCGCGGACAAGGTCAGCCAGGACGAAGTGGATCGGCTCCTCAGCGAATTCGGCTTCTAACCCGCCATGAGCGTGGAGCTGGACAACGAGCTGCTCAACGTCTTCCTGATCGAAGCACGCGAGCTCCTGGAGACCCTGGGCGAACAGCTCGTGGACCTCGAGGCGTCGCCGGAAGACAGCGACCTCCTGAACGCGGTGTTCCGCGCGTTCCATACCGTGAAGGGCGGTGCGGGCTTCCTTGGCCTGAACGCCATGGTCGAGCTGTGCCACCGCGCGGAGGATCTGCTCAACGAAGCGCGCAACGGTGCCATCGTGCTCAACGCGGGCCTCATGGACGCGTTGCTGGAATCGCTCGACCTGCTGAACGACATGATGCGCGCGGCCGATGCCGGCGTGGCCATCGAGGCCGCGCCGCGCTCGCTGCTCGATCGCCTCGTCATCCCGGGGCGTGTCGCCTCGGCGCCACCCGTGGCGCTGGCCGTGCCTGTCAGTGCGCCTAAACCGGCGGCGGTGCCCGTCACCGCGGCCGTGGCCCCGGCGAAGCCCTACGACCCGATCGAAGACGAATTCGAAGCCATGCTCGACGCCGCGCGCGCCGAGCGGGCGCCCGCGCCCGAATCCAACGGCACCATCAGCGACGACGAGTTCGAGGCGCTGCTCGATTCGCTCTACGGCACCGGCGCCCCCGGCGAAGAAGCCGCAGCGCCCGTCGAGGCTCTTGTGGGTGCAGGCTCGCCCGCGATGCCGCCGGAGCCCGCGATGCCCGAGGCCCCCACCGACGGCAGCATCAGCGACGACGAATTCGAAGCCCTGCTCGACCAGCTCTACGGCACCGGCGCCCCCGGCGCCGACGACGCGGCCGCAAGCGCGCCGACGATGCCCGCGCCGGAGCCTGCCCTTGTGGGAGCCGGCGTGGCTCTTGTGGGAGCCGGCTCGCCGGCGATACCGGCGCAGCCGGCCGAACCCGCCAAACCCGCGCCCGCCCCCAAACCCGCCCCCACTGCCGAAAAACGGCAACCCGCCGCCGCGGCCGACACCACCGTCCGCGTCGACACCCACCGTCTCGACAGCCTGGTCGATGCGGGGGGCGAACTCGTGCTGGTGCGCAACCGCCTCATGAACCTCGCCCCGCGCGGCACCAACGACCCGATGGAACGTGCCATCGGTGAGTTGGAGCGCGTGGCCGAAGATCTGCAGAACGCCGTGCTGCGCATGCGCATGCAGCCGGTGGGCAAGCTGTTCTCGCGTTTCCCGCGCATCGTGCGCGACCTTGCCCGCCAGCTGGGCAAGGAGATCGAACTCGTCACCGAGGGCGAGGAAACCGATATCGACCGCACCGTGGTGGAGGCCCTGGCCGACCCGCTGGTGCACCTGCTGCGCAACGCCGTCGACCACGGCATCGAGATGCCCGACGTGCGCGACGACGCCGGCAAGCCGCGTGCCGGCACCGTGCGCCTGGCCGCAGGCCAGTTCGGCGACCGCATCGTCATCACGGTCACCGACGACGGCAAGGGCATGGACCCGGACGTGCTGCGCCGCAAGGCCGTCGAGAAGGGCCTGATGGACGAGGAGCAGGCTGCCCGCCTCGACGAGCGCGAGTGCTACGAGATCGTGTTCCGCCCGGGCTTCTCCACGGCCAGCCAGGTCTCGGATATTTCCGGCCGCGGCGTCGGCATGGACGTCGTGAAGACAAAAATCGTCGAACTTGGCGGTACCCTGTCGATTGATTCGCGGGTGGGCCACGGCAGCACGGTTCGGCTCTCGGTGCCGTTGACGCTCGCGATCCTGCGCGTGCTCATGGTGCGCGTGGGCCACCGCCTGCTGAGCCTGCCCATGTCCAACGTCGCCGAAGTGTTCGAACTGGCCGCCGGCCAGGTCCAGGAACTGGATGGCCGCGTCGTGGCCGCGCACCGCCAGCGCGCGCTGCCGCTCGCCGACCTGGGCAACTGGGCCGGCGCGAAGGGCAGGGGTGGCCATGTGGTGGTGGTGCAGATCGGCCACCAGACGCTCGGCTGCCTCGTCGATGAGGTGCTTGGCCGCGAAGATGTCATGGCCAAGCCGCTGGGCCCGTTCCTCAAGGACGTGCCCGGCGTCGCCGGCGCCACCATCACGGGCGACGGGCGCATTTCGCTGGTGCTCGACCTCGCGGGCCTCGCCGACGACAGCGGCCAGGTGCTGCCCAGCCTGAGGATGGCTGTCTGACATGGATATCGTGAGCGTTGTCGGCACGATCCTGGCCTTCGTGGTCATCATCGTGGGGACCATCCTCAAGGGCTCGAGCCTCGACGCCCTGTGGAACCCAGCCGCCTTCGTCATCGTGTTCCTCGGCACCTTCGCCGCGCTGCTGGTGCAAACCCCGGGCCCCGTGCTCAAGCGCGCGTGGGCCATGCTGCCGTGGGTGTACCGCCCGCCCGACATCGAATCGGAAAACCTCGTCAGCCGCATCGTCGGCTGGAGCGAGATCTCCCGCCGCACCGGCCTGCTCGGCCTGGAACCGGCCATCGAACGCGAACAGGACCCCTTCATCCGCAAGGGGCTTCAGCTTTTGGTGGATGGCACCGAGCCCGATGCCATGCGCTCGGTGCTCGAGGTGGAAGTCTTCACCCGTGAACACATCGACATCGAAGCCGCCAAGGTCTTCGAGAACGCGGGCGCGTACTCGCCCACCATGGGCATCATCGGCGCGGTGATGGGCCTCATGGCCGTCATGCAGAACCTGGCCGACCCGAGCAAGCTGGGCCATGGCATCGCGGCCGCGTTCGTTGCCACCATCTACGGCATTGGCCTCGCCAACCTGCTGGCGCTGCCCATGGCCGCGCGCCTGAAGGGCCTCGCCCGCGCGCGCTCGCAGATGCGCGAGATCCTCGTCGAAGGCCTCGTCTCCATCGCGCAGGGCGATAACCCGCGCCACATCGAGAGCAAGCTGCAGGGGTTCCTGCAATGAAGCGCCGCCACCACGAAGAACACATCAACCACGAGCGCTGGGCCATCCCCTACGGCGACCTCATCACCTTGCTGCTGGCGCTGTTCGTGGTGATGTACGCCGTTTCCGCCGTCAATGAATCGAAGTTCCGCGTCATGGCGGCCTCGATCAACGAGGCGTTCAACGGCACGGGCAAGGTCATCGAGCCGATTCAGGCGCAGGCCCCGGCGGCGCAGGTGCCGCTGCCAAATCAGTCGCGTGCGCCCACGGCAAGCCCCATCGCCAAGATCGACGTGCCGCTGCCGCCGCGCAACCTCCCGCTGCCGGGGCACGAGGGCGCCGCCGCCGAGCCGCAGCCGGGCGAAAAAAAACAGGCCGCGCCAGCCGACAACGCCACCGTGGGCAAGGTCGACGAACCCAACCTCACGCAGATCGCCGACGAGGTGCAGCGTGCCATGAAGCCGCTCATCGACAAGAGCCTGGTCAGCGTGCGGCAGACGCCTGACTGGCTCGAGATCGAAGTGCGCACCGATATCCTGTTCCCCGTCGGCGTGGCGAAGCTGCAGCCGGCGGCCGAGGATGTGCTGCGCAAGCTCGCCGGCATCCTCGCACCGTTCCCCAACTCGCTCCGCGTCGAGGGGTACACCGACAACACGCCCATCGCGACGTCCACGTTCCCCTCCAACTGGGAACTGTCGGCCGCGCGCGCGGCCACGGTCGCGCGCCTGCTCACGGAGCAGGGCGTCGACCCGCATCGCGTGGGCATCATGGGCTGGGGCGAGTTCCGCCCCAGTGTCCCGAACACCACCGACGAAAACCGTAACCACAATCGCCGGGTGCAGATCGTGGTCATGAGCGACAAGGCCATGCCGGCCGGCATCTACACCGATGCCGACCGCACGGCGAGCGCCGCCGGCCAACAGCCTACGGGAGGAGCGCGTTGATGCGCGTGTGGGCCATCTCCAACCAGAAGGGCGGCGTGGGCAAGACCACCACCGCCATGTCGCTCGGCAGCCTGCTGGCCGCCGAGGGCAAGCGCACGTTGCTTGTCGACATGGACCCGCATGCCTCGCTGTCGGGTTACATCGGCGTCGAGGGTGGCGCGCACGGCAGCGTCTACGATCTCTTCGGCGTCAGCGGCAACCCGCTGCCCGTGCGCACGCTCGTGCACGCCACGCAGTGGGGCAACCTCAGCGTGCTGCCGGCGTCCGCCGCCATGATCACGCTCGATCGCCAGCTCGGCACCAAGCCCGGCATGGGCCTCGTGCTCAGCCAGGCGCTCGCGGAGCTCGCGCCCGATTTCGACCACGTGCTGCTGGATTGCCCGCCGACGCTCGGCGTGCTGATGGTGAACGCACTGGCCGCCAGCGACCGCCTGCTGGTGCCCACGCAGACCGAGGCGCTGGCGCTGGCTGGCCTCGAGCGCATGCTGCGCAGCCTCTCCATGATCGAGCGCTCGCGCGGCAAGCCCATGCCGCGCACCATCGTGCCCACGCTGTTCGATGCGCGCACGCATGCCTCGCGCGCGTGTCTCGCCCAGTTGCGCGAGCAATACGGCGACGTGGTGAGCGAGGCCGTGATCCCCACCGACACCCAGATCCGCGAAGCCAGCGCCGCCGGCGTGCCGCTCGCGTCGTGGCCCGCCGCGCGCCGTGGTGGCCTGGCTTACCGCCAGCTGCTTGCCGAGCTGCTCGCGAAGCCCGCCACCGCCGTCACGGATGCCGCCGCGTGATCGGCAAGATGCACGACGCCGAGCAGATCGTCGCCGACTACCTGGCGGAACTGCTGACGCCCGTCCACGCCACGCCCCCGCCGGCGCCGGCCGAGGTGAAGGTCGTCGCGATCGAGAGCTGGCGCAACGCGCTACCGGAGCCGGAACCCGACGTCGTCCGTTCCGCACCCCGTTACCTGCTGTGCGCCGCCGCCGGCGTGCGCGTGGCGGTACCCATGGCCGATGTGACCCACATGCTGCCGATGCCGCCGCTGTCGCCGCCGCAACACAGCAACCGCATGTGCCTGGGCCGCTGGCGCCATCCGAGCGGTGAAGCGCGCGTGGCCGACCTCGCCGCCATCCTCTCGCCCGACATGGCGGGCGCACCCGCGCCCACCCTCGTGTTGCTGGGCGACCGTCGCTGGGCGCTCGCCTGCGAAGTCACCGACGAGCCGGTGGCGCTCGACACGGCCAACGTACAGTGGCGCGATGGCGCGGCGACGCGGCCGTGGCTCATCGGCATGTCCAAAGAACCCCGCTGCGGCGTGATCGGCACCGCGGCCCTGATCAGCTGGCTGGAACAGGAACTCGGCAGTGAGTGACGTGAAACACGATGGCCGTGACCTCTGGCTCGGCTTCTCCCTGAAAGGGCAGCGCTACGCCGTATCGCTCTCCGCCGTGCGCGAAGTGATCCGCCCCGGTGACATCACGCCGGTGCCGGGCGCGCCGTCCGACGTCCTCGGCATCGTCAACCTGCGCGGCCAGATCGTGCCTGTGCTCGACGGCCGCCGCCGCTTCGGCCTCGAAGGCGACGTGGATGCCGCCGAGGCCGATGCGCAGCGCGTCATCGTCTTCGACGATGCCGGCACCACGGTGGGCCTGCGCATCGACGTGATCGGCGAGATGCTGCAGTTCGACGCCGCCGACGTGGCCCCGCCGCCGCCCGGCCGCGCCACCCGCCGCGACGACCCCGTCAGCGGCGTGCTCACCCGCGACGACAGCTTCATCGCCCTGGTGGACGTGCCACGCCTCTGCCGCGCGTGAGGTGCTGCCACCCGTGAGGCTTCCTTGTGGGAGCCAGCTCGCTGGCGATCCCTAGTGCGCCACCCCCACATGCGCTACCGTGTCCCCGCCACCGGAGCCCAACCCGCATGAACGCCGCCCTCATTGGCTACGTGCTGATCGCACTCGCCGTCATCAACCTCATCGGCCTGCTGCTCGTGTTCCGGCGCCTGGCGCACGTAGCCGTCCCCACGCCGAAGGCCGCCGCGGACGCCGCGCCCGTCGCCGAGGCCGCGCCTGCACCCGCCGCGCCCGCGCCACCCGTCATGGCAACGACCACTGTCCAGCCCGACCAGCTCGCCGGCATGCTCCGCCGCCTCGAGAACCGCCTGGGCGACATCGAAGACCAGGTACGCCGCTCGCCCAGCGTCACCGTCGCGGCCGAACCCGGCGCCAACGCCGACCGCGCACTGGCACTCGCCCAGCGCCTGGCCCGCCAGGGCGCCACCCCACAAGACATCGCCGAAACCTGCGGCATCTCCCTCACCGAAGCCGAACTGCTCCACCGCCTCCACTCCACCCGCTAGGCGCCGCCCGGCGTTTCGGCGTTGTTGTAGGAGCGCGCTCGCGCGCGATGGACGTTCGGCCGGGACAAAATGTGACGCCCATCACACGCCAAATTACGTTACCCAAAACTCAGATTTCTTCCATTCCCTCGGGCACCCACCGGGGCCTACCTTGCGCACCCCTACATGTCGGAGCGCAAGATGGAAAGCATATTCAAACGGCTGCTTAAGCACACGCCTCAATCGCTTGCATGCCTGGCGGTGTCGGTGGCTGGCTTGGGTCTGGCTTCGCCAACGTTCGCAACGCAAGCGATAAACGTTCAAATCAGTACGCCGCACCTCAGCGATACCGCTCGTTCTGCGGTCGTCCATGTCGAGATCACGAATACGGGTGACGAGGATGTATCGCTTTTTCTCTGGGATACGCCGTTCGCGCAGGCTGCCGGCCGACTACCCAAGCCTATTTTCGAGGTGAGTGATTCCAGCGGCACACCACTTCGCTACGTGGGTCGTTGGGTGAACGTAGGCCGCCTGCACTTGGAAGACTTCGTCACGCTGCATCCTGGCGAAAGCAAGTCTGGAGATGTCGACCTCACTCCTGAGTACGATTTTGGCAATGGCGGAGTATTCACTGTTCGCTACCTCCTGCCTCTTACGCGCGAACCCGATCCCGGCGTTGTGACGTCGGAGCAGTACAGCGCGTTTCACCGCAACCGACTGAAAGAGGTTGAATCGAACGAAGCGGTTATCGTCGTCCATGGCCCAGTCCGCCGGGTGGAGGTGTCGCTGGACGATGAGTGCACTAAGGAGCAGAGGGATACCATATACGCTGCAAAAAGTTTGGCGTTCCAGAAAGCCTATGCGGCGAGCTCGGATATGTATCGTATGTACGAGCGGGTCAAGGGATCTGACGGCCAATACCACACTGTCTTTCGGCCCCACCCGCGGTATGAACGGTGGTTTGGTGTGCATGACGATAGCATCATGCGCGACGAAGAGGGCTTTACGGAAAGCGACAACGGCCACGCGTATTACACCGCAAGCAGGGTGTGGGAGCACATCCTTGGCGGGCCGAGCCAGAAATTAATTCCGAAGTGCGGTTGCCCCGGCTATCCTGCCACCACCGCCGCGTGGAGCGAGGTAGATACAAAATACGCAGTCCACTTCTGCGATCTGTTCTTTAAGCTTCCCGATGTTGGCTGGCCGGACTCGCGGCCTGGGACCATCGTGCATGAGTTCACGCACTTCAACGGCGAGTACAGCGGAACGCAGGACTACGAATATGGTTTGAAGAAGGTGGAGGACCTGGCCGTACGGGAGCGGTGGAAGGCTGTACGGAATGCCTCCTCGTTCGAGTACTACATCATGGATACAACGCCTTACGACGAACGCGTGGCTGACCCTGTCGAAGGAGAACACCCGCTTCCTCGCACTACGGCTTCGCCATAAGAATAGCCGTAGCGAGTACGACGAGCCCGTGGATGACCGCGAGCAAGCCAGCCGTGGCGATCGCGATGGCGCAGGTTGCCCAGCCACCGACCAGGTAGGCCACGACGATCACGACGAGTTCGAACGCGATGATGCAGGCGATTCGTGTACGGCGCGAGCATCGGCGCTTGCGGGTGAGGTACGACGTCATCCGTCGTGCTGGTCGTGGCTTCTGCATGGCGCGCCTGGTGTTCTCGGCAAGGGGATGGCGAGCTAATCAGGTGTTGGCAGACCGCACTACGCGTGGTGGTTGGGGAGTTTGGAACGCATGGGGTGTGGTCGCGAAAGGCGTCGCCGGCGAGCCGGCTCCTACAGAAGAAGGGGCTGCGCGGATACGAGAAGGCATCGCGCGCAAGCGCGCTCCCACAAGGAGGGGGTGGGGGCGGTTATCGTTCGAGGCGGTAGTTCAAGCTCGCCCGGCTGAAGTCCGTTGCGTTTTGCGCCTCGAAGTTCCAGCGGTGGCTGAAGAGGTAGCGCAGGGTGATGACCTGGCCCGGGTCGAACAGGCCCACGCCGTAGCTGAGGTAGAGGCGCGGCGAGAGGTACTTGCCGACGGTGAACGCCGAGGTGCCGCCGAGGGCGTCGTTGTTGCTGACGCCGATATCGTCCACGCCGATCTTCGAGCCGACACTCTTGGCGAGCAGGTCGCCCGCGGCGGAACCGAGGGCCTGTGCCGCGGCGCCGACCATGTTGCCTTCGCCGCCCTTCACCTGCGACAGCGGTTTGCCGGTGACGAGGTAGGAGAGGGCATCGGATTGCTCCATCACCGGGTTGGAGAACACGGTGAGGATCGGGCGGCGTGCCGTGCCCGACACATACAGGCCAACCTTCTGGCCGTCATCGATGGTGGCGTTCGGGTTCAGGGTGCGCGCGGCGCGGATGTTCAGGCCCGGGTTGTCGATGGGCGTGGTGGCGAACAGCAACTGGCCCTGCTCGATGCGCAGGTCCTGGCCGTAGGCCTTGTAGGTACCATCGACCGTCACCTGGCCCTGCCCGGTGGTAGCGCGGCCCGGGCGCTCGCGGACGTCGAGCTGGCCGGTGATGCGGCCGTCGATGCCGAAGCCGACGAGGTGCAGTTTCTGGCCCAGGTCGACACGGATATCGGCGCTGATGGGCGAGGCTTCCGCGGCGGCTTCCTGTGCCTTGTCGTCGACGACCACGACATCGGACGAGGCCTTGGTGGCACCGGCGCCGGGCAGGCGTTCGACGTTCACGTCGGCCATGTCGATGCCCAGCTTGCCGTTGACGTTCATGCCCTTGGCGTCCTGCACGATGGTGAGGTCGGGCGAGACGACGGCCTTGGCGGCGGGGATGTCGACGGCGGAGAACTTCGAACCCTGGATGGCGAGACGCATCTGCGCGCCCGCGCCAAGCGCGGCGGTGCCCTTGATGCCGAGCGAGCCCTCGCCCGACTGGATGGTGCCATCCACCGCGTAATTGGTGGCGTCGGTGGTGCTGACGCTGACACGGCCGTCGTGCAGCTTCAGGCCGGCGCTGGGCACCTCTGCGGCGAAGCCGCCCAGCAGCGCCTGCCCGGTGATGGCCGGCGCCGCCACCGTGCCGCCGAGGTTGAAGTTGGCATCGAGCCCGCCCTTCACGGCGGCGAGCTCGGTGGTGAACAGCTCGATGACCGAGAGGTTCTTCAGGTGCAGGGCCACGTTGCCGCCCAGGGCCTGCTGGGCGCCCGACACCGAGACATTGCCAGCCAGCGTGCCGCCATCGTTGAGCGTGGCGTTGACGGTGGCGCGCTGGTTATCCGGGGCGAGCTGCGCGTTGAGCGCCAGGTTGTCGTATACCAGCAGCGGCTGGTCGCTGCGGTCGGGGTAGACGATGGTGCCGTGGGGCGACGTGATGCTGGCCTGGCCCGACAACGCACCCGCGGCGGTTCGGCGGATGCTGCCGTCGCCTTCGATCATGCCGTCGGCGCGCATGGGCGTGCTGCCGGCTTCGGCGGCCGTCATCAGCAAGGCCAGCGGTACGCGGCGCAGGCGGTAGCTGGCATCGAGGTTGCCGCCCTTGTCCTGGTTGGCGGCCACGCAGAGCAGGGGGTCGCCTGCTGTCAGGCACAGGTCGCTCATGCTCAGCGCGCCGGCGTTGTACGCGAGCTGGCTGGCGTTCTGCAGGCGGAAGCGCGGCAGGTTCTGGAAATCGATGTCGAGCGCGGAGAGCGTGCCGTTCCACGCGTCGTTCTTGTACGAGCCGGAGAGCTTCAGGTCGGCGGTGAGCGGGCGGCCCTTCGCGTCGATCGAAAGCTGGTGTTTCTCCTGCGTGCCGTCGGCGTTGACCGCGATGCGGTCGAACACCAGGCCACCGGTATTGGCGCCCGTGGCAACGACGTCGACCTTGCCGCCGGGGCTGCTGACATCGGGCACATCGGCGTTGACGGTAAGCGCGTCGATCTTCTGGCCCGCGTACACGATGGCGCTGCCGCGCAGGTCGGCCTTCACCGCGAGCCGGGGCACGTTGCCTTTCGCGTTGATGGTGCCCTGCAAGCGGCCGCCGGCGTCGGGCAGCCAGTCGCCGAGCGAGGCGATGGCAAGCTTCAGCTGGGCGTCGTTGGCGGTGTCACCCTTCGCGTCGAGTGAGATATCGCTGCTGCCGGACGCGACGTCGAGCGTGCCGTTGACCACCGTGTGCGGTTTCAGCTCGAGCTTGCCGCTGCCACGCAGCGGCCGCTTGCGCAGCGTGCCGTCGAGCTTGCGCAGCTCGAGCGTGCCCAGCGGCTCGTCGTTGACGAGGCGGCCTTCGGTGGATAGATCGAGGTTCAGCGCGCCCGGCCACTCGGCCAGCAACTGGGCCGGATCGAACGCATCGCCCTTGACGTCGAGCTTCCAGGCGATACCCGGCTTAAGCGTCACGGTGCCGCTGGCGGCGAGGTCGCCATGCGGTTGCTTCAGTTCAAGCGTGCGGATGGCGATGGCATCGGGCTTGCCGTTCACGTCGAGGGTGAACTTGCCGATGCGGTCGGGTGGCCCGATATCCACATCGCCCTGCGCGTGGTAATCCTCCGCGCCGCCCTGGAACGTGAGCTTGCCGTCGCTCGCCAGCACCTGGCCCGCGACCTCCTGCGGCACCACCACGCCCTTCCATTGCAGGGAGAGATCAGCGGTGAGGGGCTGCGCGGCCACTTCCACGGTGCCCTTCGCGGTGAGCGAGCCCTTCACCTGCGGCGAACCCACCGTGAGTTCGTTGAGGGTGAGGCGCTTGTAGTCGTGGTCGAACGCGGCATCGATGGGGGCGAGGCGCACCTGGTAATCGTTGAGGCCCACGTCACCCGTGAGCTTGGCGCCGTAGCGATCGCCCGAGCCCTTCAATGCAAGGCTGAGCGCCTCCAGGCTGCCATCGCCCAGCAGCGGCTTTGGGTTGAAGCGCGGCGCATCGATGGCGGCGGTCCACGGGAAGTCGCCGCTCTGCGTGAGGTTGGCATCCACCTGCGCCACGAAGGGCAGGCGCAGCTTCACCAGCGTGTGGGCCTTCGCGCCGTCGCTGTGGGCTTCGAGGTCGCCTGCGTACTCGATGTCGCCCACCTTCCACTGGAAGCTGGCCTTGCCGTCGCCCATGTAGCCTTTGCCGACCGCGAGCTTACCGGCGAGATCGGCCTGGCCATCGGGCGCGCGCAGCGCGAGCTTGCTGAAGGCGATGCCCTTGTTGGTCCACGAGCCGGCGAGGTCGAGCGAGTTGGACTCGAACACCGGCTGGCCGGCCTGGCTCACCTTGACGTGGCCCACCCTGACATGGTCGAGGATGATGTCGAGCGGCGGCTTCAGCGACAGCGGTTCGCTGGGCTCGTTCTTGTCCGGCTCGCTCGGCGGCAGCGCCACGTCCACGCCATCGACGGTGAGCGTGTACACGTGCGCGGTCTTGTGCAGCAGCGCGCCGAACGAGAAATCGACGTGCGCCTTGGCGACGCGCACGTCCATGCCCTTGCCGTCGTTGTAACGGATGCCGGCAAGATCGAGCGGGCCAGCGAGGCGGCCCTCGGCCTGGGCCACGCTGAGCGCGTTGTTCGTGAAGCCCTTCGCCTGGCCCAGGGCGAAACGCAGGCCTGACGCGGTGCCCACGAGCCACCACACGCCCGCGGCAACGGCGACGAGGAGCACGCCGAGCGCGATACCGATGCGGATGACCCATTTCATGCCGGTGCTCCTCACAGGTCGGGCCCGATGACCACATGCAGGTGGATGCCATGTTCGTTCTTGTCATGGACCGGTACGGCCACGTCGACGCGGATCATGCCGACGGGCGAGAGCCAGCGTACGCCAAGGCCAGCGCCCACGCGCGGGTTGTAGTCGGTACCGGTGAACGCGTTGCCGGCGTCGACGAACGCCGCCATGCCCCAGTTGCGGGTGAAGTAATGTTCCACCTCGGTGCTGCCCACGAGCAGGCTCTCGCCGCCGATGACGCGGTCGTAGGCGTTGCGTGGGCCGATGCTCTCGAAATCGTAGCCGCGGACGCTGCGGTCACCACCGGCGAAGAAGCGCAGCTGCGGGGGCAGGGCGCTGAAGTCGTCGGTCCAGGTCTTGCCCGCCGTGCCGCGCAGGATGAGGCGGTTGCGGCCCCAGAAGCTCTGGATCCACTTGGCGTCGCCCATCACCGTGGAGAACCGGGCATCGGAGAGCAACGTACCGATGGTGCTGCGCGCGGTGAGCGTGAGCGACCAGCCGCTGCGGACGAAGGTCGGGTTATCACCCTTCTTCTTGCTGATGGTGGCTTCGGGGTAGAGCAGGGTGCTGCGGCCGTGCTCCAGGCCGAGCGCGTTGTCGCCTTCGCCACCGCGCTTGCCGACGGTGAACGTGCCGGTGAGGGCGTTCATGCCGATGGTGCGGGTCCATCCGTGCCACAGGCGTGTTTCGTTGGCCACCAGCTGCAGCGTGCGCGATTTCGACGTCACCGTGTTGGCGTCGCGGTAGTTGGCGCCAAAGTTGAAGCTGCGCTGGTTGGGGCCAGGCATGGGGATCGAGTACAGCGTGGACAGCGTCTTCAGGCGCTGCGCCACCACCAGTTCGTTCTTCCACTTGTGGCCGCGATCGTTGATCCAGCGCTTTTCGATGCCGCCGCGCAGGCCAGGGCCGGTATCGGTGCCGAAGAACGGGCCGCCGGTGTAGATGGTGCGCTTGGCCGGCGCCAGCTCCACGTTGATGTCGACGGTGCCATTTTTCGCGTTGTCGGTGTCGGGGATGACGTTGACAACGGAGAAGTAATCCGCGCCGTTCAGCGCCTGCTGCAGCTGGAGCAACTGGTCCTGCGCGAAGTAATCGCCGCTCTTGAAAGGCAGGTAGCGGTCGAGGAAGCCATCGCGGAACTGCGAGTTCTTGAAGTTGACGTGGCCGATGCGGTAACGATCGCCGGCCTCCCATGTCAGCTTCACCTTCGCCGTGTGTTCGGCGCGGTTCACTTCCACCTTGTGCGTGACCAGGCGCGCATCGAGGAAGCCCGTGGCCGTGAGCGCGCCGCCGACGGCATCGCGGGCGGCATCGTACTGCCCGTCGTTCATCGGCTTGTCCTTGAGGTTCTCCACGCCACGCAAGGCGCGACGGATGGCTGGCACCTTGGCAGCGGTATCGTCCATGCCGACATCCACGGCCGTGACCTTCACCGGGGTACCCGGCACCACGTGCAGCGTGACCTGCCAGTTGTTACCGACCTGTTTCAGGTCGCCCGTGGCCGTGGCCTCGTAGTAACCGTAGGGCCGCAGGGCAGCCTGCACCTGGTCGGGCGCATTGGCGTAGAGGCGGCGGATCTGCGCGTCGGTGACATCGCGCGCGGCGTACTGGCTGAGCTCGACGCCCGCCACCACGGCGTTCTTGAGGTTCTCGTCCACGCCGTCCACGTTCAGGACGACGCCGGCATGCGCCGCGGCGGGAAGGAGGAACCACGGCAGAAGCAGCAGTCCATGGCGTCTTGTGAGGCGCATGAGCGTCCTTCCGGTCTACAGCGGGTAAGTTACCCCGCGGAGCCGTATAGGTCGAGCGAACGGAGTCTACAAACCTGAACAGAGCGGAGGTGGGCTCCGTTCTTAGCCCGCGTCATCCCCCGACTGGTGCGCGATCCACGCACCCACCATGGCGGAAACATACGGAATCGACTGCGCGCCCAGGATGAACATCCACAGCGTGCTCTCGACGTACTGCGTGCCGTAGTGCGTGGCCATGCCGATGACGGCCAGCAGCAGGGCCAGCGCCATGAGCACCTCCTCGCGCACGGGCGAGAACGCGGCGAAGCTGCTGCCGCCCATGCGCCGGCTCTTGGCGGTGACCACGAAGGCGGTCTTCTCGCGCGTCAGGCCATGCAGGATGCCGCGCGCGATGGCATGCGACAGGCCCATGCTGGCCACCGACGCCATGATGGTGTCGTACCAGCCGCACGGTACCCGCGCGCGGTAAAGCACCACGCCGAAAATGGCCTTGGCGAAGAAGAAACCGATGACGGGGATGAGGAACAGCTGCATGGGCAGGTTGAAGTAGTCGGGCGCGGCGATCATGCCGGCCGTCCACAACAGGCCCATCATGGTGAAAATGTAATGCAGCGCATCGGCGAACCAGCTGAACCAGCCGGTGAGGAAGTGGAAGCGCTGGCCGGCCGAGAGCGGGCCCCTGCGCGTCATCCAGTGCCAGCGGCCCTTCAGGATCTGCATGGCGCCGAACGCCCAGCGGTAGCGCTGGCTCTTGTACGCCTTGAAATCGGCAGGGGTGAGGCCCTTGCCCATCAGCTCGTCGACGTATACCAGCTCGTAGCCGGCATGCATGAGCCGCAGGCCCAGCTCGGCGTCCTCGCAGATCGTCCACTCCGACCAGCCGCCCGTGCCCTCGAGGGCCGAGCGGCGCACCATGGTCATGGTGCCGTGCTGGATGATGGCGTTGCGCTCGTTGCGGTGGTGCATGCCGATGCGGAAGAAGCCGTCGTATTCCCAGGCGGTCATGCGACGGAAGCGGTTCTTCTCGAAATCGCGGTGTGCCTGTGGGCACTGCACCACGGCCACCTTCGGGTCGTGGAAATAGCCCGTGAGCGTGGCCAGCCAGTCCTCGCGCACCACGTAGTCGGCATCGATGACGGCCACGACGTCGGCGCGCTCGTCGGTGGCGGTGAGGCCGAAGTTGAGCGCACCCGCCTTGTACCCCGGCCATGGCTCGAGGTGGAAGAAGCGGAACTTCGGGCCCAGCTTTTCGCAATATTCTTCGACCGGCTTCCACACCGCCGGATCCTTGGTGTTGTTGTCGAGCACCAGGACTTCGAAGTTCTCGTAATCGAGCGCGGCCAGCGAATCGAGCGTGATCTGCACCATTTCCGGCGGCTCGTTGTGGCACGCCAGGTGGATCGACACGAACGGCTGGCGCTCGACCGGGTCGGGCGGCAGCATGCCGGCGTGGCGCACCCACTTGCGCCGCCACAGCACCTCGGTGAACTCGAAGCCATTGATGAGCAGGATGCCAAGGATGGCCACCTGCGCGGGGAACAGCAGGATGAGCATGGCCCAGTCGAAGGGGCCGAGGTAGAAGTTGAACGGCAGCGTGGCCGACCAGACAATGAGGCCGCAGGCCAGCTGGATGAGCCCCATCATGAACAGCAGGCCGCCCAGCTTGAACCGGCGGAACGCGATGCCGAACCACAGCATGGGGCCCAGGGCCAGCAGGGAGGCGGCAAGCGCCTTCCAGGGCCACTTCACGTCCTCGGTGACGGGGCCATGGAACGGGAACTTGAGCTGGCGGTCGGCGTTGAACATGCCCCAGTACGCGCCCGTGCGGCCTTCGCCCAGGTTTTCCTTCCACGGCTGGTCGATGGCTTCGAGGACGTAATAGTCATCGATGCCCCTGGCCTTGGCCTGGTTGAAGAACGAGCGCAGGAAGATGGCCTCGTTCGAGACGCTGGGGTAGGCGGCCTTGAAGCGGTCGCCGTTGGAGGGCCAGCCGATCTCGCCGATGACCACGTGCTTGCCGGGGAACGCGCTGCGAAGGGCCTCGTAGCTGCCGATGGCGTCGCCCACGCCGGCACGCGCCGTGATGCCGTTCCAGTAGGGGAACAGGTGGACGGTGATGAAATCGACGTGGTTGGCCAGCTCGGGGTTCTGGATCCACACGTGGAACGGCTCGGCCACCGAGACCGGCTGCCTGACGGCCGCGCGCACGCGGTCGAGGTAGGCCATGACCTGCTCGGGTTTCAGGTCGCCGCGGAAGAGCACCTCGTTACCCACGATGACGCGGGTGATGGTCTTTGGGAATCGGTGGGCCTGGGCGATGAGTGCGTCGATTTCCTTTTCGTTGTTTTCCAGGCGCGTATCGATCTGCGCGCCGGCCATGAGGTCGAGGCCCTCCTTGTCCGCCAGGCGTGCCACCTGCGGGTTTTCGAGCATCGAGTACGTGCGGATGCGCGGCGAGTATTTCTTGATCAGGCGCAGGTCGCTGTCGATCTCCGGGTCGGTGGAGACATCGCCCTTCATCGGGTTCTGGTAGCGCTGGTAGGCCGTGAAGGCGAAGCCCGGCACGGGGTCGTTCCAGTCGTCCGGGCCGTTGGGCAGGTTGGCGACGAGCCAGAGGCCGTAGTTCAGGCCTGCCACGACGATCGCGAGGATCACCGCGAGGAGGATGGGGTGGCTTCGGTCGGTCGTGCTGGCTGCGCTCAAAACATTCCCCGGACCGACTGGCCCCCAAGTGGCTTCAATGAGGTAACCGGGGGAGCTTAACGAACGGTGCCGGATGGCTCAACGCCGGGCTGAACGGTTGGTCAGGCTGGCGACAGAGAAAAGCGGCGACGGGAGGCGGGAAGTGGGGGCGTAACCTCGCGCGTCGTGCTTGCGCCCCCACTTCCCATCTCCCATCCCCGCTTTCACGCGCGTGTAACGTTTAGGCGAGCAGCGAACGCAGCATCCACGCCGTCTTCTCGTGCTCCTTCAGCCGGCCGGTGACCATGTCCGCGCTGCCTTCGTCGCCGGCCTCGTCGGCCACCTTGATGACTTCACGCGAGGTGGCGGCAGCGATTTCGTGGCCTTCGACGAGCTGGGCCACCATGTTCTTCCATTCCGGCACGCCGGATTCTTCCTTGATGGAGGTGAGCTTGCCGAACTGGCTGTACGAGCCCGGGGCGAACACATCGAGGATGCGGATGCGCTCGGCGATCTCGTCCGCGGCCGTCCACAGCTCGTTGTACTGCACCTCGAACATGTTATGCAGGCTGTTGAACTGCGGGCCCGTGATGTTCCAGTGGAAGCTGTGGGTCTTCAGGTAGAGCGAATAGGTATCTGCCAGCAGCTTCGAAAGCTGCTTGGCGACCGCTTCGCGGTCCTTCTTGGCAATGCCGATATCGATGGCCATGTGTCGACTCTCCTTGGGTTTTCTTGGGGTATGGAGCGATTTTACCGGCCGCCTGGGTGGCCGTGAAATGAAACGTTCCGATCCCAATGATAGGCACACGCTATCATTGTGGCTTGCATGAGTACCTCCAAGACCGCCCCGCGCCACCCACCCGCCGACCCGCGCCTGAAAGAGCTGCGCGATGCCCTGCCGCGCGTCGCCAGCCGCGACTACGGCCGCCTGCTGGGCCGCGTGCGTGGCCTGGCCCGCAAGCCTGACCCGGCCCGCATCGAGCAACTGGCCCAGGACATGGCCGCCTCCATGGCGCGTCGCGCCGCCCGCGCTGCCGCCAAGCCGGCCATCACCGTCGATGCCTCGCTGCCCATCGCGGCGCGCGCCGACGACATCATCAAGCTGATCCGCGAGCACCAGGTCGTGGTGCTTGCCGGCGAGACCGGCTCGGGCAAGACCACCCAGCTGCCGAAGCTGTGCCTGGCCGCCGGCCGTGGCGAGGCGGGCCTCATCGGCTGCACGCAGCCGCGCCGGCTGGCCGCGCGTTCGGTCGCGGCCCGCGTGGCCGAGGAGCTGGCCACGCCGCTGGGCGACAAGGTGGGTTTCCAGGTCCGCTTCACCGAGAAGGTGTCCGATAACGCCCTGGTCAAGTTCATGACCGACGGCATCCTGCTGGCCGAGACCCAGGGCGATCCCTGGCTGTCGGCCTACGACACCATCATCATCGACGAAGCCCACGAGCGCAGCCTCAACATCGATTTCCTGCTGGGCTACCTCAAGCGCCTGTGCGAGCGCCGCCCCGACCTGAAGGTGATCGTCACCTCGGCCACGATCGATACCGGCCGTTTCGCCGAGCATTTTGCCGGCGCGCCCGTCGTCGAGGTGGAGGGCCGCACTTACCCCGTGGACGTGCGCTACCGGCCGCCGGGCGAGAAGGGCGAGGGCAACCTCTCGCTGCAGATTGCCGACGTGATGGACGAAATCACCCGCGAGGATCCGCGCGGCGACGTGCTCGTGTTCCTGCCGGGCGAGCGCGAGATCCGCGATGCCCACCTGGCGCTGTCGCGCCGCCAGTACCGCGAGACCGAGGTACTGGCGCTGTACGCGCGCCTGTCGGCCAACGAGCAGGATCGCGTCTTCCGCCCCGGCCCGAAGCGGCGCATCGTCCTTGCGACGAACGTGGCGGAAACCTCGCTTACCGTGCCACGCATCCGCTACGTGGTCGACCCGGGCACCGCCCGCGTCAAGCGCTACAGCCAGCGCGGCCAGCTCGAGCGCCTGCATATCGAGCCGATTTCGCAGGCCGCCGCCAACCAGCGCAAGGGCCGTTGTGGCCGCGTGGGCCCTGGCATCTGCTACCGCCTTTACGAGGAGCAGGATTTCAACCTGCGCCCGGAGTTCACCGACCCCGAGCTGCTGCGCTCCTCGCTGGCCAACGTCATCCTTCGCATGCTGGCGCTCGACCTCGGCGAGGTGGAGGATTTCCCGTTCCTCGAGGCACCCGACCCGCGCGTGGTGGCCGATGGCTACCGCCGCCTCGCGGAAATCGGCGCCATCGATGACGACCGCCGCCTCACGGGCATCGGCCGCACCGTCGCGCGCCTGCCCATCGACGTGCAGCTTGCGCGCATGCTCGTCGAGGCGCGCCGCCTGGGCAGCCTCGCCGACCTGATGACGATCGTGGCGTTCCTTTCCATCCAGGATCCGCGCGAGCGGCCGCCGGAGGCACGCGGCCAGGCCGATGCCGCGCACGCGCAGTTTGCCGACCCGAAATCCGATTTCGTGGGCGTCATCAACCTGTGGAAGGCGTACCTCGCCGCCGCCGAAGACCTCACCTCGTCGAAACTGCGCGACTGGTGCTCACGCAACTTCCTCTCCTTCATGCGCATGCGTGAATGGCGCGAACTGCACCGCCAGCTCGCGCTGGTGACGCGTGAGATGACATGGGATGGCGGCAAGGAGCCCGCGCGCACGGCGGCCCTCGAGGGCGATGCGCTGTTCGAGTCCATCCACCGCAGCCTGCTCGCCGGCCTGCCCACGCAGGTGGGCCACAAGGACGAGAAGGGCGTGTTCCGCGGCACGCGCGAGCGCCGCTTCCAGGTGTTCCCCGGCTCGGCGCTGGCCAAGGCGCCGCCGGCGTGGCTGTTCTCGGCGCAGATCCTCGATATCGGTGGCCGCGTGTGGGCCATGATGAACGCGCGCATCGACCCGGCATGGGTGGAGCAGCAGGCCAGCCACCTCGTGCGCGCCACGGCGCGCGATGCGCACTGGTCGCGCAAGCGCGGCACCGTGGTGGCCTACGAACAGGTGACGCTGTTTGGCCTGGTGCTGGTCGAGCGCCGCCCGGTCACGTTCCACAAGCAAGACCCGAAACTGGCGCACGATATCTTCCTGCGCGAGGCGCTGGTGCGCGGGGAGCTCGACAGCAAATCCGATTTCGTCCGCGCCAACCAGCGCGTGCTGGAGCAGGCGCACGACATCGAAGCCAAGCAGCGCCGCGCGGGCCTGCTGCGCTCCGACGACGAGCTGGCCGCGTTCTTCGATGGCAAGCTGCCCGGGTCGATCGCCGATACGCGTGCGCTCGATGCCTGGTACCGCAAGGCCTCGCCCGGTGAGCAGGCGGCATTGCGCTGGGCGCTTGCCGATGTGATGGATACCGGCACGGGCCTCGACCCGAAGGCGTTCCCGGCCTCGATGACGCTGGGCCAGCACACGTACCGGCTGGAGTACCGCTTCGTGCCGGGCGACCCGGCCGACGGCGTCACCATCAGCGTGCCGCTGGCGTTCCTCAACGCCGTGCCCGCCGCGCGCGGCGAGTGGCTCGTGGGTGGCCTGCTGGCCGACAAGGTGGCCGAGCTGATCCGCGGCCTGCCCAAGGCCTTGCGCCGTAACTTCGTACCAGCGCCCGACTTCGCCCGGGCTTTCGTGGAAGCGGAAGCATCGCGCGACGAGCCCCTGGCGAAAGCGCTGGCCGCGTTCCTCAAGCGCACCACGGGTGTCGATGTCGACGCCAGCGCGTTCGGCGACGCCGTGGTGCCAGCGCACTTGCTGATGCGTTACCGCGTGCACGACGAGCACGGGCGCACGGTGGCCGAGGGCCGCGACCTCGCCGCCATCCGCGCGGCGTGGGAGGGCAAGGCGCGCGAGGCGTTCTCGCGCAAGACCGACATCGAGCTCACCCGTGAGGACATCCTCACCTGGGATTTCGAATCGATACCCCTGGAGGTGCGTTCGGAGGCGGGCCTCAAGGCTTACCCTGCGCTCGTGGACCTGGGCGAGGCCGTGGCGTTGCGCGTGTTCGAGCGCGCGGACGAAGCGGCGGCGGCCCACGTGCGGGGCGTGGAGCGCCTGCTGCGCGGCGCGCTGGCACCCGAGTTCAAGCGGGCACGCCGGCAGCTGCCGATCAGCAACCCGCTTTCGCTGAAGTACGCGCCGCTGGGCAGCGTCGATGGGTTGCGCGACGACCTGGTGGAAGGCGGCTTCGACGACCTGCTGGCCGACGCGAAGCTCACCGTGCGCACGCTGGCCGATTTTGAACACCTGAAGGGCGAGATGGGGCGCGCGTTGTTCGGCGCCGGCATGGCGCGGCAGAAACTGGCCGAGCCGATCATCGAGGCACAGGCCGAGCTCAAGCCCTGGATGGAGCCGCCGCTGCTGGGGTTCGCCAAAGCCAGCTACGACGACCTGCGCGAGCAGCTTGCCGGGCTCATGCAGCCGGGCTTCCTGCGCGAACTGCCCACCAGCCGCCTGCAGCACATACCGCGTTACCTCAAGGCCATGCGGCTGCGCGCCGAGCGCCTGCGCCAGGACCCGCAGCGCGACCAGTCGCGTATGCTGCAGGTGCTGCCGTACTGGCGCGCGCTGCTCAACGCAGGTGGCACCGCGCTCGATGCGGCCGCTTGGGCCGAGCTGCGCTGGCTGGTCGAGGAATGGCGCGTCTCGCTGTTCGCCCAGGAACTGAAAACCGCCGAACCCGTTTCGGCCAAGCGCCTCGCGAAGGCGCTGGAAGCCGCACAGGCAGGCAACGCATGACGAACCCACGGGCCACCCCGGCGCACGAACCCGCCACGCCGCTGACCGACCGCGCGCGCACCGCGTGCGCCGTGCTGCCCGTGGCCGCGCGCGCCGATGCGGAGGCCATCGTCGAGTTGCTGCGCCTGCTCGGTTGCGATGACGAAACCTGCGCCTCCGCGCTGTGGTTCTCGTTGATGCATGGCATGCCGGGCGCCGCCGACGCGGCCGCCGCCACATGGCCGGCCTCGCTAAGGCGCCTGGTGGATGGGCAGGGCGAGGCCGAAAAGGTATGGGCCCTGCACGCCCAGCGTGGCTCGTCGGCCGGCTCCGAGGGGCTGCGCCGCCTGCTGCTCGCGATCATCCGCGACCTCCGCGTCGTGTTCGTGCTGCTGGCGCGCCAGCTGGCCACCATGCGCACGGCCATGTCGCTGCCCGACGCCGAGCGTCGCGAACTGGCCCAGCTCACCGCCGATATCCACGCGCCGCTCGCCAACCGCCTGGGTATCTGGCAGCTCAAGTGGGAGCTCGAAGACCTCGCCTTCCGCTACCTGGAGCCCGATACGTACCGCCGCATCGCGCGCCTGCTCGACGAGCGCCGCGCCGATCGCGAGCGCTTCATCGCCGAGAGCCTGGCCGAGCTGCGCCACGTGCTGGGCGAGGCCGGCATCGCGGCCGACCTCGCCGGCCGGCCGAAGCACATCTTCTCCATCTGGAAAAAGATGAAGAAGAAGGACCTCGATTTCTCCGACCTTTACGACATCCGCGCCGTGCGCATCCTCGTGGGCTCGGTGGCCGATTGCTACGCCGCGCTGGGCCTCGTGCACAGCCTGTGGCCGCACCTGCCGGGCGAGTTCGACGATTACGTCGCCCGGCCCAAGGGCAACGGCTACCGCTCGCTGCACACGGCGGTGATCGGGCCCGAGGGCAAGACGCTCGAAGTGCAGATCCGCACGCACGAGATGCACCGCGCCAACGAGCTGGGCGTGGCCGCGCACTGGCGGTACAAGGAGGGTGGCGGCGCCGACGCCGAGTTCGAGGCCAAGATCGCCTGGATGCGCAAGCTGCTCGAGCCGCGCGGCGAGGACGATGCCGAGCTGGCCGCGGGGTTCGAGACCGAGCTGATGGAAGACCGCGTGTACGTGCTCTCGCCCAAGGGCGAGGTCATCGACATGCCGCACGGCGCCACCGTGCTCGATTTCGCGTACCACATCCATACCGAGGTGGGGCACCGCTGCCGGGGCGCCAAGCTCAACGGCCGCATCGTGCCGCTCACCACGCAGCCGCGCAGCGGCGACCGCGTCGAAATCCTCACCACGAAGATTTCCGAGCCCAGCCGCGACTGGCTGTCGGCGCACCACGGCTACCTGGCCACGTCGCGGGCAAAGGAAAAGGTGCGCGCGTGGTTCCGCCGCGAGGCGCACGAGGCCAACATCGTGGCCGGCAAGGCCACGCTGGAGAAAGAGCTGCGCCGGCTGGCGCTCGGCGACGTGGACCTGGCCGCGCTGGCCAGCCATTTCAGGCTGAAGAGCGTCGATGAACTATTCGTCACCATCGCGCTTGGCGAAGTCAGCCTGGGCCAGGTGGCCCGGCACCTGCAGGAGCCGGTGGAACTCGAATTCACGCAATCGTCCGCGCCGGTCAGCGGCCGCGGCGCGCAGCACGACCGTGGCGCGCTGTCGATCGAGGGCATCGGCAACCTGCTCACCACGCTGGCGCGCTGCTGCCAGCCGCTGCCGGGCGACCCGGTGCGCGGGTTCATCACCCGCGGCCGCGGCGTGTCGGTGCACCGCACCGATTGCGCGTCGCTGGCGCGCCTGGCACGGAAAGACCCTGACCGCGTCATCGACGTGAGCTGGGGCCGGGTCGAGGTGCAGAACTACGAGGTGGATATCGAACTGCGCGGCTACGACCGCAAGGGCCTGCAGAAGGACGTGGCCACCACCATCAGCAACGTGGGGCCGCACATCGTCGCGTCGTCGAGCCGCGTGAACACGCGCTCGGGCGAGGTGGACATGCGCTTTACCCTGCGCGTGCGCGATTACGAGCAGCTCTCGCTGCTGCTGGGGCGCCTCGCGGCGTTGCCCAACGTGACCGACGCCCGCCGCCTGGGCGGGCGCTGAGGCCGCTTACAGGCCCATCAGCAGGCGGGTACCGAGATCCTGCAGGGGCTGGGCCACCAGGATGCGGGCCAGGAACAGGCCGATGAGCACCACGGTGGGCGAGAAATCGAGGCCACCGAGGGTCATGCGGCCGCGCAGCGGCCGCACCAGCGGTTCGGCCAGCGCCGTGACGAAACGCGCCACGGGGTGGTAGCGATCGGTGGAGAGCATGCTCATCAGCGACCACACGAACACGACGACGATCCACGTGAGCAGCAGGAAATCGAGCAGCTCGGCGATGCCCATGACCAGGATGCCCAGTGGCCCCAGCGGCAGGCCGGCCAGCAGGAGGATGAGCACCACCTTCACGCATTCCACCACCAGGGCCACCACCAGCGCGGCGAGGTTGATCCGGCGGACGCTGGGCAGCACCTTGCGCAGCGGGGCCACCACCGGGTTGGTGAAGCGGTAGAGGAACTGGCAGATGGGGTTGTTGAAGTCGGCGCGGTTGGCCTCGGCCAGCAACCGCAGCACGAACAGGGTCACCAGGGCGCCGAAGAGCACGTTGAGCAGCAGGCCGCCCGCGTTGGTCAGGTAGTTCACGTATTCGATTCCATCTGTTCGGAGAGTTCCGCGCCGCGGCGGCGGGCGGCATCGACCGCGCGTGCCACGATGGCGGGGAAGTGGTCGGCCTGGAAGCTTTCCAGCGCGGCCTGGGTGGTGCCGTTGGGCGAGGTGACCTTCTGCCGCAGCGTGGCGGCGGAGTCCCCGCTTTCCATCAGCATGCGGCCGGCGCCCAGGGCGGTCTGCGCGGCCAGGGCGCGCGCCGTTTCACGCGACAGGCCCTGGGCGAAGGCGGCGTTCTCGAGCGCCTCCACCATGAGGAAGAAGTAGGCGGGGCCGGAGCCGGAGAGGGCGGTGACGATATCGAGCTGGTCCTCGGCGGGCACCCACACGGTGAGGCCGGCGGCATCCAGCACGTGCTGGGCCTCGGCGCGCTGCGGGGCGCTGACACGGGCGTTGGCATAGAGCCCCGTCGCACCGGCGCCGAACATGGCGGGCGTATTCGGCATGCAGCGCACGATGGGCAGGGCGGCATCCAGCCAGCGCTCGAGCTGGGCTATGCGGATGCCAGCGGCGATCGATACCACCACGGGCCGGTACTGCTGCACCACGGTGCGCAGGCCACGGCATACCTCGGCCATCATCTGCGGTTTCACGGCCAGGACAAGCAGGGACGCGCCCTCGGCGGCCGCCGCGTTGTCGGTATAGGTGGCCACGCCGTACTGGCGGGCGAGCTCCTGCAGGGCCTCGGCGCGGGGCTCGGCCACGGCGATGCCGCCGGGCTGGGCGCCATGGCGGACCATGCCGGCGATGAGCGCCTGGGCCATGTTGCCGCCGCCGATGAAGGCGATCCGGTTCATGCGGTTCTTTGCTCCGTTCGCGACGTCTTTCACATAGCCACAAAGCATATACGCTGCGCCGCCTTGCGCCGACCCCCGGGGGTGGTTACCTTTGGCCCACAAAGAAAGGGGACCCCAATGGATATCGCCGAACTCCTTGCCTTCTCCGTGAAGAACAAGGCCTCCGACCTGCACCTTTCCGCAGGCCTCCCGCCCATGATCCGCGTGGACGGCGACGTTCGACGCATCAATATCCCGCCCCTCGAGCACAAGCAGGTGCATTCGCTGATCTACGACATCATGTCGGACAAGCAGCGCCGCGACTATGAGGAATTCCTTGAAGTCGACTTCTCGTTCGAAATCCCGGGCCTGGCCCGCTTCCGCGTCAATGCGTTCAACCACAACCGCGGCGCCGGCGGCGTGTTCCGTACCATTCCTTCCGAGGTGCTCACCCTCGAAGACCTGGGCGCGCCCAAGATCTTCCGCGAGCTGATCGAGCAGCCGCAGGGCCTGATCCTGGTCACCGGCCCCACGGGCTCGGGCAAGTCCACCACGCTCGCGGCCATGGTCGACCACATCAACAAGAACGAATACGGTCACATCCTCACCGTCGAGGACCCGATCGAATTCGTCCACACCTCGCAGAAGTGCCTGGTGAACCAGCGCGAAGTGCACCGCGACACCCACGGCTTCAACGAGGCGCTGCGTTCCGCGCTGCGCGAGGACCCCGATTACGTGCTGGTGGGCGAGCTCCGCGACCTGGAAACCATCCGCCTGGCGCTCACCGCCGCGGAAACGGGCCACCTGGTGTTCGGCACCCTGCACACCTCGTCGGCGGCCAAGACCATCGACCGCATCATCGACGTGTTCCCGGCGGGCGAGAAGCCCATGGTGCGCTCCATGCTCTCGGAGTCGCTGCGCGCCGTCATCTCGCAGTCGCTGCTGAAGAAGGTGGGCGGCGGCCGCACCGCGGCCCACGAGATCATGGTGGGCATCCCGGCCATCCGTAACCTCATCCGCGAGGACAAGGTGGCCCAGATGTATTCCGCGATCCAGACCGGCCAGCAGTTCGGCATGCAGACCCTCGACCAGAACCTGGCCGACCTGGTGAAGCGCGGGCTCATCACCCGGCAGGAGGCCGCCACCTACGCCAAGAACAAGGAAGGCTTCCGCTAAACGACGCCAGGCGCGCGCACCCCTTGTGGGAGCGCGCTTGCGCGCGATGCCCCCGCCTCATGACAGCGGCCGCTGCAGCCGTCACGAGGCAGGTATATGATCGGCCAAGGGATGCCGGCCCGTTCCGGCGACGGGGATCCAGGCCATGAGCGAGTTCGATTTCACCTCTTTCCTTAAGCTGATGGTGCACAAGCAGGCATCCGACCTGTTCATCACCGCAGGCGTGGCACCCTCCATGAAGGTGCAGGGCCGCATCGTGCCCATCACGCAGAGCCCGCTTTCCGCGCAGCAATCGCGCGACATGGTGCTCAACGTCATGACGCCCGCCCAGCGCGAGGAGTTCGAAAAGACCCACGAGTGCCAGTTCGCGATCAGCGCCTCGGGCGTCGGCCGCTTCCGCGTGTCGTGCTTCTACCAGCGCAACTGCGTCGGCATGGTGTTGCGCCGCATCGAGTCGAAGATCCCCACGCCCGAAGAACTGAACCTGCCGCCGATCATCAAGCAGCTGGCGATGACCAAGCGCGGCATCATCATCTTCGTGGGTGGCACCGGCACGGGTAAGTCGACCTCGCTCGCCTCGATGATCGGCTACCGCAACCAGAATTCCACCGGCCACATCATCACGATCGAAGACCCGATCGAATACGTGCACCGCCACGAGGGTTGCATCATCACCCAGCGCGAGCTGGGCATCGATACCGATAACTGGGAAAACGCGCTGAAGAACACCCTGCGCCAGGCGCCCGACGTCATCATGATCGGCGAGGTGCGCACCCGCGAGACGATGGAACACGCCATCAACTTCTCGGAAACAGGCCACCTGTGCCTGTGCACGCTGCACGCGAACAACGCCAACCAGGCGCTCGACCGCATCCTCCATTTCTTCCCGGAGGACCGCCGCGGCGCGCTGTTCATGGACTTGTCGCTCAACCTCAAGGGCATCGTGGCGCAGCAGCTCATCCCCACGCCCGATGGCAAGGCGCGCCGCGTGGCCGTCGAAGTGTTGCTGGGCACGCCGCTGGCCCAGGATTACATTCGCCAGGGCGAGATCCACAAGCTCAAGGAACTGATGCGCGACTCCAACCAGCTGGGCATGCGCACCTTCGACCAGAGCCTGGTCGAGCTGTACCACCAGGGCGAGATCTCGTACGAAGACGCCCTGCGCCACGCCGACAGCTCGAACGAGGTGCGCCTGCGCATCAAGCTGGCCCAGGGCGGCGACGCGCACACGCTGTCGCAGGGCCTGGAGGGCGTCGAGATCGACAACAGCAACGACCGCAACACCTTCGGCGGCATGCTGCAGCGCTAACCGCTAACCCGGGCGCGAAAAAAGAGGGAGCCTTGCGGCTCCCTCCCGGGTCAAGCATCCGCTTGCGGGTATTACTTGGCGGCGGCCGAGACGGTCAGGCCGCTGGCGTCGACGCTCTTCACGCCCTTGATCTTCTTGGCGATGGCCTCGGCGTGGCTCTTTTCCTTCGCCGTGCCGACGGTGCCGGTCAGCGTGACCACGCCCTCGGTGGTGCTCACCGAGATATCGGTGGCCTTGACGCTCTTGTTGGCGGCGAATTCGCTCTTCACCTTGGTGGTGATCCACGTATCGTCGGCCTTGCCGGCAACCGTCTGGTTATCACCCTTCGACGCGGCGGCGGCGGAGTCCTGGGCATACACCTGGGCGGCCGGCACGGCGGCGAGGCCGGCGACGAGGGCGGCAGCGAACAGGGCCTTGCGGATGTTGGCGTTGTTCATGGGGAACTCCTTCCTACGCTTATGTTGTGGGGCGGCGATGTGCGCCGCGGGTGCCATGACACCAGCGCATCCGTGAACGATTCGTGCCGGGAAAATCGCAAGGTTCAGCTTTGCCGAATACGTCTTCACATAGCTTCTTTCCGGCTTCTTTGTGGCTTCCTTGTGGGAGCTTGCTTGCAAGCGATGCTCTTGCACCGGTTCATTCGCTATCGCGAATGCATGTAACCAGCGGCTTGCGCCGCCTCAGGCTGGCGGGGTTTCGGCCGTCGGGGGCGGGCAGGCCCTTGGTGCCGCCAGTCGCG
>NZ_JZRB01000100.1 GCF_000964085.1 Luteibacter yeojuensis
CGCGGGCGTCGACCTGGAGCTGGATGGGCGAGCTGCCCAGCGCGTACTGCACGGCATTGCCAAGCAGGTTCGAGAGCACCTGCGAGATGCGGGTGGAGTCGAAATAGCCCAGTGCGTCGCCCTGGCTCACCACGTCGATGGCGCGCGTGGGGTTGGCCTGGCGGGTTTCCTCCGCCACGGCATGGGCCAGCGCGGCAAGGTCGTGGTTGGCGAGGTCCAGGTGCATGACACCCGAGCGGATACGCGAGAAATCCAGCAACTGGTCGATCATCCGCGCCATGCGGCGGGCGCTGCTTTCCACGTGGTGCGCGGTACGCGCCAGCGGGCCATCGCCCACTTCCACCAGGATGCGGTCGGCGCACAGGCTGATGGCCGACAGCGGCGTGCGCAGGTCGTGCGTCAGCACGGCGATCATGGCCTCGTTGAGCTGCAGGGCGCGCTCGAGGCTGGCGTTCTGCGCCTTGAGCTGCTGCCGCTGCTGGTACAGCTGCACGAACACATCCACCTTGCCCAGGATCACGCGCGGGTCGATGGGCTTGTGCAGGAAATCCACCGCGCCGGTCTCGTACCCCTTGAACGACCGGGCGGGGTCGTTCGGCGAGGCGGTGAGGAAGATGATGGGCACGTCGCGCGTGCGCTGCGAGCCGCGCATCAGTTCGGCCAGCGCGAAACCATCCATCTCGGGCATCTGCACGTCGAGCAGGGCCAGCGCCACGTCGTGCACCAGCAGCAGTTCGAGGGCTTCGGGGCCGGAGGCGGCCTTGAGGATGCGGACATCGTCGCGGGCCAGCAGCGCCTCCATAGCCACGAGGTTTTGCGGCACGTCGTCCACGATCAGCACGTTCGCGAGGTCGCGCGCCGCCGGTTCCTCGGGGAGGGTCATGGAGAGGTTCATGGGTGGAAGCATCCGAGTCGGCGGCAGAGATCACGCAAGGTGACGATGGCATCGGCGCCCGCGTGGGCGATGGCCGAGGCCGGCATGAGGGAGGCGGTGGCCTCCTCGGGGTCCTGGATCCACACGGTGCCGCCCTCGCGACGCACCGCGGCGACACCTTCGCTGCCGTCGGCGCTCGCGCCGGTCAGCAGGATGGCCAGCAGGCCGTCGCCGAACACCTCGGCGGCGGATTCAAACAGCGGGTCGATCGCCGGGCGCGAGAACAGCACGGCGTCATCGCGCGACAAGGCGAGCGTGGTGCGGTCCTCCACCAGCAGGTGGTAGTCGGGGGGCGCGAACAGCACCACGCCCGGGCACAGCGGCGCCTTGTCCGTGGCCTCGGCCACGGGCAGCGCACAGTCCTCGTCGAACAGGGCCGGCAGGCCGCTGGGGCGGTCGCGCGGTATGTGCTGCACCACCAGTACGGGCGCCGGGAAACCGGCCGGGAAACAACCCAGCACTTCGCGCAGCGCCTGGATGCCGCCGGCGGAGGCGCCGATGACCACGGCCTGGGGGAACGGCGCGCTCATGCCGCCGTCTTCCGGTACAGCCGCTCAAGCGGCGCGCAGGGCTCGAAGCCCTCGGCGTGGGCGCCGAACTGCAGCGATTCCTTGGCGCCCAGGCCCAGGAAACCGCGGCGCACCAGCGAGTCGTGGAACAGGCCCACGGCCCGGTCCTGCAGCTCGCGGTTGAAGTAGATGAGCACGTTGCGGCAGCTCACCAGGTGCACTTCGGAAAACACGGCATCGGTGGCGAGGCTATGGTCGGCGAACACCACCTGCTTCTTCAGGCGGCGATCGAACACGGCGCCGCCATAGCCCGTCGTGAAGTAATCCGACAGCGAGCGGCGCCCGCCCGCAGCCTGGTAGTTGCGGCTGAACAGGGCCATGCGGTCGAGCGCGAACATACCGCTCTCGGCCGCTTCCAGCGCCGCCGGGTTGATATCGGTGGCGTAGATGACGGCGCGGTCGAGCAGGCCTTCCTCTTCCAGCAGGATGGCCATGCTCCACACTTCCTCGCCCGTGCTGCAACCGGCGATCCACACCTTCACGCTCGGGTACGTCTTCAGCACCGGCATGGCGTGCTCGCGCAGCGCGGCGAAATACGTGGGGTCGCGGAACATCTCCGACACTTGCACGGTGAAGTACTGCATGGCCTCGGCGAAGAACGCCGGGTCGTGGATCACCCTGTGCTGCAGGTCGCTCAGCTTCTCGAACCCGTAGCGGCCCATGGCGTGGCGCATGCGCC
>NZ_JZRB01000101.1 GCF_000964085.1 Luteibacter yeojuensis
GTCTACCTGGTGGGCGCCGTGGCGGGCGCACTCTTCTTCGGCTGGCTTACCGACCGGCTGGGGCGGAAGAAACTTTTCTCGCTCACGCTCGGCCTTTACCTCGCCGCTACCGCCGCGACGGCGTTGTCGCCCAACTTCGCGGTGTTCGCATTCTTCCGGCTGCTGACCGGCGCGGGTATCGGCGGCGAATACGCCGCCATCAATTCCGCGATCCAGGAGTTGATACCCGCGCGCTACCGGGGCCATACCGACCTCGTCATCAACGGCAGCTTCTGGCTGGGCGCGGCGCTGGGCGCACTGGCGGCGGTGGGCCTCCTGGATACTGGCTGGTTCACGCCCGAACTGGGGTGGCGGCTGAGCTTTGGCCTCGGGGCGGTGCTCGGCCTGGGCATCCTGCTGCTGCGCCGGTGGATCCCGGAAAGCCCACGCTGGCTGATGTTGCACGGGCGCATCGAGGAGGCCGAGGCGGTCGTGGCAGGCATCGAAAAGCGCCTTGGCGTCGCGCCCCCCGCACAGCCCCTGCCCCGCCTTCGCCTGCGGCCGCATGCGCTGACCCTTGCCGATGTCGGCCGCACCCTCTTCCGCGACTACCCGAAGCGCACCGTGCTCGGCCTCGTGCTGATGGCCACCCAAGCGTTTTTTTACAACGCCATCTTCTTCACGTACGCGCTGGTGCTCGGCCGCTTCTACGGCGTGGCCGATGCCGATGTCGGCCTCTACCTCCTGCCGTTCGCCGCAGGCAACTTCCTCGGGCCGCTGCTGCTCGGCCGGCTGTTCGACACCGTGGGGCGGCGGCCGATGATCGCGCTCACCTATGCGATGTCGGGCCTGCTGTTGTTCGCCACCGCATGGCTGTTCGTGCACGGCGTGCTGGATGCGCGCCAGCAGACGGTGGCGTGGAGCGTGGTGTTCTTCTTCGCGTCGGCCGCCGCCAGTTCGGCCTACCTCACCGTGAGCGAAAGCTTCCCGCTGGAACTGCGGGCGTTCGCCATCGCGCTGTTCTACGCGTTCGGCACGGCACTGGGTGGCGTGGCGGGGCCATGGCTGTTCGGCACGCTCATCGGCACCGGCGGCCGCGCATCCATCGGCTGGGGCTACGCGCTCGGTGCGGCGCTGATGATCGTCGGCGCGGCGGCCGCCCTGCTATTTGGCATCGCGGCGGAGCGCCGCGCCCTCGAGGATGTCGCCAGCCCCCTCGGCCGGGCCGAGTGAACGGCCGTAGCGTTTGCGCAGCATGCCCATGACGGCGTGGAGCGCTGGCAAGGGGTCATCGAAGCGGAACACATGCAGGTCGGCGCGCAGCCATTGTGAGAACACCTGCCCATAGGAGTCGGTGCGTCGGCCCCGCGTCACCCGCATGCACGAGAGGTCGTGGTACAGGTCGACGCAGAGTTTCCCGTTTTCATAGGCCCGCGGCGCACGCGGCACCGGCAGGCCCTGTGCGTCGCGCCAGGCCATGTCGCACACGTTGATGCCGCGGCGCGCGGCGAATTCGACGTAGGTCCACGCGCGTGTGTTCACCTCGAGGATGCGGAACTCGCCATCGCGCGGGTCGCGCTTGAACTCGGCGCTGAAGATGCCGCGGTAGTCGAGCCCGTCGAGCAACCGGCGCACGTGGCGCACCGCGGGCGCCACGTCGTCCAGCGGGATCGAGCGCGAGCACGAGCTGTTGCCAAAGTCCGGCGGCGACATGCGCATGCGCCGGCGGGCGAACAGGCCGGTGTAGCCTCCGCTCGCGTCACGAAAACCATCGACAAAGAAATGCTCCGTGGCCGGGCCCGGGACGTATTCCTGCGCCATGACCGAGAAGCCCTGGGCATGGAAGCGGGCCCAGGCCTCGCGCAGCGCATCGCGCGTCTGCACCCATACGCCTTTCACACCGACCACGTCGCTGAACTTCTGCGAGTTCACCGGCTTGATGAATACCCGGTCGAGCTGGCGGATCGGCACCGCGTCGACGTCGGCGAGCGAGGCGAGGCGGAACGTGCGCGGGTGCGGCACGTGCGCGGCCGCGACGTAGCCTGCGAACACGGATTTATCCTGCAGGAGTTCCTGCGCGGCACGGCTCGACGACGATACGAGGAAACGATGACCCAGGTCGGTCGCCGGGAGGTCGGCGAGCCACATGGCGGCGTCGTCGGCGCCCGGGATGATGACGGCGCGTTCCAGGGGCATGGCACGCAGCGCTTCGAGCGCCTGCGGGCCGGGCTTGCCATCCCACGGCTCGCCCGGCGTCGGGCGGTACCAGCGGGAGCGCGCGGTCAGGTCGTCGGGTGGGCACGCCACGTAGGCGGGTATGCCGGCAACGGCCAGGCTGCGCAGGATGCCGAGCGCCGTGGGCCCACGTCCCATCACGATGGCCGGGACGCGGCCCGCTTCGACGTTTTGCATGGCATCCCCCCGGTGGGGGCGGCCCCGATGGCAACCCCTCGACCGGTATATGAGCGCACGCGGCCGGTGGCGGGTAGCCAGCCGGATGGTCTATGCGGTTTGCCGTCAACGCCGAAAGGCTGCGGAAAGCTCAGGGGGCGCCCTGGCCGCGCTGCTCGGCGAAGGCCGCGTCGATCGCGGCATCCATGGCCAGCGCGCTGGCGCGCAACGCGGCGCTGTCGAGCATGTCGAGCACGGCGGCCTCGCCCGGAACGGGGACCGTGGCCTGCGCCGGCACGGCGCGCAAGGCCTCGGCGCTCATCTCGACGCAGTACTTCACGATCTTCACCGGGCGGCCGTCCGCGTCGAAGATCGGGTTGTAGGTGGCCTGGATCCACACCACGCACTCGCCCTTGCCCAGCCGGCGGTAGAGCCCGGCGTCGTGCAGGCCCGAGCGCAGGCGGCGCCAGAAGCCGATGTAGGCATCGGAGCGGCTTTCGCGTTCGTCGACGAAGAGGCTGTGGTGGCGGCCTTGCACCTCGTCGAGGCGGTAGCCCATGGTCTTGAGGAACACGGGGTTGGCGGCGAGCACCATGCCGTCGAGCGAGAACTCGACGATGCCCTGCGCCTCGTCGGCCTCGTGCTGGCGCTGGCCCAGGCCCGCCGTGCGTGCGCGCTCGGCGCTGATATCGGCACCGTAGACCACGATGCCCTCGAGGCGGCCACCGCGGCCCAGGCGGGGCACATACACGGCCTGCAGCCAGGCCTCGGCGCCAGTGCCCTTAAGGCGCACGGCATCGGCCACTTCCTCGCCACGGGCGAACGCACGCCACAGGTGCTCGGTGTCGTCCACCGCGAAGACGGCCTGGAAGGGCTGGCCCACGACGGCCGCCGCGGCCTTGCCCAGCGCGGCGAGGAAGGCGCCGTTGGCGGTGCGCACGGTGCCGTCCGCGGCGAGTTCGGCCACGGCGAAGCGCCGCCCCAGGGCGGCCAGCGTCGAACGTGCCAGGCGGGCGTCGCGCCCACCCCAACCCAAGATGCCCATGCGAGCGCCTGCCGTGCAAAGAATGATTCGAATCCCTTTATCGGCCGGCAGGGCCCCGGGCTTTAGTCCGGACAAAACCCACGTCACGCCTTTTTGGGCAGGGCCCGGCTAGACTTGCGCCAGGCAATCGTTTGGCAGTCAGGGGAACCCGCGCGTGCAGGCACGTAATTTCGAAGTATCCGTCGTCCACCCGAACGGCAAGGCCGCGGTCGAGATCATGTTCAACGAAAAGGTGCACGGGCTGTCGGGCGACACCCTGTGGCTGTCGCTGGAGGAATCGGCCAGCGCGGAAGACGCCGAAGCCCTGCGCACGCTCCTGGAGCGCGTGGGCCACCGCATCACGGTGACTAACGCACGCTCCTGACCTGGCCGCCGGCCGCGTCATTCACCGCCACCTGCAGGGGCACCACGACGGGGGCCAGGTGGTGGTTCACCCCGTGCACCTTGCCGCAGCCCAGGCACGGCTTCACCCGGCCAAGGCCACCGCGCGCGGCACGCGCCGGTGCCAGCAGGCACCCACATACGTAGCACGAGGCAAGCGCGCCGCGCTCCCATAGCCGTACCCGCAGGGCCTGCACGCCCACGATGGCGAGCCCGGCGAACAGCCCCGCGGCGAACAGCCAGCGCGGCAGGCTGGAGTAGAGGACCAGGTTGCCGAGTTCACCCGGGAATTCCTGCGCCACGCGCAACCCGGCGGCGGCCGCGGCACCCACGCCCAGTGCCGCAAGGCCCGGCGCGAACATCCGCAGGTACATGCGCCCGACATAAGACATGGTGTTCCCCTCCCCTGGCCGGCACCCCCGGCAGGGGAGAGGTTGTCGCCCGGCGGGTCTACCCGCCGTGAACGACGCGGCGGG
>NZ_JZRB01000102.1 GCF_000964085.1 Luteibacter yeojuensis
CCGACGCGCGACGCCGGCGTGGCGGGTGCCGCCGCCTTGGCGGGCGTCGCCGGGGCGCTTGGCGCGGCAGGCGCGGCTTTGTCGACGATGCGTGCGGGTGCGGGCTCCTGCGGCACGGGCGCCGCCTGCGTGTTCACTTGCGAATCGGCGGCCACGACGCGCCATGGCAGGGCGGCGGCGATGGCGAGCGCGGCGACGAGCAGGGTGGTGATGGCGCGCGGGCGCGCGCCCTGTGACTGGCCAAGCATGTCGAGTCTCCTCTTCAGGATGCGGAAGGTGGGGGAGGCGCCAGGCAGCGCGTGGTGCGGATGCGGCGCGACGCCCAGGCGCAGCAGCAGGCGGCCGTACATGCCGGGCGCGAGCCGGCCCCGGTCGACGGCCAGCGCATCGCAGGCCGCTTCGCGGCAAAGGGCGTACTCGCGCACGGCCACGTGGGCCACCGGGTGGAAAAAGAACAGCGTGCGGGCAAGCGCGGGGACGCCGCCCAGGAGGAGGTCGCCACGGCGGATGTGCGCGAGCTCGTGCATCAATGCCATCTCGCGCTCCTCGTCGCCGAACGTATCGTCGA
>NZ_JZRB01000103.1 GCF_000964085.1 Luteibacter yeojuensis
TGCATTCGCGACAGCGAATGAACCCCTTGACGACACCTGTAGTCAAGCGCATGCTGCCTACACCTGTAGTCAGGACCCCGCCATGGCAAAGAAGACGATCGGCGACCAGGAACTCGCCCTGCTCCACTACATCGAAGACACCCCCAAAAGCTCCGTGGCCGACATCCACGCAGGCTACGGCGAACCACGCGGCCTCGCCCGCTCCACCATCCTCACCATGATGGAACGCCTCCGCGCCAAAGGTTACCTCTCGCGCCGCAAGGCCGAAGGCGCCTACCGCTACAGCGTCACCGGCGAATCCGGCGAAGTCATGAGTGGCGCCGTCGCCCGCTTCGTCGAAAAGACCCTGCAGGGCTCCGTATCACCCTTCGTCGCCTGGATGGCCGAACGCGGCCAGGTCAGCGACAGCGAGCTCG
>NZ_JZRB01000104.1 GCF_000964085.1 Luteibacter yeojuensis
GGCGGCCTCCCGGGCAACGCCGCCGCGGCGAACGTGCGCCAGGCGGGTACGATCAGCCGGCCCACCGCGATGCGCGCCACGTCGGCGGCCAAGGCGAAGGTGGTGCGCTCGCTGCAGCCGGGCATGACCGTCTACCCGACGGGTGAAAAGGCCGGCCTCGCCTGGGAAGTGGAAGACGAGCACGGCAACCGCGGCTGGGTGTCGTCGGAGCATTTCGATCTGGCGAAATGAGCGATGTGGCGGGCGGCTGGCTGCCGCCCGCCCTATGTTCGCCATGCGGGTGCCCGTGCGGGGCGGGTAAACTTGCGGGGTTGCCTTGCCCTTGATCGCGCGCGAGCGCGCTCCCAC
>NZ_JZRB01000105.1 GCF_000964085.1 Luteibacter yeojuensis
AGGGCGCCCTGGTCGGCCAGGGCGACACCACCCTGCTCACGCAGGTGGATGAGCTCGACAAGGTGTACATCAACTTCAGCATGTCGGTGGCCGACCTCGACACGATGCGCAGTGCCGCCGCCAAGGGTGCGGTCACGCTGGCGGATACCGAGCAGTCGAAGGTGCGCATCCAGCTCACCGACGGCTCGGACTTCGGCGAAACCGGCCAGCTCGATTTCTCGTCGGCCACGGTGAACCCGCAGACCGGCACCGTCGACCTGCGCGCCCTGCTGCCGAATACCGGGCAGCGCCTGCTGCCCGGCCAGTTCGTCACGGTAAAGGCCACCCTGGGCGACCTGCACAACGTCTACCTCATCCCGCAGGCCGCCGTGCTGCGCGATGCGAACGCCGCCTATGTGATGGTGGTGGGCACCGCCAAGGTGAAGGACCCGCAATCGGGCCAGGAGAAGACCGTGGAATCCGCGGCTATCCGCAAGCCGGTCAAGGCCGACCGCACCAGCGGCAGCAACTGGGTCGTCACCGGCGGCCTGAACCCGGGTGACAAGGTCATCGTCGAGGGCGTGCCCAAGGCGAAGGACAACGCGCCGGTCAACGCGCAGCCTGCCCAGCAGGCCGCCGCTGGCGCGGCCCCGGCGAAGGCGGGCTCCTCGGCCGCCCCCGCCGGCCAGCAGTAAGGGAGTTCCGTCATGCCGAGTTTCTTCATCGACCGCCCCATCTTCGCGTGGGTCGTGGCGATCCTGATCAGCCTCACCGGCACGATCTCCCTGCTCAACATGGGCATCGAGTCGTACCCGAACATCGCGCCC
>NZ_JZRB01000106.1 GCF_000964085.1 Luteibacter yeojuensis
GGCCCATGGCGTGGCGCATGCGCCGGCGCAGCGAGCTCACCGCGTAGTGGCGGAAATCGTAGTGGTAGCGAAGGTACACCGCCTCGAGCAGTACCTTCAGCTCCACGTCGAAGAGTTCGGTCTCCGCCGACATCAGCGCCTCGAGCACCAAACGCGGCACAGCGACACGAGCTTGTCGATGTCGATCGGCTTGGCGATGTAATCATTGGCGCCGGCCTCGATGCAGCGCTCGCGGTCGTCGCTCATGGCTTTTGCGGTCAGCGCGATGATGGGCAACTCGGCGAGGCGCCGCTCGGCGCGGATGCGGCGCATGGCCTCCAGGCCATCCATCTCCGGCATCATGATGTCCATCAGCA
>NZ_JZRB01000107.1 GCF_000964085.1 Luteibacter yeojuensis
CGCTGCGCCAGCTCGACCCCGCCGTGACGGCGAAGCGCCCGCTCGCGTTCTTCGCCTACGCGGTGGGCCGCATCGACGACGGCGACCTGCCCGACACGCATTCCGCCACGCTGCGCAAGCTGCGCGAGTGGGGCTTCCCGGTGTCGCCCGAAGTGGGCACCGCGAAGGGTTTCGACGGCCTCATCGCCTATTTCCGCAAGGTCGGCGCGAAGCGCGACAGCCTGCCTTACGACATCGATGGCGTGGTCTACAAGCTCGACGACTACGAAGGCCAGGAAGAGATGGGCTTCGTGTCGCGCGCGCCACGCTGGGCCATCGCGCACAAATATCCCGCGCAGGAACAGATGACCACGGTGGAGGCCATCGAGATCCAGATCGGCCGCACCGGCGCCGCCACACCGGTCGCCCGCCTCACGCCGGTGTCCGTGGGCGGCGTCACCGTCACCAACGCCACGCTGCACAACGCCGACCAGGTGGCCCGCCTCGATGTGCGCGTAGGCGATACGGTCATCGTCCGCCGCGCGGGCGATGTCATCCCCGAGGTGGCGCGCGTGGTGGACGAGCACCGCCCGGCGGGCACGGTGCCGTGGCAGATGCCGTCGGCCTGCCCGGTCTGTGGTTCGGAAATCATCCGCGAGGAGGGCGCCGCGGCCTACCGGTGTTCCGGCGGCCTCGTCTGCGCGGCGCAGCGCAAGGAGGCCCTCATCCACTTCGCCTCGCGCCGTGCCATGGATATCGACGGCCTGGGCGATCGCTTCGTCGATGCGCTGGTCGAGTTCGACATGGTGAAGACGCCGGCGGACCTGTACGGCCTCACCGTCGAGCGCTTCATCGACATGAAGCGCCGCGCCGACGAACGCGACGGCACCACCCCCGAGACGGTGAAGCAGGGCAAGGTGGCCACGAAGTGGGCCGAGAACCTCGTCGACGCCATCGAGGCCAGCAAGCACTCCACGTTGCCGCGCTTCCTGTTCGGCCTGGGCATCATGCACATCGGCGAAAGCACGGCGAAAACGCTGGCCACGTGGCTGGGTTCGCTGGCCATGGTGCGCCGCACGCCGGCACCGGTGCTGCGCGTGCTGCCGGATATCGGCGACGAGGTGGCGACATCCATCGCCGCCTTCTTCGGCCAGGAGGGCAACGAGGCCGTCGTCGACGCGCTGCTCGCGGCGGGCATCCGCTTCGCGGACGAAAGCGCGCCGTCGGCGAAGCTGCGCGACAAGCTGGGCCTCGATGTGCTGCTGGATTCGGCGAAGGTATCCAAGCTCGGCCCCAAGAGCACCGCGCTGCTGGGCAAGCAGTACGCCTCGCTCGAGGCGCTGATCGTGGCCGGCGAGCACCAGTGGATCATCGCGGGCGTGCCGCAGGCGGCGGCGTCCAACCTCAGCGCTTACCTTGCCGACCCCGGCCACGCGGCCGACCTGGCCCGTAGCGACTGGGCCATGCGCGCGCTGCTGGATGCCTTGCCGGCCAGGTCCGCGGCGGCGCTACCGCTCGAAGGCCACACCTACGTCATCACCGGCACCATGGAAACGCTGAAGCGCGACGACGCCACGGAACGGCTCGAAGCGCTGGGCGCGAAAGTCGCGGGCTCGGTGTCGAAGAAAACCACGGGCGTGTTCGCGGGTGAAGCCGCGGGCTCCAAGCTCGACAAGGCCAACGAGTTGGGCATCCCCGTGCATACCGAGGCTGACCTCATCGCGTTGCTGGGTGAGCACGGGGTGGCGCCGTGACCGACCTGAAACACCTGCGGCTGCGCGCGGCAACGTACGGCCGCATCCGCCATTTCTTCGCCGAGCGCGGCGTGCTGGAGGTGGAGACGCCGATGCTGTCCGCCGCGGGCAACACCGACCCGAACATCCAGAGCTTCCACACACGCTTCACGGGCCACGTCGATGCCGGCCCGGCCACGCGCTGGCTGCGCACCTCCCCGGAGTTCCCGCTGAAGCGGCTGCTGGCGGCGGGGCTGGGTGATTGCTACGAGCTGGGCCGCGTATTCCGCGATGGCGAGGCCGGCGGGCGGCACAACCCCGAGTTCACGATGCTGGAGTGGTACCGCGTGGGCTGGGATGAGGCGCGCCTGGCGCGCGAGGTGGTCGACCTGCTCGAAAAGCTGCTGCTCGAAGCGGGCCGCACCTTCGACATCGTCGAGACGACCTACCGTGGCCTGTTCCACGATGCCCTGGGTATCGATGCGCTCACGGCGCCGGTCGATGTGCTGCAGGGCGCGCTGGGCGATATCCACGTCAATGCCGACGGCCTGGTGCGCGACGACTGGCTCGACCTGCTGATGACCCACCGCATCCAGCCCACCTTCACCCGCGACCGTGTCACGGTGGTGGCGGATTTCCCAGCCTCGCAATGCGCGCTGGCGCGCATCCGCCACGACGACCCGCCCGTGGCCGAGCGCTTCGAGGTGTACGTGGGCAAGTACGAAGTGGCCAACGGCTACCATGAACTCAACGACCCGGCCGAGCAGCGCGCGCGCTTCGAACGCGACAACGCCGTGCGCCGCGAACGCGGGCAGGGCGAGGTACCGATCGACGAGCACCTGCTGGCCGTGCTGGGCAAGATGCCCGATTGCGCCGGCGTCGCGCTGGGCGTGGAACGCCTGTTGATGGTGCTGGCCGACACCGACCGCATCGCCGACGTGCTCGCCTTTCCGTTCAACAAGGCGTGAGCAAGCCCATGCTGAAAGCCATCCACCACGTCGCCATCATTTGTTCGGATTACGCACGGTCGAAGGTGTTCTACACCGAGGTGCTGGGGTTGAAGGTGGTCCACGAGGCGTACCGCGAGGCGCGCGATTCGTGGAAGCTCGACCTCGAAGTGAGCCCGGGCGTGCAGGTCGAGCTGTTTTCGTTCCCGTCGCCGCCGCCGCGGGTATCGCGGCCGGAGGCCCAGGGCCTGCGGCATCTCGCGTTCGCGGTCGACGACGTGGCGGCGTGCGTGGCGCGCCTGGAAGCGCATGGCGTGGCCTGCGAGCCCATCCGCGTCGACGAGTACACAGGCAAGCGTTTCACGTTCCTCGCCGACCCCGACAACCTGCCGATCGAACTCTACGAAACGTAACGCCAGCCCCTCCAATGTAGGAGCGCACTTGTGCGCGA
>NZ_JZRB01000108.1 GCF_000964085.1 Luteibacter yeojuensis
GCGCGCAAGCGCGCTCCCACAAAAAGCCAGCATCGATCTTGACGCCCTGCGCCGCATGGCCGGCGTGCGCGCGCGCCTGGGCCTCGTCGCGACGGGGCCGGCCCGCCCGGTGACCCGCGAGGTGCCCGGCGACGAAATCGCCCCGGGCCTGCGCTATCTCGAACACGTCTCGGCGTGGCCCACGCCCCCCGACGAATTCGACCTCAGCTTCGCCCGCCTCACCTCCGCGCGCCGCGAGCACCTGCTGCACTTCGACACCGAGACGACCGGCCTTGCAGGCGGCACGGGCACGCGCGCGTTCATGATCGGGGCGGCCGACTGGTTCGCGGGGCAGCTGCGCGTGCGCCAACTCTATATCACCAGCATGGCGGCCGAGACGGCCATGCTCAGCGAGTTCGCACGGTGGATACATGCCGATACGGTGCTCGTCAGCTACAACGGCAAATCGTACGACGCACCGCTGTTGTCGACACGCTACAGGCTGGCCCGGCTGGCGAATCCCCTGGTCGGGCTGGTGCACGTCGACCTGCTCCACCCCATGCGGCGCCGTTATCGGCAGGTATGGGAAAACTGCAAGATGCAGACGGCCGAGCGGAAGCTGCTGCGCATTGTCCGCGAGGACGACCTGCCGGGCTCGGAGGCACCGCGGGCATGGCTGACCTACCTGCGGGGCGGCCCATCGACCGACCTGGTGCGCGTGGCCGAACACAATTTGCAGGATGTGCGCAGCCTCAGCGGCCTGCTCGTCGAGGCGCACGGGTGGGCGGCGGCGGATGTGCCGGCGCTTTCGTCACGCGGTGACGAAAAATAGACGCCACCCCGCGCACGCTGCAGGGGGCGAAAACGCCGCGGAGAGATGCGATGAATGAGCCGACCAAGCCCTGCGACCACGCTGGCTGTGGATGCCAGGTTCCCGTATCCGCCGACTATTGCAGCGAAGCGTGCCGCATGGCCGTGGATGAGGAAAACGTGGGTGGCGCATGCGAATGCGGCCATGCCCACTGCCAGCAGCGGCACTGAAGCGAGGAGGTGGCACGATGACGAACGACGGTAAACAGAGCACGCCGGGCTACAAGGAAGACAACCCGAAGCCGCCCAGCGGCAAGGAACGCGTGCCGGGCGAAGGCCACCCGAAGGAACACCAGAACATGCCGGACAGAAAGCCCGGCAAGCAAGGTTCCTGATTCAACTCGATGTGGGAGCGCGCTTGCGC
>NZ_JZRB01000109.1 GCF_000964085.1 Luteibacter yeojuensis
AGCGGTGTGCTTCACGCAACCATGCAAACAGCGCAGGGTCTTGCGGCAGGATCGGCGGGAGCACGAAGCCGCCGCCCATAAGCACAGGATACTTGCCCGCCGAGAGCATGCCCCAGCCGATGAGCGGCATGAGGATCATCAGCGCGTAGAGCAGCCAGTGCGATCCGGTCGCCGCCAGCTTCTGCCATGCCGGCAGGTCGGCGGGCAACGGTGGCGGCCGATGCACGAGGCGGAAGCCCAGGCGCACCAGCGCGAGCACGAAGATGCACATGCCGAGCGGGCGGTGGATCGCCACCAGCGTGGCGTGCTTTTCCGCCAGCGTGCTGACCATGCCCGCGCCAATGAACAGCATGGCGAGGATCATGGCCGCCATGAGCCAGTGGAGGAGGCGCGCCACCGGGTGGAACGTGTCGTAGCGGCTCATCGCTGTTCCTCCTTCACTGCTTTCGTCCCGGGCAGGTGGCCTTCCTCGCTGGTGCGGCGCAGGTAGGATTCGGCGTAGGCGGCCGAGCGGGCCACGATGATCGGGTCGCCCGAGATCTCCATGCCCTTGGGCAGGATCGCCGGGTCGTAGTTCACGTCGCGGCATGGGCCGTCGGCCTGGTCCTGCCAGCTATCGATGGTGACCGTGCCGGCGTCGACGGTCTTGCGATCCGCCGGCCACGCCTTCGCGGCATCGTCAACCGGGTCGCCGTCGTTGGCGAACACGAACTGCAGGTGCCACTTCACCGGGCCGGCGGCGAGGCGCTTCTTGAGGTCGGCGGCGAGGTAATCCGTGTCGCCGGCGGCGGGGCCGCCATCGCCCGTCGAAGGCGTTTCCGGCACCACCTGCCAGCGCACCGCATGGCGCTGGCCATTCGCATCGCGCAGGTAAAACGCGTTGAGGCTGAGGTAGGTCTCGTCCACGTAGCTCGCCGGTGGCTTGGCACCCTTCACCCAACCCAGGAACGCTCCGGTCTCCGGGTGCGAGCCGAAGAAGGCCTTGGCCTTGTCAGGGTTTGGCTTGCCAGTGGCCGGGTCGGGCGCGGTGGCCACGTTGAGCTCGTAGAAGGCCTGCGGCGTCGATACCGGGAACACCGGCATGGCGTTCATGCCCGTGCGCCACTGCTCGCCGTCGGGCAGGTCGAAGCGCAGGGCGAAGCTGCGGATGGGCGCCGAGCTGTCGGGCGCCTGCGGGTTGCCGCCGGGGATGGCCAGCCGCCCGACCACGGGTGTGCTGACGCCTTGGCCGAACAGCTTTGCCGAGGAGAAAGGCGCGAGCTGCCCGCTGGCCTCGAACCGGCCCCCGACGCAGATGCCCTTGGCGTGGTTGCGGCGGTAGCCGGGGTGGGCACCACCGCCATTCGCCTGCAGCAGGTCGACAATTTTCTTCGGGCCGAGCCGGTCGGGCGTGAGCCAGCCGCCGGCATAGCCGAAGGCCGCCGCGGTACCGACGACGGCCAGGCCGATCACGGCCCAGCGCCAGGCCAGGCCTGACGGGGGTCGCGGGTTCCTGGGGTCCTGCATGGTGGTTCTCCCATCCCCGCGGTGCGGGGCTTCAAAGGTGGGACGCACGTCAGCGACTTTTATTCCCTGCGAACGGAATATTCCGTCACGACGGTCGTCTTGCCTACGACCCTTCCCCGGCAAGAGGCCCGGCATGCCCGATCCGCATATCGACGACGCCCTGCGCACGATGCTGCCGCGCCTGCGGCGCTTCGCGTTGTGGCTGGCGCGCGATGCGCACGCGGCGGACGACCTGGTGCAATCCACGATGGAGCGCGCGCTGGCGAAGTGGGCCACGCGCCGCGATGACGAGAGTCTGCGCGCATGGCTCTTCGCCATCTTGTACAGGCTGTACCTCGACGGGAAAAGGCGTGCCAGCCGCTACGCCCTGCTCCTGGGCGCGCTGGGCCGCGAGGACGAGCCCACCTGGCCCTCCGCCGAACGGGTGGCCGAGGCGCATGCCACCCTTTCCGCCTTCGCCGCGCTGCCCGACGAGCAACGCAGCTTGCTGCTATGGGTCACCGTCGAGGGGCTCAGCTACGAGGAAGTGGCCGGCATCCTGGGCGTGCCCATCGGCACCGTCATGTCGCGCCTCTCCCGTGCCCGCCGCGCGTTCCGTGCCCTCGGCGACGGCACCACCGAATCCCCTGCCCTGCGGTTGCTGAAATGACCACGACCCCGCCCAGCGAACACGACATCCACGCGTACGTCGACGGCCACCTCGACGACACGCGGCGCAGCCACGTCGAGCGCTACCTGGCCCGCGACACCCACCGCGCGGACGAGGTGCAGGGCTGGCGGCAGGATGCCCAGCAGTTGCGCGCCCTGCTCGCGGGTGACCTGGCCGTGGCACCCGAGCTCGACCCGGTGCTGGTGCGTGGCCGCGCCCGCGACCGCCGCCTGCGTCGCGTGGCGATGGCGGCCGCCATCGT
>NZ_JZRB01000011.1 GCF_000964085.1 Luteibacter yeojuensis
CCGCGAAGAACCAAAAAAAAGCCCCGGGTTACCCCGGGGCTTGTTCTTATGCGGCCTTCGCCAGCTGGCGAAGCACGTACTGCAGGATGCCGCCGTGGCGGAAGAACTCGCGTTCCTTCGGGGTGAGCAGCAGCACCTTGACGGTGAACTCCTTCACCGAGCCATCGGGGCGCGTGGCCTTCACCTGCGCGGTCTTCGACTCGCCGCCGTTGAGGCCGGTGATGTCGAACACTTCGTCGCCCTTCAGGCCGAGCGTCTGCGCGTTCTCGCCGTCCTGGAACTGGCAGGGCAGCACGCCCATGCCGACCAGGTTGGAGCGGTGGATGCGCTCGAAGCTCTCGGTGATGACGGCCTTGACGCCCAGCAGCAGGGTGCCCTTGGCGGCCCAGTCACGCGACGAACCGGTGCCGTACTCCTTGCCACCCAGCACGACCAGCGGGGTGCCGTCGGCCTTGTACTTCATGGCGGCGTCGTAGATCGCCATCTGCTCGCCGGTCGGGATGTACTTGGTGTAGCCACCCTCGACGCCATCGAGCATCAGGTTCTTGATACGGATGTTGGCGAACGTGCCGCGGACCATCACGTCGTCGTTGCCGCGACGCGAGCCGTAGGAGTTGAAGTCCTTCGGTTCGACGCCACGCGAGATGAGGAAGCGGCCCGCCGGGCTGTCCTTCTTGATCGAGCCGGCCGGCGAGATGTGGTCGGTGGTGATCGAGTCACCGAAGATGCCCATGGCGCGCGCACCGTGGATGTCTTCGATGGTGCCGGCCTCGGCGGCCATGCCGTCGAAGTAGGGCGGGTTCTTGATGTAGGTGGAATCATCCCACGCGTAGGTCTGGCCATCCGGCGAGGCGATCTGGTTCCAGCGGCTGTCGCCCTTGAACACGTCGGCGTAGCTGGCCTTGAACATCTCGGGGCTGATGGCGCCGGCGATGAGGTCGGAGATTTCCTGGTTGCTCGGCCAGATGTCCTTCAGGTACACCGGCTGGCCATCGCTGCCCGTGCCGATCGCATCCTTGGTCAGGTCGATGTTGAGCGTGCCGGCCAGGGCGTAGGCGACCACCAGCGGCGGCGAGGCCAGGTAGTTCATCTTCACCTCGGGGTGCACGCGGCCTTCGAAGTTGCGGTTGCCCGAGAGCACCGACGCCACGGCCAGGTCGCCTTCGGCGATGCCCTTGCTGATCTCGGCCGGCAGCGGGCCGGAGTTACCGATGCAGGTGGTGCAGCCGTAGCCGACCACGTAGAAGTTCACCTTCTCGAGTTCCTCGAGCAGGCCGGTCTTCTTCAGGTAATCGGTGACCACGAGCGAACCCGGGCCGAGCGAGGGCTTGACCCACGGCTTGGCGGTGAGGCCGCGCGCGGCGGCCTTCTTCGCCACCAGGCCGGCGGCGAGCATGACGGCCGGGTTCGAGGTGTTGGTGCACGAGGTGATGGCGGCGATGACCACCGAGCCATCGTTGATGCGGAAATCCTTGCCGTCCTTGTGGACGTGCACGCCCTCCTCGTTGATGCCGTTGGCTTCGTTGCCGATGGCGGTGCCGCCGCCTTCATTGCTGAAGCGCGAGGTGTCGCCGTTCTTGGTCTTGCGGTTGGCGGTGAGCGGGCCGACCACGTCGAGGAAGCTCTGCTGCACGCCTTCGAGCAGCACGCGATCCTGCGGGCGCTTGGGGCCGGCCAGCGACGGCTTGACGTCGGCCATGTCCAGCTCGAGCACCGTGGTGAACTCGGCTTCAGGCGTGTTCGCGTCGTGCCACAGGTTCTGGGCCTTCGCGTAGGTTTCCACCAGCTTGATCTGGCCCTCGTCGCGACCCGACAGGCGCATGTAGTTCAGCGCCTCCTGGTCGATCGGGAAGATGCCGCAGGTGGCGCCGTATTCCGGGGCCATGTTGGCGATGGTGGCGCGGTCGGCCAGGGGCAGGTTCTGCAGGCCCGGGCCGAAGAACTCGACGAACTTGCCGACGACGCCGAGCTTGCGCAGCATCTGGGTGACGGTGAGCACGAGGTCGGTGGCGGTGACGCCTTCGCCCAGCTTGCCCTTGAGGCGGAAACCGACGACCTGCGGGATGAGCATCGACGAGGGCTGGCCGAGCATGGCCGCTTCGGCTTCGATGCCGCCCACGCCCCAGCCCAGCACGCCGATGCCGTTGATCATCGTGGTGTGCGAGTCGGTGCCGAACACGGTATCGGGGTAGGCGAACGACTCGCCGTCCACGTCATTGGTGAAGACGACGCGGGCGAGGTTTTCCAGGTTCACCTGGTGGACGATGCCCGTGCGCGGCGGCACGACCTTGAAGTTGTTGAAGGCCTTCTGGCCCCAGCGCAGGAACGAGTAACGCTCCTGGTTGCGCTCGAACTCGATCTCGACGTTCTGCTCCAGCGCGTTGTCCGAACCGAACGCGTCGACCTGCACCGAGTGGTCGATGACCAGTTCGGCGGGCGCCAGCGGGTTGATCTTGTCGGGGTTGCCGCCGAGCTTCTTCACGGCGTCGCGCATGGCGGCGAGGTCGACCACGCACGGCACGCCGGTGAAGTCCTGCAGGACCACGCGGGCGGGCATGAACGAAATCTCGGTATCCGGCTCGGCCTTGGCGTCCCACTTGGCCACGGCTTCGATTTCCTTCGCCGTGACGTTCACGCCGTCTTCCTGGCGGAGCAGGTTCTCGAGCAGGATTTTCATCGAGAAGGGCAGGCGCTTCAGGTCGAACTGCTGGCCCAGCTTGGCCAGGCTGGCGATCTTGTGGCGCTTGCCGTTGACTTCGATATGGTCTGCGACTGAGAACGAGTCTTTCATGCTGTACTCCTGGCGTGGCTATCTTTAGCTGGGGAGGCCTGGCGGCCCCGGGCGGGGCGCGCCAAAGCGTCGATTATCGCGCAGTCCGTGGCTGGTATGCGACCGCCGTGAGACGTGGGGTCCGTTACAATGCGCGAAATTCGGCGGCAAAAGGATGAGGGCGGGGGCGGATGGGTGCAAACGCATTTGATGGCACGCAGCGTTCGATGATTTCGATGGCCCTGTCATCGGTCTCCCTGCGCGACCTGGCCCTGGTGCAGGCCGTGGCCCGCGAGGGCAGTTTCAACAGCGCCGCCCGCGCCATGTACATCAGCCCCTCGGGCCTCTCCCACCAGGTGCAGAAGGTGGAACAGGCGCTGGGCATGCCCCTGTTCGAGCGCGGCGGGCGCCGCATCGTGCCCACCACCGCGGGCCAGCGGCTGCTGGGCTACATCGAGGCCGTGCTGAACGCCGCCGAGCACCTGGAACACGCGGCCCGTGCCGGCGATATCGCCTTTGGCGGCGAGCTGCGCGTTGGCGTGCCGTCCACGCTCGGGCCCTATTTCCTGCCGCACGTGATCGAGCCGTTCCCGCAGCGGTTCCCCGGCGCGCGGCTCACCATTTCCGAAGGCAAGCCCCGCGGGCTGCTGCGCCGGCTCGGCGAGGGCGAGCTCGACGCCGTGCTGGCGCCGCCCAGCGCCACCATCACCGGGCTGGATTCCACGGCGCTGTTCTTCGAACCGTACGAGCTGATGCTGCACAAGGGCCACCCCCTGGCGGGGCAGGCCGAGGTGGCGCTCACCGAACTGGACGCCTCGGATGCCACGCTCATGGCCGAAAGCCACGGCAACGGGGTGTCCGATCTCGGCATGCCTGGGGCGGCGCGGCCCGAGCGCATCCAGGATCTTTCGATCGAAAGCCTGGCCACCCTGGTGGCCCTGCGCGGCGGCTACACCCTGGTGCCCGTCCTGGCGCACGAGCGGCTGCAGTCGATCCCGAACGTGGTGCTGGCCGGCGTGGCTGGCGCGCGGCCCGGCCGGCATATCGCCCTCTACTGGCGCAGCGCCTCGCCCTGGCGCGACGACCTGCTGGGTTTCGCCGCGCTGCTGAAGCAGCTGGCCGTGACCATCCCGGGCCTCGACGCCGCGACGTAACGCTTAATGTAGGAGCCCACCCCTGTGGGCGAAGGCTCCTCGCGAAAAGCTGTCGCCCACGGTGTGGGCTCCTACATGGGCGTGTTTTCAGAACCCGTTGTCGAGGGTGGAGCCGGTCAACAAGCCCCGCGCCAGCATCGCCGTCTGCTTGCCCTGGAACAGCATGTGCCACTGCCTGCCACCCAGCTGGTGCCACAGCACCGCGGAGCGGACGGCTGCCAGCAGGCTGGCGCGCACCCGGTCGACGTTGGCCTTCTGCTGCAGGTGGGTGGGGTTGCCCGTGACCATGACCCGCGGCTTGAGGGTCGAAAGGGTGTTGGCGTAGACCTCGGCCAGGCGCGCGGCCACGTTGGGGTGCGTGATGCCGAAATGCTCCACCTGCCGCTGCGTGGCCACGATGCCATCGTGCAGGCTGTCGAGCAGGGCGCGGTGGCGCGACAGCGAGCGCTCGAGGCGCAGCACCGTGACGCCCATGCGCATGACGGCCACGTCGCGCGTCTGTTCCTCGAACTGGTTCACCAGCGTGCGCAGGCCACGGCGCACGCCGGCCACGTTGCCGTACACGCCCGCCACCGTATCGGAATCGATGCGGAAGACGCTGGCGATGCTGGCTTCATACGCGGCCTCGTCGCAGCGGCCCTCGGTGGCCATCTGCTGGGCGAGGGCCGCGCCCTGGAATACGCCGGCCAGGGCCAGGACGCGCTCTTCATTCATGCGGAACAGCTCTTGTAGGAGCGCGCTTGCGCGCGATCGGGGGTGGTGCGATGGGTGGGGCGCGTCATGCGAGGCCGCCATACGCGGCATCGGTGGACGCGATGACGGCGCCGCCCAGGCAGGCCTCGCCGTCGTACAGCACCACCGACTGGCCGGGCGTGACGGCGCGCTGCGGGTCGTCGAAGGTGACGTGAAGGGTGTCGCCGCGGACGTCGACGCTGCAGGCCTGGTCGGCCTGGCGGTAGCGCGTCTTCGCGGTGCAGCGGAAGGATAGCCCCGGCGGCTCGCCCGCCACCCACGTGGCGTCGGTGGCGAACAGGCGGGTGGATTGCAGCCAGTGGTTCTCGCCGCCTTGCGCCACGATGAGGGTGTTGCCGGGCACGTCCTTGCCCACGACATACCAGGGTTCGTTGGGCGCATCGGCGCGGCCACCGATGCCCAGGCCGTTGCGCTGGCCCAGCGTGTAATACATGACGCCCTGGTGCTCGCCGACGGCGCGGCCAGCGGGGTCGACCATGGCGCCGGGCTTCGCGGGCAGGTACTGCGCCAGGAACGCGCGGAAATCGCGCTCGCCGATGAAGCAGATGCCGGTGGAATCCTTCTTCGCGGCCGTGGGCAGCCCCGCGTCGCGGGCCATCTCGCGGACTAGCGGTTTCTCGATCTCGCCCACCGGGAACAGCGTGGCCGAGAGCTGGCGCTGGCCCAGGGCGTGGAGGAAGTAGGTCTGGTCCTTCGCGGCGTCGACCGCGCGGAGCAGGCGGTAGCGGCCGGCCTGGAGGTCGACCCGCGCGTAGTGGCCCGTCGCGATCTTCTCCGCGCCGAGGGCCTGGGCATGCTCCAGGAAGGTCTTGAACTTGATCTCGCGGTTGCAGAGCACGTCGGGGTTGGGCGTGCGGCCGGCCGCGTACTCCGCCAGGAAATGCGCGAACACGCCGTCCCAGTACTCGCTGGCGAAGTTGCGGGCGTGGAAGGGGATGCCCAGCCGGCCGCAGACGGCAACGGCGTCGCGGCGGTCGTCGTCGGTGGTGCAGGGGCCGCTGCGGTCGTCCTCCTCCCAGTTCTGCATGAACATGCCCTCCACGTCGTGGCCGGCCTGTTGCAGCAGGATGGCGGCGACGGAGGAATCCACGCCGCCAGAGACGCCGAGAATCACCTTCACGGCCGCGCCCCCGGCAGGAGGCTGGCCACGGTATCGAGCGGCAGCCGGCGCCCGGCCAGCCAGGCATCGATGGTGTCGAGGATGAGGGGGCTGCGCAGGCGCGGCCCGAGGGCCGCGATCTCGTCGCGGCGGAGCCACAGCGCGCGGCGGATGCCGGTGTCGAGGGCCCGTGCCGGGTCGTGGGCCACCGCGCGGCCACTGAACGCGAAGCGCAGCACCTGCTCGCCGTGCTCGGGGCTTAGCCACTGCCAGGCGCCCAGGAAGGCCTCCAGCACCACGGTGTGGCCGGTTTCCTCCAAGGCCTCGCGCACGGTGGCGGCCTGCAGGGTCTCGCCCGGGTCGAGATGGCCGGCGGGCTGGTTGTAGGCGACCTCGCCAAACACCTCTTCTTCCACCATCAGGTAGCGGTCGCCGCGCGCGACGACGCACGCCACGGTCACACGCGGGCACCACACGTTTTCGGCCGGGGATGCGGTCTGGGTCATCTGACGAATGGGAGGGGTGGCTCTGGAAAAAGACATATTGTGCCATCACCTGTGGAAATCGACCCCGAAAGGGGGCGAAGTCCGGTGTATATAATCGAATCGCGTACCGAAGGTTCTCAATTAATGTCCCAGGAACACGAACACGATCAGGAAAGCGAACGCGGCACCGGCCTGGCCATTGAGACGTCTCGCCCCGAGACGGCCAAGCCGCCCCTGTTCCAGGTCGTCCTGCTGAACGACGACTTCACGCCCATGGATTTCGTGGTCGAGGTGCTGCGGAGCTTCTTCGGGATGGACCAGGAGCGGGCGGTGCAGGTCATGCTGCATGTCCACACCCGCGGCAAGGGCGTGTGCGGCGTGTTCACCCGCGAGGTGGCAGAAACGAAGGTGACCCAGGTCAACGAGTACTCACGGTCCCATCAACACCCGCTGTTGTGCACTATGGAAAAGATGTAGCAGATCCCCCATCTGGAGTTCATGCGGCACTCACAAGGGCTAAGAACCCGCCGCCCACAGCTATCGGAGACGGTCCGTATGTTCAGCAAGGATCTCGAAGTCACCATCGGGCACTGCTACAAGCAGGCCCGGGAGCAGCGCCACGAGTTCATGACCGTGGAGCACCTCCTGCTCGCCCTCACCGAAAACACCTCCGCCCTGGCCGCCCTGCGCGCCTGTGGCGTCGATCTCCCGCGTCTTGCGGCCGATCTGCAGCGCATCATCGCCGAAACCGTCCCGGTCCTCCCCGCTGGCGACGAGCGCGATACCCAGCCCACGCTGGGCTTCCAGCGCGTGCTCCAGCGCGCCGTGTACCACGTGCAATCGTCGGGCCGTAAGGAAGTCACCGGGGCCAACGTCCTGGTCGCCATCTTCGGCGAAAAGGACAGCCACGCCGTCTATTTCCTGCACCAGCAGGAAATCACGCGCCTCGACGTGGTGAATTACATCTCGCACGGCATCGCCAAGATCAGCGATGAATCCGCCGCGGCGCCCTCCAGCGCCGAGCGCGACGGCGAGGAAGGCGGCGAGGGCAAGGGCAACCCGCTCAGCGAGTACGCCAGCAACCTCAACGAACTGGCCATCCAGGGCAAGATCGACCCGCTCATCGGCCGCCAGGACGAGGTGGAGCGCACCATCCAGGTGCTCTGCCGCCGGCGCAAGAACAACCCGCTCTACGTCGGCGAGGCCGGCGTGGGCAAGACCGCGCTGGCCGAGGGCCTGGCCAAGCGCATCGTCGAAGGGCAGGTGCCCGAAGTGCTCGAGGACTGCACCATCTGGTCGCTCGACCTCGGCGCGCTGGTGGCCGGCACCAAGTACCGCGGCGATTTTGAGAAGCGCCTCAAGGCCGTCATCGGCCAGCTGAAGAAGCAGCCGAACGCCATTCTCTTCATCGACGAGATCCACACCATCATCGGCGCCGGCTCGGCGTCGGGTGGCACCATGGATGCCTCGAACCTCATCAAGCCCATGCTGGCCTCGGGCGAGCTGCGCTGCATCGGCTCCACCACGTTCCAGGAATTCCGCGGCATCTTCGAGAAGGACCGCGCCCTGGCCCGTCGCTTCCAGAAAATCGACGTGGTCGAGCCCACCGTGGCCGATTCCATCGAGATCCTGAAGGGCCTGAAGACCCGCTTCGAAGAGCACCACTCGGTGGAATACACCGGCGAAGCCCTGCGCGCGGCCGTCGACCTCTCGGTGAAACACATCCCCGACCGCCTGCTGCCCGACAAGGCCATCGACGTCATCGACGAGGCCGGCGCCCGCCAGCGCCTGCTGCCGGAGGAAGAGCGCACCGGCAAGATCGACGTGGCCGAGATCGAGTACATCGTGGCCAAGATGGCCCGCATCCCCGCCAAGCAGGTCTCGGCGTCGGATCGCGACGTGCTGCGCAACCTTGAGCGCAACCTCAAGATGGTCGTGTTCGGCCAAGATGCCGCCATCGAGGCGCTGTCGTCGTCGATCAAGATGGCGCGCTCGGGCCTGGGCGATCCGTCCAAGCCCATCGGCAGCTTCCTGCTCGCCGGCCCCACGGGCGTTGGCAAGACCGAGGTGACCCGCCAGCTCGCCATGCAGCTCGGCATCGAGATGGTTCGCTTCGACATGTCCGAGTACATGGAAGCCCATTCGGTGTCGCGCCTGGTCGGTGCGCCCCCGGGCTACGTGGGCTTCGACCAGGGTGGCCTGCTCACCGAGCAGATCACCAAGCACCCGCACTGCGTGCTGCTGCTGGACGAAATCGAGAAGGCACACCCGGATGTGTACAACATCCTGCTGCAGGTGATGGACCGCGGCGTGCTCACCGATACCAACGGCCGCGAGGCGAACTTCAAGAACGTCATCGTGATCATGACGACGAACGCCGGCGCCGCGCTGGCCTCGCGTCGCGGCATCGGCTTCGTCAAGCAGAATCATTCGCCGGATGCCATGGAGACCATCCGCCGCATGTTCACGCCCGAGTTCCGCAACCGCCTGGATGCCGTCATCCAGTTCAACCCGCTCGACTTCGACCACATCCTGCGCGTGGTGGACAAGTTCCTCATCGAACTCGAAACCCAGCTGGCCGAGAAGAAGGTCAGCGTCGATGTCACGCCGGAGGCCCGCCGCTGGCTGGCCGAGCACGGCTTCGACCCGCAGATGGGCGCACGCCCCATGGCCCGCGTCATCCAGGACAAGGTGAAGCGCGCCCTGGCCGACGAGCTGCTGTTCGGCAAGCTGGCCGAGGGTGGCAAGGTGACCCTCTCGGTCGATGGCGACGAGCTGCACGTGGAAACCGAGTCGGCGGAACCGGCCACGGCGGAAGCGTAAGATGCCTGCGTGACCCGAAGAGCCGCGGCGCCCGCCGCGGCTTTTCTTTGCAACCGATACCCCACGGAGATCCTGGATGTTCAACCACGAAACCCCCACCGCGTCGCCGGCCTCGCAGGGCCAGGACAGCAACTTCCTTGAGGAGAAGGCTTTCCGCGCGCGCACCGTGCTGCTGTTCGGCACGATCTCCCACAGCACGGCCGCCGAGACGGTGCGCCGCCTGCTGGCGCTCGATGCCGAATCCGCCGCGCCGATCAACATGATCGTGTCGTCGCCGGGTGGCCACCTCGAGTCGGGCGACGTCATCCACGACGTGCTCCGCTTCATCACCGCCCCCGTGAACATGGTCGGCACCGGCTGGGTCGGCAGTGCCGCCACTCACCTGTTCCTGGGCGTGCCGCGCGAGCGCCGCGTGTGCCTGCCGCAGACCCGCTTCCTCATCCACCAGCCCAGCGGCGGGGCAGGCGGCCAGGCCACCGACATCGCCATCCAGGCCAAGGAAATCATGAAGGCCCGCGAGCGCATCGCCGCCGTCATCGCCCGCGAGACCGGCCAGCCGATCGAGCGCGTGCGCACGGATATCGAGCGCGACCTGTGGATGTCGGCGGAAGAAGCCATCACCTATGGCCTCGTGTCGCGCATCATCGAGCGCCGCACGGAGCTGGCCCAGGCCTAAAACGTCCGGGCATGAAAAAAGCCGCGGCAGGCGCCGCGGCTTTTTTTGTACCTGCACGTGGCGCTGGGCGCTTACTTCATGCGGTAGGTGATGCGCCCCTTCGTGAGGTCGTAGGGGGTCATTTCGACCTTCACCTTGTCGCCCGTGAGGATGCGGATGTAATGCTTGCGCATGCGCCCCGAGATGTGGGCCGTGATGACGTGCCCGTTCTCGAGCTGCACGCGGAACATGGTGTTGGGCAGGGTCTCCTGGACCGTGCCTTCCATTTCGATGACGTCGTCTTTTGCCATGTGTTCCGGTCAGGTAAGGGGCCAGCGTGGCCACAATAGTCCCCTATTATGGCATGCCCCCCGCCCCAAGGCCACCCAGCCCCCCGCCCCCCTTGTGGGAGCGCGCTTGCGCGCGATGCCCCTCAAACAAAGTACTGATCAAGCTTCCCCCTGATCTCGTCCTCGATCTTCGCTTTGAACGCCGACAACATCAGCCCCAACTCCGCCGTGACATGCACCTCCGCGTCGGAAACAGCGATGCCACCCTTCACGCCGGTGCCCGAGAACGCGTAGGTATCACCCTGCCAGGCGCCCTTGGTGCCGAACTTCTCGGCCATGCGGGCCCCCACCTTGTCCACCACCGCCCTGGCTTCGGCGGCGCTCTTGCCGTGCGCGCGGCGGATGTCGATCTTGGCCATGAGGGTCTCCCGGGTTAAAAAGGCGAGTCTAGCAGCGGCCCCCGATGAACCGCGGCGAATTCTTTGCGTTCAATCAGATACCGCACTCTGCTAAAGTCGCGTCGTCATCCGTCCGGTCCCTCCATGCGCATCGAATTCGTCAGCTCGGCTCGCGGTGATTTCCACTGGTCACGGCCCGTGCTCACCATCGGCCGCGCGGAGGACAACGACCTCGTCGTTTCCGAAGTGCAGGTGGCCCCGCGCCACGTCACGATCCACCGCGACCGCCGCGGCATGGTGCTCGACGTGGCCGCCGGCGTCGGCCGCGTCTACGTCAACGCGCGGCCCGTCCGCGAGAAAGCGCTGCTGCGCCCAGGCGACAGCCTGTCGCTGGGCGATTGCCGCATGCTCATCCGCGACGACGACGACCTCGAAACCCGTGACCGCATCGACCCCACCGACGCCCGCTGCACGGCGGCGCTGCGCCCGGTGGCCGGCCCGCTCTCGGGCCGCCTGGTGGCCATCGGCGACCGCCTCGAACTCGGGGCCACCCACGGCGCCATGCCGCTGGAGCTGCCGGGCAACGACGCCGCGCTGCTCACGGTGGCGTGGCAAGACGACGAGCTGGTGCTCGATGCCTCGCGCGTGCCCACCCGGCACGCGGTTCGGGTGAATGGCGTGCGTACGGTCCGCGCCGTGCTGCAGCCAGGCGACCAGATCGGGCTGGCCACGCACCGCTTCATCGTCGAGGCCCCGGGCTGGTCGGCCGAGCCGGTGGTGGCGCTGCCCGAGCCCGAGCCCGAAACCCACGACGACGATGACGCGCCCGCGCCGCGCGGCGACGTGTGGTGGCTCATCCTCACCGCCGCGCTGCTCGCCGCCGGCATCGCCGTGGTGTTGTTCGCGCCGTTCTAGGCCCCCGTTTCGCCCGCAGGGGGCGGCATAATGCCCGCTCACCCATGCGATAGGACGACACGTGAGCAGAGCCTGGAATTTCAGCGCCGGACCCGCGGCGCTGCCGGAAGCGGTACTCGAACGCGCACAGGCCGAACTGCTCGAGTGGAACGGTTCCGGGGCCTCCGTCATGGAGCTGTCCCACCGCGGCAAGCCGTTCATGGCGCTCGCCGCCGCCGCCGAAGCGCGCCTGCGCCGCCTCTTGGGCGTACCGGCGAACTACAAGGTGCTGTTCCTGCAGGGCGGCGCCACGCAGCATTTCGCGCAGATCCCCATGAACCTCGCCGGCCCCGGCGACCACGCCGACTACATCGTCACGGGCCACTGGGGCGAGAAGGCCGTGCGCGAGGCGGCGCCCTATATCGACGCGCGCGTGGCCGCCACGTCGGAAGCCGCCCACTACCTCGCGCTGCCGCCGCGCGCGTCGTGGCAGCTCAGCCCCGGCGCGGCCTACGTGCACTACACGCCGAACGAGACCATCCACGGCGTGGAATTCCACGACGTGCCCGACGTGGGCGGCGTGCCGCTGGTAGCCGACATGTCGTCGAACATCCTGAGTGAACCCGTCGACGTATCGCGCTTCGGCCTCATCTATGCGGGCGCGCAGAAAAACATCGGCCCATCGGGCCTCGTGGTGATGGTGGTGCGCGACGACCTGCTCGAGCGCGCCGGCCGCCCCATGGCGAAGATCTTCCGCTACGCCGAGCACGCCGCGAACGATTCGATGCTCAACACACCCAACACGTGGGGCTGGTACCTCGCAGGCCTCACCTTCGAATGGCTGGAAGCGCAGGGCGGCCTCGCGGCCATGGGTGCGCGCAACGCGCTGAAGGCGAAGACGCTGTACGACGCGATCGATGGCTCGGGCGGTTTTTACCGCAGCCCCGTCGAGCTTGCGTCGCGCTCGCGCATGAACGTGCCATTCACCTTGCACGACAGCATGCTCGATGCAGCGTTCCTGCAGGAGTCCGAGGCCGCGGGCCTGCTCGCGCTCAAGGGCCACAAGGCCGTCGGCGGCATGCGCGCATCGTTGTACAACGCCGTCCCGCCCGAGGCCGTGGATGTGCTTGTGAAATTCATGCGGGACTTTGCAACGCGGCACGGTTAAAGTCGGGGATCACCGCAATGCAGCATGGGTTTGCGGTGATAACCGTTTCAATTGCAACCACTTAGCCGCCTGGACGTCCATGAGTAAGCCGAGCTCCACCGATAAACAAGCCACGCTGACCGAGGCGCGCCAGCGCATCGACAGCATCGACCAGCAACTGCAGTCGCTCATCAGCGAGCGCGCCCGTTGGGCACAGCAGGTCGGCCGGGCCAAGGGCCCGTTGAAGGCGGCGGTGGAGTATTACCGACCCGAGCGCGAGGCCCAGGTGTTGCGCGGCGTCATCGATCGTAACGACGGCCCCCTGCCCAACGCGGAGCTGGTGCGCCTGTTCCGCGAGATCATGTCGTCGTGCCTGTCACAGCAACAGCCGTTGAAGATCGGCTTCCTCGGCCCCGAGGGCACCTTCAGCGAGCAGGCCGTGCGCAAGCAGTTCGGCCACGCCGCCTACGGGCTGCCGCTGGGCAGCATCGAGGAGGTGTTCCAGGAAGTGGCCGCGGGCAACGCCGATTTCGGCGTGGTGCCGGTGGAGAACTCGGGGCAGGGCATGATCCAAATGACGCTCGACATGTTCCTCGTGTCGAAAGCCACCATCTGCGGCGAAGTGGAACTTCGCGTGCACCAGAACCTCATGTCGCTCAGCGGTGAGCTGAAGGACGTGAAACGCGTCTACTCGCATCCGCAATCGCTGCAGCAGTGCCAGGCGTGGCTGCGCGTGAACCTGCCGAACGCCGAGCGCATCCCGGTCTCCAGCAACGCCGAGGCCGCGCGCATGGCGCGCCTCGCGCCGGAATCCGCCGCCATCGCCGGCGACGCCGCCGCCCGCGTCTATGGCCTGAAGATCGTCGCCGGCCCCATCGAGGACCGCAGCGACAACACCACCCGCTTCCTCGTCATCGGCCGCAGCATCTTCCCGCGCTCGGGCAACGACCGCACCTCGCTGCTGGTATCCGTGCGCGACAAGCCCGGCGCGTTGTACGACGTGCTCAAGCCGCTCGCCGAGCACGGCATCAGCATGAACCGCATCGAGTCGCGCCCCGCGCACACGGGTAAGTGGCAGTACGCGTTCTTCATCGATATCTCCGGCCACGTCGACGACGAAGCGCTGCAGGCCGCGCTGGACGAAATGAAGCCGGCGGCCGCGGATGTCCGCGTGCTCGGTTCCTACCCCGTCGCGCTGCCATGACCGCCGCGTTCGATGCCGCCGCGCTCGCCAACCGGGCGACGTCGGCCCTGCGTGCCTACGATCCCGGCCACGATCTCCCCGCGCTGCGCATCCGCTTCGGCGCCGTGCTCTCCGAGCTGGGTTCCAACGAGAACCCCCTGGGCCCGAGCCCGCACGCCACGCGTGCGGCCACCCGCGTGCTGGAGGATATCTGGCGCTACCCCGATCCGGTCGGTGCGTCGCTGAAGCAGCGCCTCTCCGGTGAGCTCGGCATCGCCACGCGCAGCATCACGCTGGGCAACGGCTCGCACGAACTGCTGATGCTGCTCGCGCAGTGCTTCGCCGATGCGGAACACCCGGTGGTGCATTCGCAGTACGGTTTCGCGGTATTCCCGATCGCGGCGGCCGCCGCGGGCGCACCCGCCGTCGCCGTGCCGGCGTTGCCCGCCGACCACGCCACCGCGCCCTATGGGCACGACCTGGAGGCCATCGCCGCCGCGATCACGCCCGCCACGCGCCTGGTCTACCTCGCCAACCCGAACAACCCGACCGGCACGTGGTTCACCGATGCCGAACTCGAGCAGTTCCTCGCGAAGGTGCCGGCCGAGACGCTGGTGGTGGTCGACGAGGCTTACCACGAGTACGTCGACGCGGCCGGCCTCAGCACCGCGCTGCACCTGCTGGGGCGTTTCCCCAACCTCATCGTGACGCGCACGTTCTCGAAGGCCTACGGCCTCGCGGGCCTGCGCATCGGCTACATGCTCAGCCACCCCACGGTGGCGGCCGTGGCCGAGCGGCTGCGCGAGTCGTTCAACGTCAACGGCGTGGCGCTGGCCGCCGCCGAGGCGGCACTGGGCGACCACGAGCACCGTGCACGCGTCCGCGACACCAACCGCCGCGACCGCGCGTGGCTGGCCGACGAGCTCACCGCCCGCGGCCTGCGCGTGCTGCCGTCGCAAACCAACTTCCTGCTCGTCGACCTGGGCCAGGATGCCGCCGCGTTCGAGGCCTACCTCTTCGAACAGGGCGTCATCGTCCGGCCCATGGGCGGCTACGGCCTGCCGCACACCGTGCGCGTCAGCGTCGGCAGCCGTGGCGAACTGAAACGTTTCCTGGAGAACCTGCCATGACCCGCCTGGATTGGGTAAGCCGCGCGGGAGGTCCCGTGCGCGGCGACATCGCCGTGCCTGGCGACAAATCCGTGTCGCACCGCGCGCTGATGTTCGGCGCCATCGCCGAAGGCACCACGCACATCCGCGGCTTCCTCGAAGGCGAGGACACCCGCGCCACCGCCGCCATCCTCGGCAAGCTCGGCGTCCGCTTCGACACGCCCGCACCGGGCGAGCGCGTGGTGCACGGCGTGGGCCTGCACGGCCTGCGCGGTACCACGGAGCCCCTCGATTGTGGCAACGCCGGCACCGGCATGCGCCTGCTTGCCGGCTTGCTGGCGGGGCAGGGCTTCGATGCCACGCTGGTGGGCGATGCGTCGCTGTCGGGCCGGCCCATGCGCCGCGTCACCGACCCGCTCGGCCAGATGGGCGCCCAGATCGACACCCACGACGGCAAGCCGCCGCTGCGCATCCATGGCGGCCGCCCGCTCAAGGGCATCACGTACCACTCCCCGGTGGCCAGCGCGCAGATCAAGTCCGCGCTGCTGCTGGCGGGGTTGTACGCCGAGGGCACGACGGAAGTGATCGAGCCGCACCCGACGCGCGACTACACCGAGAGCATGCTGAAGGCCTTTGGCTGGCCCATCGAGTATTCGCCAGGCAAGGCGAAAGTGCAGGGCGGCCACGCGCTGCGCGCCGTCGACGTGGACGTGCCGGCGGATTTCTCGTCAGCCGCGTTCTTCATCGTCGCCGCGTGCGTCGTGCCGGGTTCCGCGCTGCGCCTGAAGGGCGTGGGCCTCAACCCGCGCCGCACCGGCCTGCTGGCCGCGCTGGAGCTGATGGGCGCCGATATCGCGGTGGAAAACGAACGCCATAGCGGCGGCGAAGCCATCGCCGACCTCGTGGTACGCCACCGCCCGCTGCACGGCGTGGCGCTGCCGCTCGACATCGTCCCCGACATGATCGACGAGTTCCCCGCGCTGTTCGTGGCCGCGGCATGCGCCGAGGGCATGACGACCATCCGCGGCGCCGCCGAGCTGCGGGTGAAGGAATCCGACCGCATCGCCACCATGGCCAACGGCCTGAAGGCCTGCGGCGTGATGATCGACGAGCTGCCCGATGGCGCGATGATCCGTGGCGGCCCCATCGGCGGCGGCAGCGTCGACAGCCACGGCGATCACCGCATCGCGATGAGCTTCGCCATCGCCGGGCTGGTGGCCACGGCGCCGATCACGATCGGCGATTGCGCGAACGTGGCCACGTCGTTTCCGGGGTTTGTTGAGCTTGCGAATGGGGTGGGTTTCAATTTGGGGCCTGCTCTTCCCCCATAATGTGCCCCCGACCCGGCCCCGGACCGCACAGCATGGCCCCCAAGACTCCCCCCTACGTCGTCGTCGTCCCCGCCCGATACGCCTCCACGCGCCTGCCGGGCAAGCCGCTGCTACCGATCGGGGGCGTGTCGATGATCCGCCGCGTGGCCATGCGCGCCGCCAGCGCCGGCGCGGCGCAGGTGGTGGTGGCGACCGATGACGCCCGCGTCGCCGCGGAAATGCACGGCTGCCAGGGCGATATCCTTGTCTGCATGACGAGCCCCGACCACGCGTCGGGCACCGATCGTATCGCGGAGGTGGCCAGCCACTACGGCTGGCCCGAGGCCACCGTGGTCGTGAACCTGCAGGGCGACGAACCGTTCGCCCCGGCGGCGGGCATCCGTGCCGTGGTCGATACCCTGGCGGGCGACGACGCCCCCATGGCCACCCTGGCCACGCCCATCGCTGACGCCGAGGAATTCTTCAACCCGAACGTGGTGAAGGTGGTGCGCGGCGGCAACGGCCGGGCCCTGTATTTCACCCGTGCCCCGGCGCCGTGGGCGCGTGACGCGCTGGCAAAGGATCGCCACGTGCTGCCGCCGGGCGTGCCGTTCCTGCGCCACATCGGCATTTACGCGTACCGCGCCGGCTTCCTGCGCCGGCTGGCCGCGCTGCCGCGCACGCCGCTGGAGCAGGCCGAGTCGCTGGAACAGCTGCGCGCGCTGGAGCATGGCCACGCCATCTCGGTGAACCTCACCCCCGAGCCGTTCCCGGCGGGCATCGATACCCCGGACGACCTGGCCCGCGCCGAGCGCTGGCTGCAGGGGCAGGGCGGCGCTGTGTAGCCTCTCCCGGCGTGCCTGTGGGAGCCAGCATGCCAGGCATGCCTGTGGGAGCCAGCTTGCTGGCGATGCTTGTCCCTGCCTTGGCATGAGGCCATGCTTGTAGGGTTTATCTGACACGCGCCGTCGAGCGGCGCCGACACGTTTTGCCGGGCTTCGCCGGGCGCGCCCGCAGGCCCGGATCCGTAACCTATCCCTGTCGCCGGTAGCACCAAGGACGGAAGGCGACGAACCCCCAAGGAAGGTCGGCGCCGGCATGTCCCCATCATGCCGGCGCTTTTTCATTCACGGTTGGCGTTCAGCGGCTAAAATGCCGGCATGGAGCCATCTGAGTCGCACCCGTTCGACGGCAAGGCCTTCGTCCGCCACCTCACCACGTCCGCCGGCGTCTACCGCTACTTCGACGCGGACGACGAGCTGCTGTACGTCGGCAAGGCCGCGAACCTCAAGAAGCGCGTCGGCAACTATTTCCTCAAGCCCCCCATGGATCCGCGCATCGCCTCCATGGTGTCGCAGATCGCCCGCGCCGAGGTCACGCTCACCCGCACCGCGGGCGAGGCGCTGCTGCTCGAGTCGCAGCTCATCAAGTCGCTCAAGCCGCGCTACAACATCGTCCTGCGCGACGACAAGAGCTACCCCTACATTTATCTGTCCGGCGGCGAGGACTACCCGCGGCTCGCGTTCCACCGCGGTGCTAAGAGCGGGGCGGGGCGTTACTTCGGGCCGTACCCCAGCACGTTCGCTGTGCGCGAGAGCCTTGGGCTCATGCAGAAGCTGTTCAAGGTGCGCCAGTGCGAGGACAGCTATTTCAGGAACCGCTCGCGGCCCTGCCTGCAGCACCAGATCGGCCGGTGCAGTGCGCCGTGTGTCCAGCTCATCAGCGTCGACGATTACAAGAACGACGTGCGCCACGCCGAGATGTTCCTCGAGGGCCGTAGCAGCGCCGTGATCGACGAACTGGCCAAGGCCATGGAGCAGGCCAGCGCCTCGCTCCATTTCGAGCGCGCGGCCAGCCTGCGCGACCAGGTCGCCGCCCTGCGCAAGCTGCAGGCCCAGCACTTCGTCCAGGGCGCCAGCGCCGACATGGATGTCATCGCCTGCTGCATGGACGGCGGCATGGCCTGCGTCAGCGTGCTGTTCTTCCGCAACGGCGTGAGCCTGGGCTCGCGCGATTTCTTCCCGCGCCTGGGCACCGATGCCGCAGTGGGTGATGTGCTCTCGCAGTTCATCGCGCAGTACTACCTCGAGCGCCAGGTGCCGCGCGAGCTGGTGCTGAGCGACCCGGTGGAGGACATGGAGGTGCTCGCCGACGTGCTGTCCCAGCACGCGGGTTACACGGTGCAGCTGAAGCCCAGCGTCCGTGGCGACCGGGCCCGGTTCCTCGAGATGGCACAGCGCAACGCCAGCGCGGCGCTGACCTCGCGCCTCGCCAGCCGGCATACCCTGCTAGCCCGCTTCGACGACCTGCAGAAGGTGCTGGCGCTGGACGAACCGCCGCGTCGCCTTGAGTGCTTCGACATCAGCCACACCCGCGGCGAGGCCACGGTGGCCTCCTGCGTCGTCTTTGGCCCGGAGGGCCCGGAGAAGTCGCACTACCGCCGCTTCAACATCACCGGCATCACCCCGGGCGACGACTACGCGGCCATGCACCAGGCGCTGACCCGTCGTTTCAGGAAGGTGGTGGAGGGCGGGGCGCGCCCTGACATCCTCCTCATCGACGGTGGCACCGGCCAGGTGGCCCAGGCCATGGACGTGCTGCGCGAGCTGGGCGTCGAGGGCATCCGCGTGGTGGGCGTGGCGAAGGGCCCCGGGCGCCGTGCGGGCGAAGAGACCCTCGTGCTGGCCGATAGCGGCGAGACCCTGCACCCCGGCACCTCATCTCCCGCGTTGCACCTCGTGGCGGCCGTGCGTGACGAAGCGCATCGTTTCGCCATCAGCGGCCACCGGCGCAAGCGCGAAGCCGCCCGCGAGCGCAGTACGCTCGAGGACGTGGCCGGCGTGGGCGCACGGCGCCGCGCGGCCTTGCTCAAGGCCTTCGGTGGCCTGGCCGGTGTCGAGGCCGCAGGCGTCGAGGAACTCATGAGCGTCAAGGGTATTGATCGCGGGCTCGCCGAACGCATCTATGCCATGCTGCACCCCTGATTGAACGGCTGAATCCATGCGCATCAACCTGCCCACCTGGCTCACCCTTTTCCGCGTGCTGTTACTGCCGGTGATGGTGGTCGTCTTCTACCTGCCGTTCCGCGGCGCCAACCTCGCCGCCGCCGTGGTGTTCGTGCTCGCCGCGTTCACCGACTGGCTCGATGGCTACCTGGCCCGCCGCCTGGACATGACCTCGGCTTTCGGCGCCTTCCTCGACCCGGTGGCCGACAAGCTCATGGTGGCCATCACCCTGTTCCTGCTGGTGCAGTCCGCGCCCGAGGGCTGGCCGGGCATCCTGCTGGCCATCACGGCGGCGGTCATCGTGGGGCGCGAGATCAGCGTCTCGGCGCTGCGTGAGTGGATGGCCGAGATAGGCGAGCGCTCAAAGGTGAAAGTGGCCTTCCTGGGCAAGCTGAAAACCATGATGCAAATGGTGGCCCTGGTGGTGCTCCTGCTCCAGCACGATGCCGAAACCCTGCGCCTGTACCACATCGGCGAGGCCCTGCTAGTTATCGCGGGCATCCTCACCATCTGGTCGGGCCTGGACTACCTCCGCGCCGCATGGCCCGCGCTGCGGGGCGATCCGCGCGACGTGAAATAATTAGTTGACACCATCGCCCGTTTCCATAAAATGACGGGACTACGACGCGGGAATAGCTCAGTTGGTAGAGCACGACCTTGCCAAGGTCGGGGTCGCGAGTTCGAGTCTCGTTTCCCGCTCCAGGATTTCGCAAAGCCTCGGGTAACCGAGGTTTTGTTTTTTAAGCGCCATGCGGCTAATCTCCGCGTGCGCAAGCGATGGCCGGGTGGCAGAGTGGTCATGCAGCGGACTGCAAATCCGCGTACGCCGGTTCGATTCCGACCTCGGCCTCCATCGCATTCCCAAGGCGCATCCGCTCACGCGGTGCGCCTTTTTTCTTTCCTGCCCGGATGGCGAAACCGGTAGACGCAAGGGACTTAAAATCCCTCATCCGAAAGGGTATGTGGGTTCGAGTCCCACTCCGGGCACCAATTCATTCAACGGGTAACGCGAGCAATTCGTGGCGTACCATTCTTACCCTTGAAAATCACCGTAAAAATCACTGCTTTTCGGTCGTCTTCACGAACGGCAGGTCGAAGTCGTAGACGTCCAGCATCTAAGGCGGCGCGCGTCGGCGACCAGGTCTTCGACGATCGCCGTATCGAGCAGGGGCGAGCAACGCAATGTGTCATCCCTTGACCAGCGGCTATCACGGAGCGCGAGCGGTGTGAAACGAGCGCCGGTGTGGCCGGCGCTCCTGGAATCACGGGAAGGTCGGGTTCCCCTGATTGTCGTAGCCGCTGCCGGGATACACCGGCCACCCCATCCCGGGCAGCATGTCGGGCCCCTGCACGCCTTCGCAGTAGCCTTCTAGCTGCGAGCACATCGTGGGCAGGTTCACGCCAGGCGGGAATGTGGCTTGAACGACGACTGTTCCCGGATAGAGACGTGAGGCGCCGCTCGGCTTGCCGTCTGGGCAGGACCACTGGAGCATGACGTGGTACGGCTGGTGCACATCGCCCATGTGGGCAATGTCGCTTGTGCAGTAGGTGACCTGCTGGCCCACCACGACACCGCTGGAATTAAAGTAGATCGCCGAGGAGGCGTTACGTACCGCGGCGCTCGCATCGGCCGCGGCGACCGTTGCGATCAATGCAATGGAAGATGCAGCGAGAAACTTGTTCAGGAACATGGAAACCTCGCGTTAGACCGACATCATGCCGGCAACGCATCCTCGGCTTAGCGACCGCCCATGTATGTAGGCGAATCGCCCGACCTATGTAGGGTTTCACCTACAACCTGTCATGGACATCTTCGAAGGTATTCAGCGAGCCGCGCGTGCTTCAGACCGACATCACACACGCCCGCGAAGCGGCCCGATGCCGCCCGATCGTAGGCGCGGAACCTGAAACTATTGACTTGAATGTCTTCAGATACAGCTCACATTGACACATCGCCTTTGGTGCGCAATCCTCCATATGGGTCTGAAAGCCAGCCAGTCTGGTCGGTAGGACCCACCCGGGACGCCTCTTAGGCGTCCCTTTTTATTTAGAGACGCACCAAGCCTTGCACGTCGCCACCGTCGGCGGCCGGGTCGAGGATGGGTGCCAGGCGCTTGAAGTATGCCTTTCCGCCGGTTTTCCTCATGTAGGCGTTGGGCGTCTCCTGTTGGAGCAGGAAGTAGGCCGCTACATCTGCCGCCTGGATCATCATTGAGTGCCTGCTATCGCGGAAGACGGGATCTTCGATGATGTGGTGCGTGGGCCTGTTCTCCGACGCGCCTCCATGCGTGCATGGAACGTGATTCACGTGCCTCATTCGGCGCACTAGCGAAACGAGGCGACCCGATTGATCCCCGTCGACAATGACCATGCCGCGCTCGTGTCGCGGCATGGCGCCAGAGAAACGTGCATTGGACAGCGTGCTGTCGAATCGTTGCAACAGGGCCTCCCATGCTTTCCGGTGCGGGTCGTAATGCATGGGCTTGTCCGATTTGTCGACGACAACGCCGGTGATCGAAATGCCCGGCAGCGCTGCGATGGTGTCCAAGAAATGACGCAGGATTGCGAGCCTGTCATTTCTTGGAATTCGGACGAGATCGCCAGGCTTGTTGATTAGCGGCGATGCGTGGATTTCCTCTCGGATCTTGAGGCCGAACCTATCCCTCATGTGGTATCTGTACGCGAGAATCCCGCTCATGGTTTCTCGCCAGCGAGCCTCGTGCAGCATCAGTCCAGTCAACGCAAAGACTGACGTCGGCGAATTGACAAGGCCAGGGTCTCCGCTTTCATCCACGTACATCATGTACATCGTCGCTCGTTCCAGATCGCCCAAAGGGCGAGGCAGTCAACAAAGCGACATCGTGTTCTTTCAGCGAACGGCGGTATGCAGGCGAACGCCTCTGGTTTTCGTAGGGGAAATCCCTACTTGAACCGATGGATAAACCCCACCCGGAACCCACCCGGCAACCACCCAAGGATGATCGGCGAATCGCTGCGCCGCGCGCTCCACAAGCCGATCGTCGTGCCAACGGCGGCGCCCACGAGCACATCGCTTTGCCAGTGCCCGCGCACCTTCATGCGCGCCACCGCGTCGTAGGCGGGCAGCAAGGCTAGTGCGTAGACCATCGGGTGTTCATCGGCATAGGTGGCGATGAATGGCGTGACGGCGGCGGACATAAGGGCGACTTCGCCGCTGGGGAAACTATCCGCATGGCCACTCTTGAACCATCGGTTGGGGTTGTCGGTGTCCCTGGGCCGCTCGCGGCGGAATGCATGCTTCATCACCGTCGTGGTCAGCGACGTGGCGACCATGGCGTCGACGGTGCGCCACATCGTGTCACCCAGCGGGTCGTCGCCACCGAGCGCCAGTGCACTGGTGCCCACCGTGAGTATCGTGCCGTAGAGCAGGACGTTCTGGTGCGAGCGTTTCCATATGCCGCTGTTGTCGTAATGCAGGCGGTGGTCGATACCGAACGGGCCGTTGCCTGCGAAGGCGCAGGACGGGGCGACGGCGAGCAGCAGGAGGGCGAGGCAAGTGCGGGCGCGGTGCATGGCGATTCCCTCCCGGTGAGGCAGGCACGGACGCTACGACCGGCTTAGTAAACCGCGATTGCCTTAGTGCAGGCTGAGGGCAGGTCAGCGCCCGCGGGCGCGCACCACCTGGCGGACCCGGCCGCGCTGCAGACGGCCCATGCCCTGGCGAGCCAGGGCGATGCCGGCGAAGGCGCCGACCGCGAAACCGAGCGGGTAGATGCGCAGGTGCATCAGGTCGCCGACGACCATGCCGTAGATGGAAAATCCGCAGAAGAAGCCGATCAGCGTGGCGAACCGCATGTCGAGGCGGGTGGCACCGTGAACAATGTCCATATTGTGTCCCCATCAAAGTGATGAAGGGTTATCGGCTGGCCTGCCGCCCGCTTTAGCGGGTGGGCACGCCCCTGGAAAGGATCCCGAGGCGGAGCATCCAACCTTCCGCGAGCCCCGTCCAGTGCGAAATCGGCTTATCCGTCGGGCGTACCCCGAAGGCGTGGCCGCCCTCGGGATAAAGGTGCATTTCCACGGGTACGCTGGCCTGCTGCAGGGCGAGGTAGTAGGTGAGCGATTCGCGCACATCGTCCGTGGCGTCGTCACCCGCCTGGGCGATGAAGGTGGGCGGCGCCTTGGGGTCGATCGCCACCTCTTTCGTCAGTGCTATGCCACCAGGCTCCCCGTCCCAAAGGTGCCCGGGGTAGAGCGCCATGGCGAAGTCCGGGCGGCTGGGCAAGCGGTCGGCGGCGTCCACCGGCGTGTAGGCGCGTGCCGGGTGGTTGCTGATGTCGGCCACCATGCGGCCGCCCGCGGAGAAGCCCACCACGCCCACCCTGGCCGGGTTGAACCGGAACTGGGCGGCGCGTTCGCGCAACAGGCCCATGGCCCTTTGGGCGTCCTGCAGCGCCATCGGCGCTGGCGGGTCGCGGCGGCAGTGGCACTCGTCGTTCCAGTAAGGGCCGGAGCCCGGCACGCGGTACTTCAGCACGGCGCAGGTGATGCCTTTCGCCGTCGCCCAGTCGCAGATCTCCGTACCTTCCAGGTCGATGGCCAGTACGCGGTAGCCGCCACCCGGGAAGACGAGCAGGGCCGCGCCGCTGTTCACGCCCTTGGCGGGGTAGATCGCCATCGTGGGCCGGGAGACATGCTGCACCATCTGGATGGGCTTGCCAGCGATGGTGCCCTTGCTGAAACCGAACACTTCGGGGCCCGGGTAGGCCGGTGGCGTGATGGCCATGCCCGTCGGCCATAAAGGCACCTCGATGCCTGGGGCGCCGGGTTGCCATGGTCGCCGCTGGAGGCCATCCAGTGGTTCGCTTCCGGTGGTGGCGAGCGCGGCGGCGGGCAGGAGCAGGGCGGCGAGGCCGAACCAGCGGGCGAGTGTCATGGCATGCATCCTTTCCGGGGCGTGGCAAGAAAGCATGCACGGCGGCTCTGGCGTTTCCCTGACACCGGGCGGGCACCCGGCGTGAACGTCATAGGGGATCCGGCACGGCGTCGTCGTGCCGCACCAGGCGCACGGGTAGCAGCGGCATGTCGTTGTAGGGCAAGTCCATCCACCCACGTTTCAGCTCGAGGGCGTGCTCGGCGCCCCGGGCGAACAGCGAGGGCACGTCGCCGCCCTGGATCATGCGGATCAGCTTGCGGCCGGTGACGATGTTGCCCAGCGCACCCGCCTGGGTGTGGGGGCAGGGGTAGCCGGCGAATTCGAGGGTGGAGAGGATAAGGGCGAGATTCTGGCGACGGTGGATCTGGCGGATCATGGAGCCTGCTGCGTGGAGCGCGATACGTTACGGGTGACGCGGTTATACCGAAGGCCGCGCGGCAGGTAACGGTCCGGGTGTATGAAAGTTCGGCAGATATTTGAACCCGGCTTTTCGCCGTGCCGGGTGCGTAGAAAACGCAGGGTTGCATGTCGACTTCACGAGCCGTGGGCGCGGTGGTGATGGTGCCCGTCGCAAGGTGGGCACACCGCTAAAGGAGACCCACCATGCGCCTGTTCACCCTCGCCATCACGGCCAGCCTGGCACTCAGCGCCATGGCGGCACCCCAGGAAACACCGGTCGAAACGAAGACCCAGACGGCCAATTCCGCGCCGCAGAAGGTCGACGAGACCGCACGCTCGCGCCAGCAGGAACAGAAGCAACACTGGAACGACGCGATGAATACGACCGGCTCGAAAGACCCACGCCAGAAAGACGAGTACGGCACGCCCGTGCCACCGCAAACGAAGGGGCAGGGTACGAATTCAAGCACGGACGCACAGCGTGCGGCGGACCCGAAAAAACATTGATGAAGCGCTTGCCGGGGCAGCGTGTCGCCAGCGTGTCGCGCAGGGCAGGGTTCTGAACGGCCGCGGCCGTTGACTGTGGCGCGAGCTTGCCACGCCACCGGCTTGGCGAATAACGTGTGTGCGGACCTGACAAGGAGCGCACCCCGTTGAAGCCCGTGGCAGCACGCAACCTGCATAGCCAGGTGGTCCAGCAGCTTGGCCAGCTCATCGTGGGCGGCCAGCTGGCGCCCGGCGAGGGCCTGCCCCGCGAGGATGTCCTTGCCGAGAAACTCGACGTCAGCCGCACGGCGCTGCGCGAGGCCATGAAGGTGCTGGTGGCCAAAGGCCTCATCGAGTCACGCCAGCGCACCGGCGCCCGGGTGCGCGAGGAAGTGCACTGGAAGCAGCTGGACCAGGACGTGCTGGCGTGGCGCTGCGCCTCCATGCCCACCAGCGATTTCGTCGAGAAACTGGTCGAGATGCGCGAGCTGATCGAGCCAGGCGCCGCCGCGGCCGCCGCCCGGCGGCGCACCACCGAGCAGCTCGCGGCGCTCAAGGTGGCGTATGAGGCCATGGCGGCGGCGGAAGACCTCGATGCCTGGGCCGAAGCGGACCTGGCGTTCCACGAGACCATGCTGCTCGCCACCAACAACGAGCTCATGGTGTCGCTGTTCACGGTGATCGAAACGGCGCTGGGCCAGTATTTCCTGCTTTCGGCGCGCAATTCCGCCGACTTCAAGGCGGCCCTGCCGCAGCATTTCGAGGTGTTCGACGCCATCCGCAGGAAGCAGCCCACCGCGGCGCGCGACGCCATGCTGTCGATGGTCCAGACCTCGCGCCGCAATATCCGCCGGCGCCTCTAGGCGGCACCCGCGGCGCATGCTGCGCCGCAGCTTGCGGTCGGATAATCATAAAATACTACAATTGATCCCCAGGGGCTGACGTGGGTGCCGGGGGACGGTAGGGTGATGGTGCGGCTGGAGAACGCGCGGCTTGGCGTGACAGTGGTCCCTGCCATGGGCGGTGGCCTCGCATGCTTCGACTGGCTGGCCGGTGGTTCGGGCCCTGTCGCCCTGATGCGGGCCGTCGAGCCCGGCGAGGTCGCCACGCCCACGGGCTTCGAGCCGAACCGGCTGGCCTGCTACCCGCTGGTGCCGTGGAGCAACCGCGTCACGGGCGGCGGCTTCACGCACGGCGGCGAGCGCATCACGTTGCCGCTGAACCGCGCGGATGACGATTACCCCATCCATGGCAGCGGCTGGCAGCGCGCGTGGCGCGTGGTGCGGCAGGCCGCCATGTCGGTCACGCTGGCATTGCACGACACCATCGCGGGCGCCTACGACTACGAGGCCACGCTCGCCTATGCGCTCGACGACGATGCGCTGCGCGTCGAGCTCGGCGTGACCAACACCGGCAGCGCAGCGCGGCCCTTTGGCCTGGGGCTGCATCCTTTCTTTCCCTGCCACGACAGCGTGCGCCTGCACGCCCCGGCGCGCACCGTGTGGTTGAACGACTCGCGGAACCTCGCCCCGCGTGTTCGCGACGCGGTGCCGCCGGCGTGGGATTTTTCTACCGACACCGATCTGCCCACCGGCGGCCTCAATAACGGCTTCCAGGGGTGGACGGGTAGGGCGCGCATCACCTGGCCCGCCAGGGGCCTTGCGCTCGACGTCTCGGGGGACGTCGATACCTACATCCTCTACGTGCCCGAAGGCGAAGGTTTCTTCTGCTTCGAGCCCGTGGACCATCCCGTGGATGCCTTGAACCTGCCGGGCGGTGCCACCGCCCATGGCATGGCCGTGCTCGCGCCGGGGCAGGCGTTGGCGCGATCCTTTGCCTTCCGTGTTTCCGAAGAGGGGTACGACCGTTGAACCAGCACGCCACCACCGCCCGGCTCGCCTTTGCCCTGGCCGCCGCGCTCGCCATGCCGCTGGCCGCCGCACCGGCGCCGCGCAGTGCCACGCCGCGCTACGACGCGGCATCGCATGTGTTCCGCCTCGACGCGGGCAAGGTCACCTACGCGATGGGCGTGGATGAAGACGGCCGGCTGCAGACGCTGTACTGGGGCGCCCGGCTCGCCGGCGACGACCCGCTGGGCCCGGCCATGCCGGCGCGCGAGCGTTCGTCGTTCGACCCGAAGGGCGCGCTATCGCGCCAGGAATACGCCGGCTGGGGCGGCAACATCACCGCCATGCCCGCGCTCAAGGTGAAGTTCGACGATGGCAATCGCGACCTGGTCCTGCGTTACGACAGTTACACCATCGACCACGGCGCGCTCGCCATCGTGCTGCGCGACAAACAGGCCGGCGTGGATGTCACGTTGCGCTACACCGCCGACGAGGCCACCGGCATCATCGGCCGCTCGGCCCGCATCGAGAACAAGGGCAAGCAGCCGCTGACGATCGACAGCGCGGCGGCCGCGACGTGGAGCCTCCCGGCCGGCAGTGACTACTCGCTGCGCTACCTCACGGGCACGTGGGCGGGCGAGTGGCACCTGCAGACACGTGCGATCACGCCGGGCGCCACGGTGCTGGAAAGCCGGCGTGGTTCCACCAGCGACGAGAACAACCCGTGGTTCGCCATCAACCGTGGCGGCGCATGGGACGAGGCCAGTGGCGACGTGTGGTTCGGCGCGCTGGCGTGGAGCGGCTCGTGGCGCATCCGCGTGGACGAGGACATCCTGGGCCAGGTGCGGGTCACCGGCGGCTTCAACCCGTTCGACTTCGGCTACCGCCTCAAGCCGGGCGAAGCGCTCGAGACGCCCGTGTTTTACGGCGGCTACACCGGTGGCGGCATGGGTGAGGCATCGCGGCTACTGCACCGCTTCGAGAAGACCGCCATCCTGCCGCATGGCGATGAAGCGAAGCTGCGGCCCGTGCTCTACAACTCGTGGGAGGCCACGGAGTTCAAGGTGGACGATGCCGGCCAGCAGCGGCTCGCCGAGAAGGCAGCCGCGCTGGGCGTCGAGCGTTTCGTCGTCGACGATGGCTGGTTCGGCGCGCGCAACAACGACCACGCCGGCCTCGGCGACTGGACGGTGAACCGCACCAAGTTCCCGAATGGCCTGAAGCCGCTCATCGACAAGGTGCATGGCCTGAAGATGAGCTTCGGCCTATGGGTGGAGCCGGAGATGGTGAACCCGGACAGCGACCTCTACCGTGCGCACCCGGACTGGGTGCTCAACTTCCCCGACCGCCAGCGCAGCGAGGGCCGCAACCAGCTGGTGCTGAACCTGGCGCGCGAGGACGTGAAGGCGCATCTCTTCGAGGTGCTCGACAAGCTGCTTACCGAGAACGACATCCAGTTCCTGAAGTGGGATTACAACCGCAACTGGAGCGAGCCGGGCTGGCCGCAAATGGCGCCGGACGAGCAGCAGAAGGTGTACGTCGCGTACACGCACAACCTCTACGACATCCTGCGCCGGCTGCGCGAGAAGCACCCGGGCGTTGAAATCGAATCGTGCTCCGGTGGCGGCGCGCGCGTCGACCTCGGCGTGATGGCGCTGACCGATGAAGTGTGGCCCTCCGACAACACCGATGCCTCCGATCGCCTGTCGATCCAGGATGGCTTTACCCAGGCCTATACGCCCGCCGCGATGATGGCATGGGTGACAGGCTCGCCCAGCGGCATGAACCAGCGGCCCACGACACTCGATTTCCGTTTCCTCTCCGCGATGCAGGGCGGCCTCGGCATCGGGGCGAACCTGCTCGACTGGACCGCGACCGACGACGCGACGGCGAAACGCTACGTGGCGGAGTACAAGACCATCCGCGCCACGGTGCAGCGGGGCGACCTTTACCGGTTGCTCTCGCCGCAGGGCAGGGCGCCATGGTCGGCGACGAACTCGGTATCCGCCGACCGCCGGCAGGCCGTGTTGTTCGCGTTCCAGCGCCAGGCCGAAGAGGCGCGCGCGTTCCCGACGCTGCGCCTGCAGGGCCTCGACCCGGCCGCGCGTTACCGCGTGCGCTACATCCACGGCAGCGCCGTCCCGGGCACGCCCGACGCCGCGAGCGGCGCGTACTGGATGCAACACGGCATCGACCTGGCGCTGAAGGGCGACTTCGATGCCGCGGGTGTCGTCTTCGAAAAACGCTAGTTTCCCCCGCCAGGAGTCGCGTCATGCCCGTACGTCGTGCCCCGTCGCTCCGCTACCTCGCGCTGGCCTGTGGCCTCACCGCCCTCGCCAGCACCGCCACCGCCCAGGTCAACGGGGTGGCGCAACGGCCTTACCTCGGCTGGAGCAGTTTCAGCCAGCAGACGCTCGACCCTGCGTTCCTGACGCAGGCCAACATGGTGAAGCAGTCCGACGCGCTGGCCGCGTCGGGGCTGCAGGCCCACGGTTACACATACATCAACCTCGACTCGGGGTGGATGGGTGGCTTCGATGCGAACGGCCGGCCGATCCCCGATCCGGCGACGTTCCCGGATATCAAGGCGCTGATCGACCACATCCATGCCAATGGCCAGAAGGCCGGCATTTACTGGATCCCGGGCGTGGAAGAACCGGCGGTGCAGGGGAATTTCCCCATCCTGGGCAGCGACCGGCATATCCAGGACATCCTTGCGCTGCCGCACCGCGCGGGCAACGCGTTCGGCGGGCCCGGCGAGTCGCCGTACCACTACAAGATCGATTTCTCCAAGCCCGGCGCGCAGGCGTACATGGACTCCGTCGTCGCGCTGTTCGCGTCATGGGGCGTGGATTTCATCAAGCTCGACGGCGTGACGCCGGGCTCGTACAGCGACGACCTCAGCATCGATAACCGCGACGACGTCGTCGCGTGGTCCAGGGCCATCGCGAAAAGCGGCCGGCCCATGTGGTTCACGGTGTCGTGGCAGGTCGACAAAGATTACAACGGCATCTGGTCCACGTGGGCCAACGCCCGCCGCATCGACGACGACGTGGAATGCGAGGGCCGCTGCGCCACGCTCACCAACTGGCCGCGCATCGAGAAACGCTTCCGCGACCTGCCGTCGTGGCAGGATGCCGCCGGCCCCGCGAAGGGCTGGAACGACCTGGATACGCTCGACATCGCCGATGGCGAACTCGATGGGCTCACGCTCGACGAAAAGCGCTCGGCCATGACGATCTGGGCCATGGCGAACGCGCCGATCTACCTGGGTGGCGACCTGACCCGGACCGACCCGGATGGCCTGCGCATCGCGACCAACGACGAGGTGCTCGCGATCGACCAGTCCGGGCGCCCGGCCACGCAGTTGCTCGGCGGCGACCAGCAGGTGTGGGTGTCCGACCAGGGCAACGGCCGCGCCTACGTCGCGCTGTTCAACATGACCGGCGCCCCCGCGACGGTGACGCTGCCGTGGCACCTGCTCGGCACGGCCGGCACGTGGCGCACGCGCGACCTGTGGACGCACAAGGAGCTCGGCCCATCGATCGGGCAGCACAGCGTGGTGCTGCCCGCGCATGGCACGCAGCTGCTGCTCGTGGAGCGTTTCCCGGGCGCGATCCCGCAGGGGCCGTCGAAGGCCTATGAGGCGGAAGCGGCGACGCTCGGGGGTACGGCGCAGGTGTTCGCGTGCGAAGGCTGTGCCGGTGGCAACAAGGTTGGCGGGCTGGGCCTTGGTACGAACAATACGGTGTCGTTCAACAACGTCGTGGCGCCGCGCGATGGCGTGTACCTGATGCAAGTGGATTCGCTGACGCTGGGCCTGCGCTCGTATCTGTACCGCGTGAACGATGGCCCATACCACACGTTCAATTCGGGCGGCGGCAGCTTCCAGCTCCCCTCGTCGAGCACGTTGCCGATATGCCTGCGCCGTGGCGTGAACCGCATCCGCTTCGGCAACGACGTGAGCTACCCGCCTGACCTCGACCGCATCGTCATCCGCGATGGCCTGGGCGTGCCCGCGCCGGCGGCGGATGTGTACGAGGCCGAATCCGCGACGCTGGGCGGCACGGTCACGGCGGGCTTCAGCAACTACTTCTCCGGGCTTGCCAAGGCCGGCAACATCGGTGGCGGCGCGGCGAACGGCGTCACGTTCACCAGGGTCACCGCCCCGCGCGCCGGCGCGTACCAGCTGGAGATCGATTACGCGACCAAGGGGCCACGCTCGCTGTTCCTGACCATCAACGGGCGCAACACGCAGCAGCTCGACCTCGACGGCAGCAGCTTCGACGACCCGGTGGCGAAGGTGCTGGTGGTGTCGCTGCAAAAAGGCAGCAATACCATCCAGCTAGGCAACCCCTCGGGCTTCGCGCCGGATCTCGATCGCATCGTGGTCAGCCCGCGCGTGGGCGCCCCCGCGCCTGGCTGCCCCTGACCCCCTGAACTCCCCGAACTCCCAGTGGGAGCGCGCTTGCGCGCGATGGGCTCACTGCACAACCCATCGCGCGCAAGCGCGCTCCCACAAGGTTCGGTCTTAGACGAACATACCGCCGGAGGCCTCGATGCGCTGGCCATTCACCCAGCGGTTCTCGTCGGAGAGCAGGGCGGCGATCATCGGGCCGATGTCGTCGGGCTCGCCGACGCGGCCCAGGGCGGTGAAGCTGGCCACGCGCTTGTTGATCTCCGGGTTGTCGCGCACCATGCCGCCGCTGAAATCGGTGGCGATGGCGCCCGGCGCCACGGTGTTGGCCGTGATGCCGCGCGGGCCGAACTCGGCGGCGAAGTAACGCGTCAGTACCTCGATCGCGCCCTTCATCGCCGCGTACGGCGCGCTGCCCGGCATCGAGAAGCGGGCCAGGCCACTGGAGATGTTCACGATGCGGCCGCCATCGTTCATCAGCGGCAGCAGCTTCTGGGTGAGGAAGAACACGCCCTTGAAGTGCACGTTGTACAGCGCGTCGACCTGGGCCTCGGTGGTTTCCGCGATCGGCGTGTGGTGCGAGGTGCCGGCGTTGTTCACGAGATAGTCGAAGCGCTCGGCGCCAAGGGTGGCCAGTGCTTCGCGCACCTGCCCGATGAAGGCGTCGAACGTGGCGGTGTTGCCCGTATCGAGCTGCAGGGCCACGGCGCGCGCGCCCAGGGCGGCCACGGCATCGACGGCGGCGTGCGCCTCTTTCTCGTTCGAGTGGTAGGTGAAGAGGCTGTCGACCCCGCGGCGGGCGAGGTTTTCGATGGTGTTGCGGCCAAGGCCGCGGCTGCCGCCGGTGACGATGGCGATGCGGCGGGTGGGGTTCTGGCTGGCGCTCATGGGGTCACTCCGGGTGGGAAGGGGTTGCCCTGAAAGGTAGGGCTGGCCTGGCCCCCGGCGAATGCCGGAACCCAGCCCGTTCTTGCCTGATCCTGCCCCTGCCCCCATCAAGAGGGCGTAGGCTCGGTACGATCCCGGCCACCACCCCCGGAGCCCTCGCATGTCCCAGGCCCTTGTCGACCTTGTCCATCGGTACACCGAGGCCCACCCCGGCACGAACCCGTGGATGACCGCCATCGATAACGTGGGCATCCTGCGCTCCGACGTGCCGCGCCAGCCGTCGCCGCTACTGTTCCAGCCCTCGCTATGCGTGGTGGCGCAGGGCACCAAGCAGAGTGTCTTTGGCACCCGCCGCTACGAATACGGCCCCGGCCAGGCGCTGGTGGTGAGCGTGGAAATGCCGGCGTTCAGTCGCGTCGCCGCAGCTAGCCCCGAGGAACCTTTCCTTGGCGTGGTGATCGGCCTGGACCGCAAGCTGGTCAGCGAAGTGATGGACAGCCTCGCCGCGCCGCCGAAGATTTCGCCGCAGGTGCCGCGTGGGGTGTTCGTCACCGACTACGACGGCCCGTTGGCCGACTGCGTCATCCGCCTCATGCGGCTGCTGGAGACACCGGAGGCGATCCCGCACGTGGCGCCGTTGGTGATGCGCGAGATCGTGTACTGGCTGCTCAGCGGGCCGCACGCCGCGGACGTGGCGAAGGTGGCGCTCGCCGATGGCCGCACGCACCGCGTGCTGAGCGCGGTGCATGCGTTGCGCGCGAACTTCGCCGAAGCCATCCGTGTCGATGAACTCGCCGCCATCGCGCAGCTCAGCCCCTCGGCGTTCCACCGCCAGTTCAAGGCGCTTACCTCGATGACACCCGTGCAGTTCCAGAAGCAGCTGCGGCTGCTTGAGGCTCGCCACTTGCTGGTGTCCGGCGCCGCCAACGCGGAGACGGCCGCGTTCCGCGTGGGTTACGAGAGCGCATCGCAGTTCAGCCGCGAATACGCCCGCATGTTCGGCGCACCGCCACGGCGCGACGCCGAGGCGTTCCGCCGGCCATTGCCGGGGTGACCGCATCCATGTGACGCTGCGCGCACCACCGCGAAGGGAAGGGTGCCATGGTCAGTCGTCGCGCGTTCCTCCAGGCCGTGCCCGCGGGTGCGTTGTCGCTCGCCGCCGCGGGCACGCCGCTTGCCCTTGGCGCGGCGCCGGCGCCCGCGCCGAAACCCATTGCCGTGGAGAAGGTCGTCGCGCTCGTCGGCGACGACGTGCCAGCGCGCTCCATCACCTTTCCACACCGCCTCGAACAAGCCATCGGCGGTGACGCCGACATCGGCGACATCTACCTGCACGAGGGTGCGGTGACCCAGCTGGAGCAGCGCTTGGCCGCCATGCTGGGCAAGGAGGACGCGGCGTTCATGCCGACCGGCACCATGGCGAACCAGGTGGCCATCCGCATCCTCTGCGGCGATCGCCGGCACCTGTTGCTGCAGAAGGAAAGCCACGTCTACCGCGACGAGGAAGATGCCACGGCCGTGCTCAGCGGCATCAACCCCGTGCCCATCGAAGGCGGCACCGGCGAGCAGCTCGTCGCTTCCATCGACGCCGCGTACAACCAGCGCTCCGAGGATCCGTATCCGCTGGAAGTTGGCGCCATCTCGCTCGAAAGCCCGGTGCGCCGGCTCGATGGTTCCACCATCGCCCTCGACACGATCCTGCGCATCGCGGCGATCGCGAAGCGCAACGGCACGGGCCTGCACCTCGATGGCGCGCGGCTGCTGCTGATGTCGGGCATGCCGGGCTTCGATCCCAAGGCCTACGCCGCGCCGTTCGATACGGTGTACGTGTCGCTCTACAAATACCTGGGCGCGCCGTTCGGCGCGATCCTGGCAGGCGACAAGGCGCGCATCGACCGCGCGCGGCACGTGCGGCACATCTTCGGCGGCACGATCTTCCGCGGCTTCCCCGCGGCGGCGATGGCGTTGCATGGGCTCGACGGTTTCGGCGACATGTTCGCGCGCGTGCGCAAGGCGGGCGATGCGTTGCTGGCGGCGCTGGAGGCGATGCCGGGCATACGCATCGAGCGCGTGGAGCGGGCCAGCAATATCGCCGTGGCGGTGCTCGAGCCACGCGTGGCAGAGGGGCTGCAGGAACGCGCGCGCCATGTCGATATCGTGGTGGGCAAGCCGGACAACGGCCGCCTGCACCTCTCCTTCAACGGCACCTTGCTGCGCAAGCCGACCGCGGCCATCGCCAGCGTGTTCGCCGTGTAGCAGGTTGCACGGTGCGCTGGCGCCCTTTACGCTGGCGGCCGATGGGAATGGGGCTTCCCGATAACCGCCAGTTGGCTGATAGCTCCTGCCGTAGTGGCCGCGACGCGGTGCCACGGTAGGCCTGCGTCTACCCCACGCGCGTCGCCCTGTATCCTGGACGCGAGGTGTTCGTGGGTTATTTACTGGTTTTCATCGGCGGCGGCCTGGGCTCCATGGCCCGTTACGGCCTCAGTGCGTTCGGCATGCGCCTGGTCGGGCAGGGCTTCCCCTGGCCCACCCTGGTCATCAACATCCTCGGCTCCGCGCTCATGGGGGCGCTGACGGGCTGGCTGGCCGTGCAGGGCAACGCCCCGCAGTCGCTACGGCTGTTCATCGCCACGGGTATCCTGGGCGGCTTCACCACGTTCTCGACGTTCTCGCTGGAAACCGTGCTGCTCTACCAGCGCGGCCAGCTGGGCCTGGCCGTGGCCTACGTGGCGGCCTCGGTGGCCATCGGCGTCGGCGCGCTGATGCTGGCCATGCGGCTGGCGCGCGCCATGGGGTGACGGGGTCTTGCACATTTCATCGCTGCCCCTATAATGGCCGGCTCACGACGCGGGAATAGCTCAGTTGGTAGAGCACGACCTTGCCAAGGTCGGGGTCGCGAGTTCGAGTCTCGTTTCCCGCTCCAGTTTTCCCCAAAGCCCCGGCCACGCGCCGGGGTTTTGTTTTTCCGGCCCGCGAAGGTTGCCTAACCGCGGGCTTCACGCTCTCCCAATGTGCTGGCGGCGACGCTGTACGCATCGTTTCCCGGGGAGAGCGACATGGCCACCGCGCACACCACCAGCCACGCGAGCGAGATTGGCGCCATGGCGGCAGGCAAGCTGCTGGCCAAGGCCACGGGCGGCAAGCTGTGGCCCACCATCCTCATCCTCGTTGGCATCGTGCTGCTGCGGCGTACCGCGGCGGCGCATGCGGCGAAGAAGGCGCGCGTACACGCCGAGCTCGGCGTCGACGGCTGAGAAGCCACTCAAGCGATCTAGTGAATCCCGCGGCGTGCACATCGCAGCGCCAGGCCGTGCGCGCGCGCAGCGGCGGCGCCCAGCAACGGTGACACGACGGCAAGCCACCCGTCGGCATAGGCACGAAAATCCGCGCCGCGGCGCACATCGCCCGTGTTCGCCATCGCCTTGCACAGCGCAAGCGTGAGCGCTCCAGGCGCGGGATGCGTCGCAATGGCGGCTTCCAGCGCGCATTCGAGGGCGGCAAGCTTGCCGAGCAGGTACGTTCGATCATCCATGACGTTTCCTTCGCCTACATCGTTTCGCGCCGGACGATGACATGAAGATCAGGCGGTGTCACCTCGCCGACGGGGCGGATGCCGCTACAACGCGGCGAGGGCGAGGCTGATGATAGTCGCGCGCTGGTTGTCCCGCCTGCACATCTGGCATTGTATGTACCCGCAGGCCGCGCGCTCGTTGCGTGCAGTAAGTAAAGTCGGCCCAGGGAGGGCAAAGCATGATTAGTGTTGTTCTGGTCGATGACCACGAGTTGGTCAGGACCGGCTTCCGGATGATCCTGGCGCAACAGGCCGACATCCGGATCAGGGGGGAAGCCGGCTCCGCGGAGGAGGGCCTGCGCCTCATCCGCTCTCAGTCCCCTGATATCGCGTTGATCGACGTGCACATGCCGGGCATGAGTGGCGTCGAGCTCACCGAGCGCATCATCCGCGCCAAGTTGCGCACCAACATCGTTATCCTCACCGTGGTCGACGACGCACGCTTTCCCAAGCGCCTGCTCGACGCCGGTGCGCTGGGCTACCTTACGAAGGGATGCAACGCGGATGAACTGGTGGGTGCGGTGCGTGCCGTGGCGGGTGGCCGTCGTTACCTGGCGCCCACGGTGGCGCAGCAGCTGGCGCTGGCCACGCTCGACGGCGCCGATTCCCCGTTCGACGCGTTGTCCACGCGCGAGATGGAAGTGGCCATGATGCTGGTGCGTGGCATGCCGCTCACGGGTATCGGCGAACGGCTCAACCTCAGCCCGAAAACCGTCTCCACGTACAAGCAGCGCCTGATGGAAAAGCTCCACGTCGACCATGTGGTGGGGCTCGCGCACCTCATGACCATCCATGGCCTGCTCGACACGCATAACCACCAGGTGGGCGGCTGAGGCAAAAAAAAAGGAGGCCGCGAGGCCTCCTTTTTCGTTGGCAGCCCGGCTGCCTTAGTGCTGGCCGTCCTGCGGTTCCTGGCGCGGACGCGTCAGCAGGTCGCCCTGCGTCGGCGGGGTCCATGCCGGCTGGCCCGTCGGTGCGGCTGGCGCGTGCGACACGTGGGAGACGTTGGAAGCCTCGGGCGACTTGGGCGTCACCGGCTCGGCCGGTTTGGCAGCCTCGGCAGCCTCGGCGCGACGGGCGGCGTCTTCGGCATCGGCCGTGCCTGCGTCATCCGCCGCGGCGGCGTCCCCAGGGGCGATGCCGTCGTGCTTCGGGGCCTCCGCGGGCACGGGGGCAGGCGCGGGGGCCGCCTCGACAGGGCGGGCTTCGACAGGGCTGGCTTCGACCTTCGGTTCGTCCGCCCGTGCCGGCGCGGCATCGGCCGCCACGGTCGTGGCGAGGTCATCCGGCAGCATGCCGCGAGCCGGTGCATCGAGCGCGGACGCGGCACCCGGTGCTTCGTCCTTCGACGGGTCGCGGGTGGGCTGGTGCGTGGCGAGCGGGTCGGCAGCCGGGGCAGCCGGGGCGGCCTTCAACGGGGCATCGGATTCGGTCTGGCGGCGCTCGCTGGTACGAAGCTCGACCGAATCGGCCGGGCTGGCCGGCTCGTGCGCGGCCACGGCCGGCGCGGCGTCGGCCGTGGCGCCGGGGATCGGCGGCAGCTTCGGCAGCGTGGGCAGGGTGAGCGCCGACGGGACGTGCTCGTCGTCGCCCGGCTCGGCCGGGCGCGTGGCCTCGGCGGCCACCGGCTGCACCTTCACGGCGTTGGCTGCTGCTTCCGGGGTGTCGAGCACCGGCGGCACGCTGGCGCTGTCGCGGCCGGTGCCGATGTCGTCGTCACCGTCCTCGTCGTCGAGATCCGACGCCTCGGCGGCGCCACCGGCGGCACCCGCCTGGGTGCCGTCATCCTGGCGACGGCGGCGGCGGCCACCGCGACGGCCGCGGCGGCGGCGCTGGCCACCTTCACCGGCTTCGCGGGTGCCATCGGCGCCTTCGGCGGCGTCGGCCACGCCCGGGACGGCGACGGCGACATCGCCCTCGGCGGCCGGGGCGGCGTCAGCGGCCACGAGGGTGGTGGCGGCCAGCGTCTCGTCGACGACGGCGGCCGGCGCCACGGGCTTCTCCGGCGCCGGGGCGCGCGGCGGCTGGGCCGGCGTGGCGGCCTTGTCGGCCTTCTCTACCTTTTCGACCTTCTCGCCCTGCGGCTGCTGGCGCTCGTTGCGCGGCGGCTGCTGGCGGCGGTTCTCGTTGCCCTGGCGGTTGCCCTTGGCCTTTTCATCGGCCTGGCGCGGCTGCTGGGGGCCCTTGTCCTGTTTTTCCTGCTTGGGCGGGCGCGCCTGCTGCTGGCCCTGGCGGCCCTGCTGCGTGGCGTCCTTGTCCTTGCGCTGGCCCTGCTGGCCCTGGCGCTCGCCCTTGCCGCGGCCCTCGCCACGGCGCTCGTCGCGGCGGTTGCCACCACGCTCGCTGCGCTCGTTGCGGCCACCACCGCGCGATTCTTCGCGGCGGGCGGGCGCGGGCGCGGCGGCCGGTGCCGGGGTGGGCTGGGCGCCGCCGCCGAACAGGCTGCCGAACAGGCGCGAGAAGAAGCCGCCCGCCGGGGCCGCCGGGGCGGCCACGGGGCGCGCCGGCTGGGCAGGGGCGACGGCCTCGGACTCGTCGTCGCGGATGGGGGCGGGCGACGACGGGACCACGCCGGTGACCAGCGGCTGCTCGCCGCTGCCCAGCATCTGGCCCATCTTGGGCAGGGCCGTGGCGACCACCGGGGTGGTGCGCTCGTAGCTCGGCTTGCTGTGCTCGCCCATGTCCGCTTCGCGGATGCGGGTGATCTCGAGGTGCGGGGTTTCGAGCTTGTCGTCGGCCACCACCACCACGTGCACGTTATGGCGCAGCTCGATCTCGACGATGCTGGCGCGCTTCTCGTTGAGCATGAAGTTGGCCACCGACGGCGGGGCCTGCACCAGGACCTGCCCGGTGTTTTCCTTCATGGCGTGCTCCTCGATGAGGCGCAGCGTGGAGAGGCCCAGCGACTCGACGCTGCGGATGTGGCCGTGGCCTTCGCAACGCGGGCAGACGTTCTGCGTGGCCTCGCCCAGGCTGGGGCGCAGGCGCTGGCGCGACATCTCGAGCAGGCCGAAGCGGCTGATGCGGCCGATCTGGACGCGCGCGCGGTCGGCCTTGAGGGCGTCCTTCAGGCGCTCTTCCACCTCGCGCTGGTGGCGCGGGCTGTCCATGTCGATGAAGTCGATGACGATGAGGCCGCCGGCATCGCGGATGCGCAGCTGGCGGGCGATCTCGGTGGCAGCTTCGAGGTTGGTGTTGAACGCCGTCTCTTCGATATCGCTGCCCTTGGTGGCCTTCGACGAGTTGATGTCGATGGCGGTGAGGGCTTCGGTCTGGTCGATGACGATGGAGCCGCCCGAGGGAAGGCGGACATTGCGCTCGAAGATCGATTCGATCTGGGTCTCGATCTGGTAGCGCGAGAAGAGCGGGGTGGGATCCTGGTAGAGCTTGAGCTTGCGCAGGTTGTTCGGCATCACCTGCTGGACGAAATCGCGGGCGTCCTTGTAGAGCGACTCCTCGTCGACAAGGATCTCGCCGATATCGTTGCGCAGGTAATCGCGCAGGGCGCGGATGAACAGCTTCGATTCCTGGTAGATCAGGAACGGTGCCTTCTGCGACGTGGCGGCGGCCGAGATCGACTTCCACAGCTGCAGCAGGTAGTCGAGATCCCACTGGAGTTCTTCGGCGTCGCGGCCCATGCCGGCGGTGCGCACGATGAGGCCCATCTCGTCGGGCACCGAGAGGTGCTCCAGGGCTTCCTTGAGGGCCTGGCGGTCTTCGCCCTCGATGCGACGCGACACGCCACCGGCGCGCGGGTTGTTCGGCATCAGCACCATGTAGCGGCCGGCGAGGCTGATGAACGTGGTGAGGGCGGCGCCCTTGTTACCGCGTTCTTCCTTCTCGACCTGGACGATGATCTCCTGGCCTTCCTTCAGCAGCTCGCGGATATTCGATTTACCTTCCGCGTTCGGGTTGAAGTAATCGCGGGAGATTTCCTTCAGCGGCAGGAAGCCGTGGCGTTCGGCACCGTAATCGACGAAGCAGGCTTCGAGGGAGGGTTCGACGCGGGTGATGCGGCCTTTGTAGATATTGGCCTTTTTCTGCTCCCGGGACGGGATTTCGATGTCGAGGTCGTAAAGGTTCTGGCCGTCGACGATAGCAACGCGCAACTCTTCGCGCTGAGTCGCGTTGATCAACATACGCTTCATTGTGGGTTCCTCGGCCTTGCCGCGCGGCCGCGCGCCGCGGTGGCGCCCAAGTGGCGGCCTGCCGGGGATCGCGCCGCAGCGGTAAGGCTTCAAGCGGCATGGTTTCCGGGGCCGATACCTGGCCTCGGCGTGATTCGTGAATAAGCGCCTTGCAACCGGCCCGTTTCCTTACGGATAACCGGACAACTGCAACCCGAACCATTACGATATGGGGTGTCTTCCACCTCCCGACCCCTCGGACGGGATAGCGTGAACTCGCCTTACGCGACGGAACCGGCACCCCGCGAGAGATAAGTCTTCAGCGGAGCCTGACGCTCGCCGAGTATCCTATCAATTTCGAGTTTTATCAATGCAGACGGCAACTTCCCTCGACGGCGGCCAAGGTGTGCGGCTGGTCGAAATCGGCCCCGAGAGGGACGGCCAGCGCGTGGACAACGCCCTGATGACCCTGTGCAAGGGCGTGCCCAAGAGCCTGGTCTACCGCATCCTGAGAACGGGCCAGGTCCGCATCAATGGCAAGCGGGCCAAGCCGGATACGCGCCTGGCCGCCGGCGACATGCTGCGCATCCCGCCCATCCGCATGGCCGAGAAGGAAGAAGGGGCCGCGCCGACGGGCATGGTCAAGGCCGTTACCGATGCCATTATCTTTGAAGACAAGCACTTCCTCGTCATCGATAAGCCGGTTGGCATCGCCGCCCATGGCGGCAGCGGGGTCAGCCATGGCGCCATCGAGCTGATCCGCGCGGCCCGCCCCAATGAGCATATCGAGCTGGTGCACCGCCTCGACCGCGATACCAGCGGCGTCCTCGTGCTTTCCAAGAGCCGGGCCGGCCTCACGGGCCTGCAGGCGCTCATCCGCGACAACCAGGTGGTGAAGCAGTACCTCTGCCTCATGACCGGCACGCCCCGGAAGGCCAAGTTCGATGTGAATGCCCCTTTGCTGAAGTCGGTGATGCATGGCGGCGAGCGCATGGTGCGGGTCGATGACGCAGGCAAGCCCTCGCTCACGTTCTTCCAGGAAGTGGAGCAGTACCCCGGCAGCCGCCTGATGCGGGCCACCCTGGGCACCGGCCGCACCCACCAGATCCGCGTCCACGCGCAGTACATCGGCCACCCGCTGGCGGGTGACCCGAAATACGGCGACCCGGAGGCCAACAAGCGCTTCCGCGCCAAGGGCCTGAAACGGATGTTCCTGCACGCCGCACGCATGAGCTTCGACCTGGACGGCCGCAACTACGACTTTTCCGTCCCGTTGCCCGACGATCTGAAGCTTTTCCTGGACAATCTGCGCGCCTGAGGCACACTCTCTCCCACAGGGGTCTCTTGGCCCTCAGGACAGGAACCGCGCGCTGACCTCCAGGCTGCGCAGCACCGCGCCGGCCACGCAGGCCTGCAGGATGACGGCCGCCCCGGCGTGCGCCACCGCCACCGGCAACAGGGCGCGCTGGTGCAGGTACCACCATGCCCAGCCCAGCTCGGCCACGAAACACAGCTGCATCAGCAGGCCGTTGGGGGTGTGGAGCAGGGCGAAGGCCAGTGCCGTGAGCAGTACGGCGGCCGGGCGAGGCAGGGCCCTGGCCAGCAGGCCGGCCACCACCGCCAGCATCAGCCACTGCTGGAAAAAGGCCCACCCTATATAAAGGAGCGCCCGTGCCGCCGACGGCCACGCCGGCGCATGCCCGGCCACGGCGGCGACGCCGATGGCCACCGGCACGGCCAGCAAGGGCCAGCCAGCCATGCGCCAGCCGCCCCGCCAGTGCCAGCGTGGCAGGGCTCGAACCCACGTGAGGAACACGGCGTAAGCGATTCCGCCCGCGAACATCGCGATAGCAGCGGGGTTCGCGTTTGGCCCAAGGCCCAGCCCCGCGATGAACCAGACCGGGCCGCCCACGACAAGGGCCGCGTTGGTCAGATCGCCTGATGGGGAACGCTCGTCGCGCTGGCGTCGTGCCGCCGCCATACCACCCACCAGCAGGCCGGCGTAAACGGCCACCGGCACCCAGTCGACCCACGTGGGGCTGCCCGGGGCAGGCGGTGCGGCGTTCCCGAAGGTGGCCAGGGGGTCCAGTAGGCGTTGCCTGTCCCGCCATCGAAGCAGCCCTTCGGCGGCAAGGCCGGAAGGGATCGGCTTGCCGGTGTCGGGCATCGGCCCCCCGGCGCGGGCCAGGCCCGCCCCGCGGAGCGTGAACCCCGCACCCGGCGGGAGCGTGAAGGCGAGCCGCAGCATCGCGGCCCGCGACGGGGCCGGCACCGCGGCCCCGGATGCGTCATGCCAGTGGAGCTTGCCCAGGTGCACCGGGGCGGCGAGCGTGGGCACGTCGGCACGGAGCAGCGGCGCGGTGAGCTCGGTTCGGACGGCGACCGAGAACGCACCCTGCGCAGTGGACGCGTCCACCCGGAGCAGGTCCAGCCGCGCGAGGTCGGCCTGGCGGGTGAGCGGGAAGCCCACCTCCCCATGGCCGGTGCCGTGGGCGGTGATCCGCAGCCCATCCGCGGCGGCCGCGGCGGTGGCATCACCGAAGGCCTTGCCAGCGACGATGTCGTCCGGGCCGCGGAAGCGCCACGACCACGGCGATGCGCCCGCGGCGTACGCGGCGCGATCGGAAGCGCCCGCGGCGGCGATGGCCCCGCGCGTGACCTGGGCGGCCAGCAACGGCAGCAGGAAGAACGCGGCAAGGGCCAGGGCGGCCACCGCCAGCGCGACGAGGCGTTCGCGGCGCGTCGGCACGTCAGCGGTCGAGCAGGGCCTCGACGCGCGCGGCGCAGATGAAATCGTTGAGCGAGAGGCCGCCCACGTCGTGGGTGGACCAGAGCACCTGGCAGTGGCCATAGCCAGCTTCCAGGTCGGGGTGGTGGTCTTCCTGGTTGGCCATGAAGCCCACCGCGTTGATGAAGCCGAGCGTGTGGTGGAAATCCTTAAACGGGAAATCCTTCACGATGGCCTTGCCATCGGCGCTCAGCGTCCAGCCCGGCAGGCCCTTGAGATGGCCGTCGACGGCGGCGCGGTCGAGCGCGTGTTCGGCGCCCTTGCGCGGCTGGCAGTGCTGGGTGGCGAGGGGGGAGAGCGACATGGCGGGGCGTCCATCCGGGGAAAAGTGGGAAGCGTCCGTGGTCGCGGTTGAATTGTCAAAAGGGCGCGCCCACCTCGAAACCGTACTAAAATGGTCTTGTTTCCGGCGCATCCCCACGCTGGCCCGTCTTTCCGGAGCTCCTCCATGATCGATATCTCGGAACGCGCCCAGGCGCATTTCCAGCGCCTCATCGCCCAGCAGGGCGAGGAAGGCCTCGGCGTGCGCCTGCGCGTGGTGGCCGCCGGCACGCCCGCCGCGCAGTGCGAGCTGGAGTTCTGCGCCACCACCGAGCTCACGGGCGATGAGTGGACCATCGAGTGCCAGGGCTTCAACCTGTATGTCGACGGCGAGAGCATGCCGTGGCTGGATCCGGCCAACATCGACTACGAGGTCACGCCAACGGGTAGCCAGCTCAACATCCGCGCGCCGCGCATCAAGGGCGAGGCCCCGGGCGAGGGCGCCGGCGTGGTCGAACGGGTGAAATACGTGCTCGAGACGGAAATCGCGCCTGGCATCGCCTCGCACGGCGGCCGCATCTCGCTGGTCGAGGTCACGGCCGCGGGCGTGGTGGTGCTGCGCTTCGGTGGTGGCTGCCACGGCTGTGGCATGGTCGACGTCACCCTGAAGAACGGCGTGGAGAAGACGCTGCGCGAGCGCGTGCCCGAGGTCACCGAGGTGCGCGACGTCACCGACCACGCGACGGGCGAGAAACCCTATTTCGAGCGGAAAGCCGGATAAGAGCTTGCTGTCGTTTTGTGGGAGCGCGCTTGCGCGCGATCGCGCGCAAGCGCGCTCCCACATGGCCTGCTTTAGTCGCCCTGCACGTGGCCTTCGAGGCCGCTGAGCTTCGTCGGCATGGTGTGGAAGTAGGCCGAGATGTCTTCGATGTCCTGGTCGGAGAGCGTGGCGACGAAGCCCTTCATGATGGCGTTGTCGCGCTTGCCGCTCTTGTATTCGTGCAGGGCCTGCGACAGGTAATCGGCGTACTGGCCCGCCAGGCGGGGGTATTGCGGGTCGACCGAATTGCCGTCCTTGCCGTGGCACGACACGCAGGTGGCGACCTTCTTGGCGCCCGCGGCCGGGTCACCGGCGGCGATGGACTGGGTAGCGGTCAGCGCCAGGGCGGCGCCGATGAGAGTCAGGGTGAACCCACGGATCATCATGCGTCCTCGGCGGCTTACTTGGCGAGACTGGAGAGGTAGGCGGCGATGTCGGCGATGTCTTTATCCGACAGGCTGGCGGCCTGGGCCCCCATGGTGGGGTGCGTGCGGCCCGTGCCAGGCGCCTTGAAGCCCTTCTGGTAGTCCTTCAGCGCGTTGACGATGTACTGCTCGTTCTGGCCGGCGATGTGCGGCACGTGGTACGACGGGTAGACATTGGAATAACCGGGAACGCCGTGGCAACCCTGGCAGGTGTACACGAGCTGGCGGCCCCTGTTCTTGTCCCCTTCGGCATGCGCCGTGGTGGCGCACATGGCTACAGCGATCAGACCGTACAGATACAGACGCTTCATCAATGGTTCCCTGGGTACCGGGCGGGGCCGGGGGTGAAAGCAGCCGTTGGAGTATAGAGGCGGGTTCCAGCGTGCGACAACCGGGTAGCACTGGGCGGGGGTATCGCGCGCAAGCGCGCTCCCACAGGGGAGCGGGCACACTGAAGCGGGGCGGGTTACAGAAGCGAGCGGATGATGTGGATGCCGGCGATGTATTCGCCCGCGATGGTGCCGATGCACACCAGGAAGAAGTTGAGCAGCGTGCGCGCCACGCGGTTCTTCCACCAGCCGGTCCAGTGGGTGATGTCATCGCGCAGCTGCTCGAAGTCCACCACGCGCGGCTTGCGGATCCATGCCTCGACCATGGCGCTGACGGCGCCGGAGGGAATGCCAGGGCGGAACGGCTTGACCGGCCCGGCCACGAACGCGGCGACGATGCTGAGCGGGTGCGCGCCCGCGATGAGCGCGCCCAGTGCCGAAAGGCCGCCCGTGAGCAGCACCCAGTTAAGCAGCGCATCCTTGCCGAGGCTGGGGTTGCGGTAGAACGCGTAGCCGATGACGGCGAAGATCGCCAGCACGATGCCGACGGCCAGCACCTTGGGCCACTTCGCCGCGGGCGGCGTCACGGCCAGGTCGTCGGCGAGCGGGCCGGGCGCACCGTGCTGGTGGCCCAGCTCATGGCTCATGCCCTTGAGGTGCCCTGCGCCGATCACCACCAGCACCTTGCGGCTGGGCGCGGCCGGGTCCATGCGTTCGCCATGCTCGCGCAGGCGCGCGGCCATGAATTCATCGCGCTCGGCGATCAGCGCGCGATACAGCGGCGCGGAACCCTTGGCGAAATCGCTGAAGGCACTTTCGAGCAGGTCGGCTTGCTTCAGTTTCTCGATGTCTTCTTCGGCGATGTCCTCGCGCTCGAACACGCTGCCGAGCATGCCGGCCATGAGGCCGAAGCGCTGGAAGAAGCCGACGCTGCGCCACGCCCGTTTCAGCGTGGTGCCCACCTCGCGGTCGACCAGCCACACCGGCAGCCCGCGCGCGTCCGCGCCATCCATCGCCGCCTTCATCTCCGCGCCCGGCTCGATGCCGTACTGCGCGGCCAGCCGTTTCTGGAACGAGCCGAGCACCAGGCTGGCCGCGACCATGCCGGCCTTGCCCTGGCGGATGACCTGGAAGAGGTCCATCTGCTTGAAGGCTTCCGGGTCGCGGATGCCGTGCGCGCGGCTGGCGCACAGTTCCACCGCCACCGCGTCGAAGTGCTCGGTGTCGAGCAGCGCGTTCACCGCCTCGACGCTGGCGCGCGAAACGTGCGCGGTGCCCAGGATGACGTAATCCACGCCGTCGCGACGCAGGCGTTCGATGGGCTGGCCTTCCAGGGCCGGGTGGGGCGGTGCGTCGTGCTCGGCGGGCTGCATGCGCGGCGGATGTCCTTGGGGTTAGTCGCGGTAACGCTTGGTGAGGTCGCCGTAGGCGTCGATGCGGCGGTCGCGCAGGAACGGCCAGATGCGGCGGACGTGCTCGCTGCGCTCCATGTCGATGTCGACGATGAGCAGCTCGCGGGCTTCCGTGCCCGCCTGGGCCAGGAACTCGCCCTGTGGGCCAGCGACGAAGCTGGAGCCCCAGAACTGGATGCCCGCGCCCACGCCGGAGGGGTCGGCTTCGTAGCCCGTGCGGTTGCACGACAGCAGCGGCAGGCCGTTGGCCACGGCATGGCCTCGCTGCACGGTGATCCAGGCTTCGCGCTGGCGGGCCTTCTCGTCGTCGCTGTCGTTCGGGTCCCAGCCGATGGCCGTGGGGTAGAACAGCAGGTCGGCACCGGCCAGCGCCATCAGGCGCGCGGCTTCCGGATACCACTGGTCCCAGCACACCAGCACGCCGAGCTTGCCCACCGAGGTCTCGATGGGGTCGAAGCCCAGGTCGCCCGGGGTGAAGTAGAACTTCTCGTAGAACGCCGGGTCGTCGGGGATGTGCATCTTGCGGTACTTGCCCGCGATGGTGGCCGAGCGATCGAAGACCACGGCCGTGTTGTGGTACAGGCCGGTGGCGCGCTTCTCGAAGATGGACGCCACGACGACGAGCTTGAGCTCCGCCGCCAGCTTGCCGATGCGCTCGGTGCCCGGGCCGGGGATGGTTTCGGCCAGGTCGAACTCGCCCACGCTCTCGTGCTGGCAGAAGTACGGGCCGTTGTGCAGTTCCTGCAGCAGCACGAGCTCCACGCCGGCCCTGGCCGCCTCGCGCAGGCCGGCCTCGATGGCGTCGAGGTTGGCGTCGCGGGTGCCGCGGTGGGTTTCCTGGAGGAGGGCGACCTTGAGGGTCTTGCGGGCCATGGTGTCTTTCCTTCCGGGTTACTGGGCGATAGCTGCGGGCAACTGCATGGTGATGCAATGCAGGCTGCCGTTTTGCCAGATGAGCGGGCGGCACGGCACCTGCACCACTTCGCGGCCCGGGTGGGCCAGCCCGATGATGCGGGCCGCCTCGGCGTCGGCGCGGTCGCCATAGGCCGGCACCAGCACCGCGCCGTTCACGATCAGGTAGTTCGCGTAGGACGCTGCCAGGCGGCGGCCTTCATCGAGGATCGGTTGGGCCCAGGGCAGGGGGTGCAGCGGGTACGGCTCGCCCGCCGGCGAACGCAGTTCGGCGAGTTCCGCGGCCATCTGGCCCAGTTCGGCGAAGTGCGGATCGCTGGCGTCGTCGCAGGCCTGGTAGACGATGCCGCCATCCGGGCTGAAACGCGCGAGCGTGTCGATATGGGCGTCGGTGTCGTCGCCTTCAAGGTAGCCGTGCTCGAGCCACAGCACGCGGCTGGCGTGCAGGGTGGTGGCCAGCGTATCGGTCATCGACTCGCGGCTGAGCTCCGGGTGGCGCTGGGCGAGGCACTTCCACGTGGTGAGGATGGTGCCCTGGCCGTCGCTTTCGATGCCGCCGCCCTCGAGCGCCCAGTCGATGCGCTTGTGCGGCAGGCCGCTGAGCACGCCGCGCTGGAGCAGGCCGGCGATAATGGCGTCATCCTGCTCGGCGCCGAACTTGCCGCCCCAGCCGGTGAAGCGGTAGTCGTTGAGCAGCACGCCATCGGGGCCAGTGAGCGTGATGGGGCCCGAATCGCGCAGCCAGGTGTCGTCGTAGGGCAGCTCGATGAAGTGGACGCGCGCCATGTCGGCGCCGGCTTCCTCGATGGCGAGGCGCGCGCGTTCGCGCAGCGCGGCGTCGGCCACGATGATGTGCAGCGGTTCGAAGCGGGTGACGGCGGCCGCCAGGGCCACGTAGGTGGTTTCGACCCCGGCCAGGCGATCGGCCCAGTCGGTACCGGCGTGCGGCCAGGCGATGAGGACGCCGGCCTGCGGCTCCCATTCGGCGGGGAGGCGATAGTTCGCGGTGTGGGTCATGGCGGGCTTGGGTCGCTGGGGAAGCCCGCTATTGTAGGGCTTCCCGATGACCATTGCCCGACCGGGTTATTTCGGCGACTGCGGGTTCGTGTTGTTGCCCGCCGGCGTGTTGAGCACGGCGTGGATGACGTGGCTCTTCTCGAAATAGACGATATAGCCCGGGTACATCCAGCGGTTGATGACCGGCTGCTTGTGGCTGCCGCCACCGCGGGAATCGAGCTTCTGCGTGGGCGCGCCGAACTTGCGCTCCACCTCGGCCATGCTCATGCCCTTCCTGGGCAGGTTCATGGCCTGCTCCTGCTGCACGCGCTGCATGAGCAGGGTATCGCCCGCGCGGGCGGCCGGGGCCATGGCGGTGGCGACGGCGGCCAGCGCGATCGCGGTGAAAACAGGCTTGAAGGTGTTCATGACGGCTCCGACGCGCTCCCCATGCGGCGCTGGACAGCGTTTTAACAGATCGCCCGATGCCGCGCCATGGGCGGCGGCAAAGCGCCTTCACGGTTGTGCCCCAGGTCTCGTTCGCGCGACGGGGGTGGGGCGGGGCGGCTATCATGTGCAGTCGCCTCCAGCCGCCTTGGCCCGCCATGATCTCGTTCCGCAACCTCGCCCTGCGCCGGGGCACCCGTACCCTGCTCGATAACATGGACCTCACCATCCAGACCGGGTGGAGCCTGGCGGTCATCGGCCGCAACGGCTGCGGCAAGTCCACCCTGTTCGCCGCGCTGAAGCGCGAGCTCGAGCCGGAGAAGGGCGACCTCGACATGCCGTCGAAGGTCCGCATGGCCTCGGTGGCGCAGGAAACCCCCGCGCTGCCGGATGCCGCCATCGACTACGTGCTGGGTGGCGACGTCGAGGTCGCGGCCGCGCTAAAGGCCGAGCAGGACGCCTACGATGCCGAGGACATGGAAGCCGTGGCGATGGCCCACCTGCGCATCGAGGAAGTGAACGGCTATGACGGCCGTGCCCGTGCCGGGCGCCTGCTGCACGGCCTGGGCTTCTCGCCGGAAACCCACGAACAGGCCGTGGCCTCGTTCTCGGGTGGCTGGCGCGTGCGCCTGAACCTGGCCCGCGCGCTGATGGCGCCGTCCGACCTGCTGCTGCTCGACGAGCCCACCAACCACCTCGACCTCGACGCCGTGCTGTGGCTCGAGGAATGGCTGCGCCGCTACCAGGGCACGCTGCTCATCATCTCGCACGATCGCGAATTCCTCGACGCGGTGACCACGCATACGCTGCACCTGCACGACGGCACCGCCAAGCTCTACACCGGTAATTACTCGCAGTTCGAGCGCCAGCGCGCCGAGCACCTGCGCCAGCAGCAGATCGCGCACGTGCGCGAGCAGGCCGAGCGCGCGCACCTGCAGTCGTTCATCGACCGCTTCAAGGCGAAGGCCAGCAAGGCCAAGCAGGCGCAGTCGCGCATGAAGCGCCTGGAGAAGATGAGCGGCACCGAGGCCGTCCGCGCCGAGCGCCCCTTCAGCTTCAGTTTCCCCAAGCCCGAGCGCCTGCCCACCTCCATGTTGCGCCTCGACCACGTCGACGCCGGCTACGGCGAGCGCGTGGTGCTGAACGACATCGCCTTCGGCCTCGAGGCCGGCGACCGCATCGGCCTGCTCGGCCCGAACGGCGCGGGTAAATCCACGATGGTGAAGTCCCTCGTCGGCGAGCTCGCGCCGATGAGCGGCGAGCGCCCGTTCCACAAGGACCTGCGCATCGGCTACTTCGCGCAGCACACGGTCGAAAGCCTGCACGACGGCTGGAGCGCCTTCGACCACCTGCAGGACAAGGCGCCGAACGCCGGCCAGCAGGTGCTGCGCGACTACCTCGGCACATGGAATTTCCCGGCCGACCGTGTGTTCGAACACGTCGACGCCTTCTCCGGTGGCGAGCGCGCGCGCCTGGCGCTGGCGCTCATCGCGTGGGACAAGCCGAACCTGCTGCTGCTCGACGAGCCCACCAACCATCTCGACCTCGACATGCGCGAGGCGCTGGCCGATGCGCTGTCCGATTTCGACGGCGCCCTGGTGCTGGTCTCGCATGACCGCCACCTGCTCGGCATGGTGTGCGATGAGTTCTGGCGCGTGGCCGATGGCGAAGTGGCCCCCTTCGATGGCGACCTGGACGATTACGCGAAGTGGCTGCGCACGCGCGCCACCACGCGCAAGACCGCCGCCGTCGCCTCCGCGCCGGCCGATGCGCCGGTGAAGGAAAAACCGCAGGAGAAGCGCAAGCTCACGGCGGAGGAGCGCGAGAAGGAAAAACCGTTGCGCGCGCGGGTGAAGAAGATCGAATCGCTCGTCGAGGCCATGGACAAGGAGCTCGGCGCGATCGAAACGAAGCTCGCCGACCCGGCCGTCTACGGCGGCCCCACGGCCGAGCTTGCCCGCCTGGGCCAGCGCCAGGCCGAGCTGCGTGGCGAGAAGGAATCGCTCGAGTTCGAATGGATGGAACTGCTCGAACAGATCGAGGCCTGAGCGCATGGCCCATGTCCTGAACGTGCTGCTGCCGGGCCGCGACAAGCTGTCGTTCGTCGCGGCATTCAACGCCTGGCTGGCGCGCGGTACCGCGCTGCCGTCCGCCACGCCCGGCTACCTCCACGCCTTGGCGGAGTTCTTCCGCTGGCCCGCGGGGCCGTTGCCCGCGGCGGCGCTTATCCGCCAGAGCGTGGCCGGCGACGCCGGCGACGCGCAGTGGGTGTGCGCCGACCCGGCATGGGTGCAGCCTGAGCTCAGCGGCGCGCGCCTGCTCGGTTGCGGCAACCTCGGCGTCAGCAGCGCCGATGCCGCCAGCCTGGTGGCCGCGCTGGGCGAGACATTCGCTGAAGCCGGCATGAGCCTGCACGTGGGCGACCCCCAGCACTGGCAGCTGAAGGTGCCTGGCTACATCAGCGTGCCCGCGCTGCCCGATCCGGAAGAGGCCCTGGGCGCCGACCTGTTCGAGCAACTGCCCCAGGGCGAGGACGGCCGCCGCTGGCGCGCGCTGATCAACGAAGCGCAGGTGGTGTTGCACAACCACCCCGCCAATGGCGCGCGGCGCTACGACAACCTGCCGCCCATCAACAGCGTATGGCTGTGGGGCGCCGGCACGCTCCCCGCCTGGGTCGAATGCGGCCAGTCCGGCATCTACAGCGACGACCTCCTGGTCTGGGCGCTAGGCCACAAAGCCGGCGTAGACGTCCAACACCGCGCGGCTCTTGTGGGAGCGCGCTCGCGCGCGATTCCCGCCACAGGCGGGCACCCCGCCGCAGAACTCCTGGATCTGCAAGACACCCAACCCACCGACTTCGCCCAAACCTGGTGGCCCTACCTCCTGGCCCGCCTCGAAGCCGGCACCGAACTGCGCCTGGCCTTCGCCGACGGCACCCGCACCCTGCTGCGCAAGGCCCACCGCCTGCGCTTCTGGCGCAAGGCGAAGGCATGAAGCGCTGGCGCCAGCGCGTCGCGGAGACGGCGCCCAGCGGCTGGCCCGCGCACGTTCACCCGGTGATCCAGCGCATCTATGCCGCCCGCGGCGTCTGCACGCCCGCGGGCGCGACGCACCGCCTGGCGCTTTTGCATCCGCCCGCGCTGCTCGGCGGCATGGACAAGGCGGTGGCGTTGCTCATCGACGCGATCGACCAGGGCCAGCGCATCGTCATTGCCGGTGACTACGACTGCGATGGCGCCACCGGCGCCGCCGTGGCCGAACGCGGCCTGCGCCTGCTCGGTGCCGCGCAAGTCAGCCACGTGGTGCCCAACCGTTTCGTCCACGGCTACGGCCTCAGCGAAGCGCTGGTGGCGTCGCTCGAGCCCGCGCCCGACCTCATCGTCACCGTCGACAACGGCGTGGCCAGCGTGGACGGCGTGGCCGCGGCGCATGCCCGCGGCATCCGCGTGCTGGTCACCGACCACCACCTGCCGGGCGATGCCCTGCCCGATGCCGATGCGATGGTGAACCCCAACCTCGACGGCGACGCGTTCCCGAGCAAGGCGCTCGCGGGCGTCGGTGTCATGTTCTATTTGCTGCTGGCCGTGCGCGCCGCGATGCGCGACGCCGGGCGTTTCGCCGAAGGCGCCGAGCCCGACCTCGGCGCGCTGCTGGATCTCGTCGCCCTGGGCACCGTCGCCGACCTGGTGCCGCTGGACTTCAACAACCGCGTGCTGGTCGACGCCGGCCTGAAGCGCATGCGCGCAGGCAAGGCGTGCGCGGGCATCACGGCGCTGATCGAAGCCAGCAACCGCGCCATCGCCACCATCACGGCCACTGACCTGGCCTTCGCCATCGGCCCGCGGCTGAACGCGGCGGGGCGCCTCGAAGACATGTCGCTCGGCGTGGCGTGCCTGCTCACCGACGACACCGGCATCGCGCGGCGCTACGCCGAGCAGCTCACCGCCATCAACCAGGAACGCCGCGAGATGCAGGCCGGCATGGTGGAGGAGGCCGAAGCGATGGTCGCGAAGGCGTCCTACGGCGATGCCGTGGGCGTCGCGCTGTTCGACCGTGGCTGGCACGCGGGCATCGTCGGCCTCGTGGCCTCGAAGCTGAAGGACAAGCTGCACCGCCCCGTGCTCGCCTTCGCGCCCGCGGGCGATGAGACCGACGAACTGCGCGGCTCCGCGCGTTCCATCCCCGGCTTCCACATCCGCGACGCCCTGGCCGAGATCGACGCGAAGCACCCCGGCCTCATCCTTCGCTTCGGTGGCCACGCCATGGCCGCCGGCCTCAGCATGCAGGCCAGCGAGTTCGCCCGCTTCGCCGCCATCTTCGATGCCACGGCGCGTGCCCACCTCGACGAGGAGCGCCTGCAGGCGCTGGTGCAGACCGATGGCGAACTCGACTACCGCGACCACACCCTCGACCTGGCCCGCCAGCTGCGCTTCGCCGGCCCCTGGGGCCAGGCCTTCCCGGCGCCGGTGTTCGAGAACGTGTTCGAATGCGCGTCGTGGAAGCCCATGGGCGGCAAGCACCTCCGCTTCCAGCTGCGCCACGAGCAAGGTGGGGCCCCACTCGACGCCGTGATGTTCAGCTGCTTCGACGGCACGCCGCCACCGGCACGCTTCCGCGCCGCCTACGAACTGACCGTCAACGACTGGCAGGGGCGCGAGAGCGTCCGCCTGCTGATTACCCACCTCGAGCCCATGTAGCGAGCCCCGCCCATGCACGGACGCCTTCTTTTCCTCTGCCTGGCCGCGGTGCCCTGGGGCGCCCATGGCGCCGCCAAGTGCCATGGCCGTCGCTTCGGTGACACGACGCAGCGCTTCAACGACACGACGCCACCGAACGCGGTCCTGTACGGCATGCCCGAGGGTGTGCCCCCACCGATCCACCTGGTCGCGGCGATGGGTGGCAGTTTCGGGTGCTCCACCGCATGGGCCGTCGACCTGGATACCGGCAAGGCCTGGCTGCGCGCGCGTTGCCAGAGTGCGGAGCCGTTCCGGGATTTCGTGGCATCGATGCATTGGGCCGGCGCGCGCTTCGGCAGCTTCACCGCGTTCGATGGCTCGCCTGCCCCCGAGGCGGTGATAGAAGGCACCATCGTGCTCAAGGACGGTGAAACCACGCGGACGCTTGGGCAGTACTACTACCCGCAGGCGTCGAATGCCGATGGCAAGCTGCAAACCGCGATCGTCGATGCGGTGAATGCCGCGACGACGCACGAATAGCCTCAAGGCTTGCGAACGCGGTGAGGATGATCTCACCGAGCGCGCACAACGCATGCGTGTGGATGCCGTATGCAAACCTAAACGTGCCCGGATTTATTTCGCTGGGCGGTGGTGCCTCGCGTATTCGTCTCAATCCATTGCGCTGCAACATTCTCATGCGATTTCCGCGGTGGAAATGGCGCGCGCCGAATATGAATTCAGACGGCCAAAGCGAAATCAATTCGCTGCAAAGGGTTGCAAGGCCACCCCTGCTCGTTCCAGTTTTTGTCCCGACGCAAGAAAACAAACGAACGGGCAGGCCATGTATCCAGAGTATGCAGATGCAGCGCTGCGGGAGCGATTCCGCCGGCGGATGAGAGATAACGCCATCACCGCGGCAACCGTAGTGACATGCGCGTTGGTCGCGGTGTGTTTGAACCCGCCCCATCGCCTCGATTTGTGGGTGGCCGAATTCGCCGGCACCGCCATTGTCATTGGCGCCGCGCCCCTCGTGCTTGCCCGCGTGTTCCGCGTTCGCGACGCCTCGCTGCTGCTTGGCTCCGCCGTGGTGGCCGCCTTGCTGATGGTGTCGCCGGACATGCGCGACCGCGGCATGGGGCAGGGCATGGAATCCGCGGCGCCCGTGCGCGCCGGCCAGCCGCTGCCGACGGCCTCCGATGGTTTCGGGGCCTATACGCGCGAGCACGCCGAGTCGCAGAAGCCCATTACCCATTCCCTCTAGGAGAAACGGCCATGCTCGTTCCAGGCCATGCGCATGCGAGTCATTTATGGCGATATATCAGCGGGCCGCTGATCATCCTGTTTTGCTGGGACGTGCTGGTTACCGCCGCGTGGTATTTCGGCGAATCGTCGTGGGATGGTTTCCCGGCACTGCCGGTGACGTTGTTCGGCACGGCGGTGGCCATTTATCTCAGTTTCCGCAATGCCACGGCGTATGCCCGGTGGTGGGAGGCACGCATCTTGTGGGGTGCGATGGTCAATTGCTCGCGCACGCTGGTGCGTGATGCGCGCACCTTGCTAACGGATGAAGGGCTGGCGCGCCAGATCTTCTATCGGCAGATCGCCTATGTGCATTCGTTGCGCTTCCATCTTCGCCGCCAGAAAGGCTGGGACGAACTTTCCGGCCTCCTTTCCGAATCGGAAGTCGCGTACCTGCGCACGGTGGCGAACCCGCCCAATGCCATCGCCATGGAAACGGGCGCGTTGCTGAGCGCGGCCGCGCCGGATTCGATCATCCGCGCCACCTTCGCGAAGACCCTGGCCGATATCTCGAATGCACAGGGCGGCATGGAGCGGATCAAGAACACGCCGCTGCCGCAGCAGTACGCGGTGTACCCCGTGGTGTTCACCCACATCTTCTGCGCGCTGCTACCGTTCGGCCTTGTCGAGCAGCTTGGCCTCTACACGCCGCTGGGCTCGACCGTCGCCGGCATCCTCTTCCTCGGCCTGCTGCAATCGGGCAACGACCTGCAGGATCCGTTCGAGGATGGCGTGAACGATGTGCCGATGACCGCCGTCACCCGCGGTATCGAGATCGACCTGCGCGACGGCCTGCGCGAAGACCACGAACTGCGGCCGTTCCCGATCGAGGCGGGTGTATTGAAATAAGGCGATCAAGCGCTTGCCGCAGGCTGGTGAGAAACCAGGCGCACGCTGTCCACATATCTGAGACTGGCGGCGCGTACCGTCCGCCCCATGGCCATGGTGCACTGGGTACAGATGGGGGAACGGCAATACGCGATCCTGGAAGGGACGACGCGGGCGTTCGCCCGCGTCAGCCCGCAGGGCGATCGCTGGGTGGTGCGGTGGCGGTATGGGCCCAAGGCCGGGCAGGGCATGGCGCTGAAGGGCGTCTCGCTCATGCAGCGGATGATCATGCGCTGGGCCGAGCATAACGAGGCGTCGCTGCGTAAGCGGATCCCGGCGGCGAGCAAGCCCTACGAGCCGCCCACGGCGCAGGAGCGCTACTTCTACGACGCGGTGTGGCCGGGGTACGTGCCTGCCCACCGCCGGCCGCGGCGCATGAACCGGGAAAACCACTAGCCGGCCGGGGGGAGATTGAGTCCGCGCCGGGCGGCTCCATCTATGGGGCATCCCCATCCCCTGGTATCACCCCCATGAACGCCGAACGTTTCGTTCAGGCCCTGCAGGATGCCGTGGTTCGCGACAACCTCGCGGTCTACGCGGACCTGTTCAGGATGCCGCCCGAGCACGCCGTGGACCCGCACTGGGTGCGGGCGCTGTCGCTTTTCAATACGCTGGACGACGCGGGCAAGGCCACCCTGATGGACATCGTCTGCCAGGTGATGGTCGAGACCACGGCCAACCTGCTGGGCATCGCCGACGGCTGCTGCCCGGTGGCGGGGGTGAAGGGATCGGTGGGCCTTGTCGTGGACGGGCATGCCCTGGGTGGTGAGCTGCAGGAGCTTTTCCTCGAGCTCAACGAAGCGGCTGACGAAGGCGGGTGCCGGCTGGCATAGTCGGGGTTCGTTCGTCCCCGGCAAGGCCACCCATGCGTTCCACCGCCCTGAAGGCCGTGGCGATAGCGCTGCTATCGGCGCTGTTCTTCACGTTCACCTATGTGCTCAACCGCGCCGTCGTCAGTGGCGGCGGGCATTGGCAGTGGGCGGTGATCCTGCGTTACCTGTGCACCTTGCCGCTGCTGGCCGTCGTGCTGCCGTTCCAGGGTGGCCTCGGGCGCCTGCCGTCGGAACTCCGCACGCACCCGCGCACATGGCTGGGCTGGAGTTCGGTCGGCTTCGTGCTGTTCGGCGTGCCTTTGACCTGGGCCGCGACGAGCGGGCCGTCGTGGTTGGTGGCGGGCAGCTTCCAGCTCACCGTCCTGGCCGGCCCGCTGATGGCGCCCTTCATCTACAAGGACGAGCGTGCGCGCTGGCACGGCGGGGCGCTGGCGATCGGCGCGCTGATCGTGGCGGGCGTGATGATGCTGCAGCTCGGGCATGCGCACGGGTAGCTCGATGCGTCCGCGTGGCTTGCCGTCGGCGCCGTGGCCTTCGCCGCGTTCGCATACCCGCTGGGTAACCGGAAGATCCTGCTGCATCTGGAGCGGACGGGGACGAAGCTCGGCCCCGTGCAGCGCGTCTTCGGGATGACCCTGGCGAGCTGGCCGCTATGGCTCCTGTTCGCCGTGGCGACGTGGGTGGCGATCGGGCCGCCGACGTGGCGCGAGCTTCTTCTCTCCGCCGGTACGGCGCTCTCCTCGGGCGTCATCGCCACGGTGCTGTTCTTCCACGCCACCGAACTCGTGGGACGCCAGCCCACGGCGCTGGCCGCCGTCGAGGCCATGCAGGCCGCCGAGCTGCTGTTCGCCACGGTCATCGGCATGGTCTTCCTCGGCGAAGCCTTCCCGGATGCCGTCTCGGGGCTGGGCGCCGTGGGCATCGTGCTGGGCATCGTCCTGTTCGCGTGGGTGAGCGGGCGCGAAGGCGTGCCAGAAGACGCAGGCGACCGGGGCGCTTGACGTCCTGCCCACGCCGTTTCCGCGTACGCTGCGTGCGTATACGGAGCCCTCGCCATGAAAACCGCCGCCGCCCTTATCCTCGCCCTCGGCCTGCCGTTCGCCGCATCAGCCGCCCCACCGCCAGGCGCCCATGGTGAAAAAGCCCCCGCCGCCGAGCCGATGAAGACCTTCCAGTGGCGCGACGAAGCCGCGGGCTACACCTTCGTGGCGCCGCCGCGCTGGGCGGGGAAGGTGAAAGCCGTGCCGCTGGCCTCGGCCGAGCTGGCGAAGTCGGGCGCCACCAGTGGCGTGAAGTTCGTGGCCGGGTCAAAGGCCTTGCTGGTGCTGCTGGCGTCGGATGACGAACGGGCCAAGGCCGTTACCGACGCCGGCAACCGCGAGTTGTCCCGGAATGACGGGCACATCGTGGCCGTGCATGCGTCAACGGATTCGGGTGATCTCGCGCTGACGAACGACGAGCTTGCGCAGGCCGTGCGGTGGGATGGGCAGGCGGCTGGAAGCGCCGTCCGCTGACGACACCCCCTCGTATCCCGTCGTCGAAGGACTACAGAAATCGATGCCAGCGCCTACACGAATAGGCGGCTTTGGCTGATGTCCTGTGTTTCGGGCCCGCGCAATCATGGGCGCTCCGCAGATGCCTGGCGTCAGTCGACCTATGAATTTCTCGTCCACCCTTGTTGCAGGTCTCCTGCTGCTCGTCACGGCATCGGCCGTGGCCTGTCCATTGGAAAAGGGAAGGTATCGCTATACGAGCTCTGGCAACTACAGCGAAGGCCGTTTTTTTACCCGGAATGGCGGCGATGGAACGGGGCCGCGGCAAACCTACTTCCGCATGACGATGGCAACGACCCCGTCGTTGGCCACGACGAGGGACGGCGTCGGCATCAAGAGGCCGGCCACCCGGATCAAGGTAGCCTTCGCTCTCTCGGGCGACGGCAGTCAGGAAATCAGGCTTGCGCGGCATGATGACGATGCCGGCCGCATCGATTGGGTGGAAAGCGACGCTTGGCTCGACCTGCTGACGAGCCTTTTTCTCTGGAACAAAGCGCATCAGCCTTTGACCAAGGTGCCGGCACGCAACGACGCCGCCCCGGACTTTGTCTTCCTGCCTCATATGAATGCTGCGTTCCGCTATGTAGGCGGCGCCTCTGTCGGGTTTGGCATGTTCGCGTTGGTGTCATGCGCAAAATGATCACGCGGCAAGTCGCCGTCACGGCAGCACTCGTTTGGCACACAGCGAGTTTCGCCGAACCATGCAAGATAGATAAGGCGCGCTACCGGTATACATCGGCGGAGTACAACGCGACTGCCGACTTCTTGGCCGTCCACAGCGAGTGGATAGGCCACCGCAGTCCTCGCACGGCGCTCCATCTACGCCTGCCCTTGGCGGGACAAGGGCAGGCAGCCTTCCTGGATGACTGGTTTGTGTTTGACCAGGGATCGAGTCAGCGAATTTATCTCATGAACAGCACGAGCCGATCCTCCCCGTCATGGGCGGGATGGGACGACAAACGATCCGTGGGGCCGCTCGACACACTTTTTAACTTCTACGCATGGAGCGCGCAGTATGTCGTTCTGGTGAAGCCGCCTTCCAGTGGGGATGTTGCGCCGGAATACATCTTCCTGCCTGAGTTACACGCGCTCATTCCGGGTATCTCGGGCGTTTCGCCGTTACCGGGGATGTTCGTCCTCGATCGTTGCGATGCCTGACTCGTTGATCCGGCAGGCATGCGTGACGAAAGGGCTGTCGTTTTCGCCGGGCGCAGCTGCAATGGCTGCGCACATCTTGTTTCCGTGCCGAATCATGCGCTACCCCGCTTCGGCGTCGTCAACATCCGCGGTATCGGCGCTGTAACGTAGTCCGTGTTCGAGGGCACAGCCACGTTGGCGCGACGCTGGTGCGCCGTCGTATCGAGGCAGCCTGTCATCCAAAGACTACATGGATTGATGCCGGCGCCTACACGAACTTAAGACAACGACTGATGCCTGGCGCTTTGCCCTCTACGTAATCTATTGCCACCTGCAGGCATCACGCCACTCTCAGGTGCTTCGCAGGTCCGCGTGGCGTCGTCGACGCCAAAGTAAGCAACGTTTCACTGGCAAGGAGAAGCCGAGATGGCTAAGCCACCCACCAAACGCAAGCGACCCGGTTCTGACGAGGAGCCGATCGACTATCCCACCGTTCCCGTCACCGCGGATCGGCCGCGTGACCCGCCATCACGGCCGGCACCATCGCGACCGTCTGAGCCGCGCGATCCTGTTGGGCCGTTCCCCGGCACGGGCCGGCCGCCGCACGGCCGTGAAAGTCCGTACATGCGTGGCGCCTACAAATATCAGACGCCGGCCGGTCACCGATACAGCCTTCAGATGCGTCCACGCAGTTCGCAAGAAGCCGTGCTGAACGCGATCGTCGATTACGGCTTCTCGCTTGGCGTGCCCGAAGAGACGATCGCTATTGTAGCGGTTACCGCTTATCAGGAAAGCTCGTTCGGCGACCAACTTACCAATAATAGCTCCAGCGCCCTCGGCGTCTTTCAGTTCACGATCGGTACGTGGGAGAAATACGGCCATTTGAACCGGGAGAACTTTGCCGATCAGCTCGTTGTTATGTATGAGCGAATTCAGTATTTTCGGGAGAGGTATAGCATCCATCTATCTGAGGGAAAAATTGCTGGCACGATGACCTTTCCGGAATACGCATACGCGAGCCACAAGCAGGGGCCGTATGATCCCAGGGGAATTGAGGGGAACGCGGAAACGCAAAAGGCTCTTACTGGTTTTCGTGACAAGTGGATTATTCTTTCGTTCCACGTTGAATGAGCGCATGTGCATGGATGCGTTTGTTAGCGTGTGCATCGGCCATTGTTCCCACTCATAAATGTAGGGTGCGGATAGAGGCAGGTTAAAAACTCAGCGAAAAAATATTGCGAAGGCCGCGACGCCAAGGTAGTGATACTTGGCGTCGCAACTAAAAAGAACCTCGTTTGGATCGCATGTCTTTCATCTGCTGTGTAGTGGTTTCGCGCGCTGCAAAGACATCGCCGCGCGTTTCTTTGTTCTGCCTCATACGAACAGTGTATTAGTTACTTAAGAGGCATCTCCATTGTTTTTGGTGTGTTTGAACGGGTCTCATGGGTAAATTGATCACGCGTCATGTCGTCGGCACCTCAGCAGTTGTCTGGCACGCAATATGTTTTGCGGCGCAATGTAGGGTGGAGAAGGCTCACTATCGGTACACCGCTGCTGAGTACAACGCGACCGCCGATTTCGTGACGGTTGATGATGATGCGTTCTGGAGTCACGCGCGTCCGGCGCTCCACCTGCGCCTTCCCCTATCTGGAGCCGAAGACGGGAAGTTCATGGACGACTGGTTCCTCTTCGACCAAGGGTCGAGTGAATACATCTATCTGCTGAACAGCACTCGCAGGACGACGCCATCATGGGCGGGGCGGGACGCCCCGCATCCCGATGGACCTCTCTACAAGCTCAAGAAGTATTACGCATGGGACAAACGCCACAAGTTGATTGTGGATGTGCCGAGAAGCGGAGACTCGGCACCGCAATACATCTTTATCCCTGAGCTACAGCGGCTTATTCCGGGCATCTCGGGAACGTCTCCAGCGCCTGGCATGTTCATGCTCGACCGTTGCGAGACCTGACTGCTATTCGTAGAAGATATCGAACGGGATGAATTTCCATATCGATTCGACTCAATTCAGGGTTTAGCCTAGGCACATCCGCTCATTCCCTGGAGGTCCCTCGTGGACGGCTCGTCTCCCGCCGCGCCGGCGGTTGTTGATCGGCGCATCCGCCACGGCACGCCGGCCTTCCGGCGCACCAATCTCGCCTTGTTCTCGTCCGGCTTCGCCACCTTCGGCCTGCTGTATTGCGTGCAGCCGTTGATGCCAGCGTTCTCGCATGATTTCGGCGTGGATGCCGCCACCAGTTCGCTCTCGCTTTCGCTCACCACGGCGGTGATGGCCGTGGGCATGCTGTTCGCCGGTGCCATCTCCGATGCGCTGGGCCGCAAGCCGGTCATGTTGGCGTCGCTGCTGTCGTCGTCGCTGCTGGTGCTGCTTACGGCCGTGTCGCCGAGCTGGGCGCTGCTGCTCGCCGCTCGTGCGCTGCTCGGTGTGACGCTGGCTGGGTTGCCGGCCGTAGCCATGACGTACCTTAGCGAGGAAGTGCACGGCGAATCCCTTGGCTTTGCCATGGGCCTCTACATTGGCGGCAACGCCATCGGCGGCATGAGTGGCCGCTTGATTTCAGGCTTCACGGCCGACCACGCCTCATGGCGCGTGGCTGTCGGCGTCATCGGTGTCCTCGGCCTCGTGGCCGCGCTGCTTGTCGCCAAGGGCTTGCCGGCCTCCGTGCATTTCCAGAGCCGCAGTGCACGCCCCCGCGCGTTGCTCGCATCGTTCGGCGAGCTGCTCAAGGACAAGGGCATGCCGTGGTTGTTCGCCGAAGGCTTCCTGCTCATGGGCGCGTTCGTCACCATCTACAACTACGTGTCCTTCCGCCTCCTGGCACCGCCGTTTTCGCTGTCGCAATCGCATGTAGGCGCCATCTTCATGGTGTACCTCATCGGTGTGGGCGCATCGGCGTGGATGGGGTCGCTGGCCGGCAAGCTTGGCCGCGGCAAAGTTATGTGGACGGCGTTCGTGATGATGCTGGTGGGCGTGGCCCTCACGTCGAGCATGTCGCTGTGGGCCATCGTCACCGGCATCGCGCTCATCACTTTCGGCTTCTTCGGTGGCCATTCCATCGCGAGCGGCTGGGTGGGCATGCGGGCGAAGAGCGCCAAGGCGCATGCCTCGTCGATGTACCTGTTTTCGTACTACATGGGCTCGAGCATCGCCGGTTCACTTGGCGGCGTGGCTTGGGTGCATGCGGGGTGGGCTGGTGTGGCCACTTATGTTGCCGTGTTGGTTGCCGCCGGGCTGGCCATCGCGTGGAAGCTGCGCGGGTTGCGGCCGTTGGCGCAGGTTTCGCAGTAGCCAAAATGACGAAGCCCCCAGGCTTGCGCCCGGGGCGTTGGCGAGGGCGGAAGGCTCGTCAGCGCCTTCGTTCCTGCTGCAATTGCCACCTCGAAAGGTCTGACTGCAGACTTGGAGGTCGTGTGTTCCCGACGCGATGAAGTATAGCTTCGACGTGGGCGATGTGCATTGCAGATGTTTCTCTATGCAGGCGCGCTCGCGCGCGCATCGCCCACGGGTGTGAGCTCCTACGGAAGCGTCGCGCGCAAGCGCGCTCCCACAGGCCGATTTTCCCAGGGTGGCAGTTAGGCTTTCAGCATCAGCGCCATGAACGCCTTCACCAGTGGCGAGGTATCGGCGCGGCGGTGCACCAGGTGCAGTGCGCTTGCCGCATCGGGTGAATCGATCGGCACGTAAGCCACGCCGGTGACATGCACATGGCGCATCGATTCTGGCAGCACGGCGACACCGAGGCCTGCGGCGACCAGGCCCACCATCGTCGCGGATTCGCCGGCCTCCTGCGCCACGCGCGGCGCGAACCCGGCGTTGCGGCACATCTGCTGGACCTGCGCGGCAACACCCGTGCCCGCGTTGCGGCTGAATACGACGAAGTGCTCTTCAGCCAGCTGCTCCACGCGCACGCGTGGCTTGCGGCCCTTCGCCAGCGGGTGGTCAGCCCGCAGTACGGCGACCAGCGGATCGTCCACCAGCTTGCGCGCCACCAGCGGCGGGGGCAGGTTGGTGCCACGGATCAGGCCCACTTGCTGGGTGCCTTCGAGCAGGCGCTCGATCTGCTGCAGCGTGTTGTGTTCCTTCAGCACCAGCCGCACCGCGGGGTACGCCTCGCGGAACGCCCGCACGGCGCGCGGGAAGCGCTCGATCAGCGGCGTGCTCTGTGTGAACCCCACGTGCAGCTCGCCAATGTCGCCACGCTCCGCGCGCCGGGCCATGTCGCCGGCTTCGTCGACGCGGGCGATGATGTCCCGCGCGGCATCGAGGTAAACGCGGCCGGCATCGGTGAGTTCGACGCGGCGGTTGGTACGGCGCAGCAGGCGCAACCCGAGTTGCGCTTCGAGGTCGCGGATCTGCTGGCTGAGCGGCGGCTGCGAGATGCCGAGCCGCTCGGCCGCACGGCTGAAGTGGAGCTCGTCGGCGACGGCGATGAAATAGCGCAGGTGCCGCAGCTCGATGTTCATGCGCTTAGCCGGGGCGGACGCGGATGAGGCCTTCCTGCGCGGTGCTGGCGATGAGCTTGCCGTCGCGGGTGTAGATCATGCCGCGCGCCAGGCCACGGCCGCCTTGCGAGGTGGGGCTGTCGAACGAATAGAGCAGCCACTCGTCGATGCGGAAGGGGCGGTGGAACCACAGGGCGTGGTCCAGGCTGGCCATCTGCATGTTGCGGGTGAGGTAGGAAATGCCGTGCGGCAGCGTGGCCGTGCCGATCAGGTGGAAATCCGAGGCGTAGGCGAGCAGCGCCTGGTGCAGCGACAGCGTATCGGCGATGGGCGCGGTGAGGCGGAACCAGATGTGCTGGTAGGGCGGGCGCTTGGCGGGGCGCAGTTCATCGCGCGGCCACACGTGGCGGAACTCGAATGGGCCGTCCTTACCAAGCCAGCGCTGGGTTTTCTCAGGCAGGCGGGCCAGCTGCTCGGCCGACATGGCGGGCATGGGTTCGATGTCCTCTGGCGCTGGCACCTCCGGCATCGACATCTGGTGCTCGTAGCCTTCCTCGGGCACCTGGAACGAGATGGAGCCGTTGAGGATGGGCTGGCCGTGCTGGATGGCCACCACCCGGCGGGCGGAGAACGACCCGCCGTCGCGCGTGCGCTCCACGCTGTAGACGATGGGCGCGTCGATATCGCCCGCGCGCAGGAAATAGGCGTGCAGGGAATGGGCGACGCGGTCCGCGGGCACCGTGCGGTGCGCGGCGGATAGCGCCTGGCCCAGCACCTGGCCACCGAAGACGAACTTCGTGCCGATGTCGCGGCTCTGGCCGCGGAACAGGTTGTCTTCGAGGCGTTCGAGCTGGAGCAGTTCGACGAGCTCGCCGACGTGGGTGTCCTGCATGGGTATCCCCTTGGAAACAGTGCGCGTTGGCCGCCGATTATAGGGAGTCAGGCCGTGATGCGGCCGAGGCGGCCATCGTCGTACGCGCGTGCCCACGGGAACTGCGGGCCGGGGTCGCGCTTGCGCGGCACTTCGTTCTCCGGGTCGTCGCTGGCGGGCACCATGGCGGTGTCGAGGTCCTCGTGGCCGGCGATATGGCGCAGGGAAGGGAAGCGCGCCGTCAGCTCGTCGAGCAGCGCCCGCAGCGCGGCGATCTGCGCCGGCGGGTAGGGCTCGGTCATCTCCTGCTTCGCGGTGTGGAACCAGTCCGGATAGCGGCCCAGGTTCACCAGCTCGATGCCGATGGAGCGCGGGTTGTAGCCGCGGGTGTGGTTGGCGACCCGCAGGGGGTCGACGTAGCAGAGCACCGAGCCATCCCGGTCGATGTAGTAGTGGCCGCTGGCGCCGGTGCCGCGGTCTTCGTAGAGCACCCGCTCGCCGTACTCGCGGGCCATGGCCAGGTCGGGCAGCTCGGTGCAGTGGATCACCACCAGGTCGATGGTGTCGCCGGCGCGCTGGGGCAGGCGGGCCTCGTAAGGCAGGGGGGCGTGCAGGATGTCGATCATGGCGCTTTGATAACATAGCCAGTCGATCCGCGTACGGAGACCGCCATGCGCGGCCACATCATTCTTTCCCACGGGTCCGATTCCGGCCCCGACGCCACCAAGGTCAGCGCCCTGGCGGCCACCGCCGAGAGCCTCGGCTACACCACCCACCGCCCGGATTACCGGGCGGACGACCTGAAGGGCCATGCCGGCTCGGTGGCCCCGCGCCTGGCGCGGCTGGCCGCGGCCATCGCGGCCTCGCCGGTGCCTCCCGTGCTGGTGGGCTCGAGCATGGGCGCCTTCGTCGCCGGGCTCGCCTCGCTGGATGCCCCGGTGGCTGGGCTGTTCCTGCTGGCGCTGCCCGCGGAAATCCCGGGCTACCCGCGCCCGTTCGCCACGGCGCCGGGCGTGCCGTCGTTTCTTGTCCACGGCTATGCCGACGATGTGTGCCCGGTGGAAGGGGCCATCGCCTTCGCCCGCGGGCAGGGCGCCCCGCTGCTGCTGGTCCAGGACGACCACCGCCTGTCGGCCACCCTGGCCGACATCGATGCTGAATTCCGTCGCTTCCTGGGTGGCCTCGCATGAATTTCTTCGCCACCTGCCCCAAAGGCCTCGAGTACCTGCTGAAGGACGAACTGGTCGCCATAGGCGCCACCGAGGTGAAAGAGGCTCTCGCGGGCGTGGCCTTCAGTGGCGGCATGGAAACGGCCTACCGCGCGTGCCTGTGGTCGCGCATGGCCAGCCGCGTGCTGCTGCCGCTGGCTGAATTCGACGCCGCCACGCCGGAGGACCTCTACCAGGGCGTGCAGGGCATCGACTGGGCGGAGCATCTGGCCCCGCACGGCACGCTGGCCGTCGACGCCAACACGGCGCTCAGCAAGCTCACGCACAGCCAGTTCATCGCGCTGAAGACCAAGGACGCCATCGTCGACCAGTTCCGCACCGCCAGCGGCGCGCGCCCCGACGTGGAGACCGACGAGCCCGACGTGCAGGTGAACGTTCGCGTCCGCCGCGACCGCGCCACCTTGTCCATCGATCTTTCCGGTTCGCCGCTGCACCGCCGCGGCTGGCGCGAACGCCAGGGCGAGGCCCCGCTGAAGGAAAACCTCGCCGCCGCCATGCTGGTCCGTGCCCAGTGGCCACGCCTGTACGCCGAGGGCGGCGCGCTGGTCGACCCGATGTGTGGTTCGGGCACGCTGCTGATCGAAGGCGCCCTCATGGCCGCCGGCGCCGCGCCGGGCCTGCGCCGTGGTTACTTCGGGTTCCTTGGCTGGAAGAAGCACGATTACGCGCTGTGGAAGCAGCTGTGGGAGGAGGCCAAGGCAACGACCGACGAGGGCATGCGCAACCTGCGCCCCGTGTTCTTCGGCAGCGACACCGACGCGAACATGGTGCAAACCGCCAAGCGCAACGCGCAGACCGCGGGCGTGGCCGGCTTCATCACCCTCGACCGCCGCGACGCCATCCATGTCACGCCGCCGCCGGAAACCCCGCTGGGCCTGGTCATCACCAACCCGCCGTACGGCGAGCGCCTGGGCGACCGCGCCGAGCTGCCGCACCTGTACCGGCAGTTGGGCCAGGCGCTGAAAGAGCGCTTCCCGGGCTGGCGCGCCGCCGTGCTCGCGGGCGATGAAGAACTGGGCCGGGCCATGCGCCTGTCGCCCGACAAGCGCTACGCGCTCTACAACGGCGCCCTGGAGACACCCCTGCTCACCTTCAGCCTGCGTGCGCAGGGCGATATGCCGGCGCGCGAGCCCAGGCCGCTGTCCGACGGCGCGCAGATGCTGAAGAACCGGCTCGAGAAGAACGTGCGCCACCTGCGCAAGCGCCTCGGCCGCGAGGGCATCACCTGCTGGCGCGCCTACGACCAGGACCTGCCCGAATACGCGGCCGCCATCGACGTCTACGAGGGCTGGCTGCATATCCAGGAATACAAGGCGCCGCAGGATATCCCCGTGGATGTCGCCCGCACGCGCCTGCGCGAAGTGGTGCGGGTGGCCGCCGAGGTGTTCGGCACCCCGCGCGAGCGCATCGCCGTGAAGACGCGCGAGAAGGGCAAGGGCGGCTCGAAATACGGGCAGTTCGACCAGCGCGGCGAGTTCGTCGAGGTGAACGAGGGTGGCTTGAAGTTCCTCATCAACCCCACCGATTACCTCGATACCGGCCTGTTCCTGGACCACCGGCTGGTGCGCGGCAAGATCCGGGAACTTGCCGCCGGCAAGCATTTCCTCAACCTGTTCGCCTATACGGGCACCGCCAGCGTCTATGCCGCGGATGGCGACGCCCGCGATACCACCACGGTGGATCTCTCCGGCACCTACCTCGACTGGGCCTCGAAGAACCTGGCCCTGAACGGCTTCACGGGCAACCGCCACCGCCTGGTGCAGGAGGATGCCCTGAAGTTCCTCGAGAGCCGCTCGATGCAGTACGGGCTGATCTACGTCGACCCACCCACATTCTCCAATTCCAAGAAGGCGGATGACTTCGACGTGCAGCGCGACCACGTGAAGCTGCTGCTGCTGTGCGCCGAGCGCCTGCTGCCCGATGGCGTCATCGTGTTCTCCAACAACTACCGCCGGTTCCAGCTTGATAAAGCCGCCCTGGAGCCCCATCTTTCCATTGAAGACTGGAGTGCGCCGAGCATCCCGTTCGACTTCAGCCGCCGCCACGATATCCACGGCTGCTGGCTGCTCCGCAAGCCCTTCGTGAACCCGTGGAAAACGTGAAGGGACGGTGCAGAAAACTTCAGTCCGGATTCAGTGGCTGAGCGCGAACCTGCACTCACCTGAGGAGGTAACTGTCATGAAAGCTAAGTTCGTCAAGTCCGCTGTCGCCCTTGCTGCCGTGGGCCTCATGGCGTTCGCACCGGCCACGTTCGCGCGCGGCTGGGGCCATGGCGGTTACGGCTATGGTGGTTACCACGGTGGTTACTACGGCGGCGGTTACCGCCACGGTGGCTACTACGACCACAGTGGCCGCTGGATCGCCGGCGCCATTGTCGCCGGCACGGTCGGTGCGCTGGTTTACAACGCCACGCAGCCGCGCACGGTCGTCTACGATCGCCCGGTGTACTACAGCCGTCCGTCCACGGTGGTTTACGAAGATTCGGCGCCGGTTGTCACGCGCCGCGTCACCACCACGACCACCACGTACGACGACGGATATTCCACCCGCTACGTGCGCGACGATGGCGGCTACTGATCCATCGTCCAAGCGATAAAAAAGCCCGGCCCATGGCCGGGCTTTTTCGTTTCAGTGGCCGCCGCTGGTGCCCGGGCCGCTGGCCTTGCGCTTCGCGTTCTTGTTGAGTTGGTCGTACGTGGCCTTGTCGATCTTCTCCACCGCCTGGATCTGGCAGGGCGGGTCGTCACGGCGAACGATCTGCTCATTGATGCTGCCGCAGATACGCATGGGCGCCACGGCCTTAACGTTCTCCGAAGCGCGGAAGCGCACGCCGCCGCCCAGGTCCATGCGCGGGCAGTCGACGTTGGTGGTGATCTTGAAGTAGTTCGGCCCGTTGGCCACGGCGACGGTGCGATCGTCGACGACAGCGTAGTTCGAGATGCGATCGGTGCGCATGCAGTCGTTGACCTGCAGCTCCTGGCGCGCCACTGGCTGCTGGGGGCGTCCCGCGGCCCAGGGGGCCGTTGAGACAAGGAGCAGGCAGGCGACGGCGACGTGGCGTGCGTTCATGGCGATTCCCTCTGCGTTGGGTCATACCACGTTAAGCCCAGAGGACCAGAAAAACGAGAGGGGGCAGGGGCTGGATGCACCTTCCGTTAAGGCCGGTGGCACAACCACTCACACCGGTTGAACGTTTGCTAGGGCATGGTCGACCGTCATGGCCAGTGCCCCGCTGGCCGCAAGACGGGATACGCGCATGACCGCTCGCCCGCTCGGCCTCGCTCCCTCCACGCCCACGGGCGCGGCGCTGGCCGAACGTTTCCTCCGCATACGCCGCCGCACGCTCGAGCTCGCGGCCCGGCTAAGCCCCGAAGACACCGTTGTCCAATCCATGCCCGATGCCAGCCCGACCAAATGGCACCTGGCGCACACCACATGGTTTTTCGAGCAGTTCATCCTCGGCCGCGACGACGCCTACCGCTCGCCCAACCCCGAGTGGCACTTCCTTTTCAACAGCTACTACCAGTCGGTGGGGCCGATGCACGCGCGCCCGCAGCGCGGCATGCTGACGCGGCCGACGCTCGACGAGGTGCTGTCGTACCGCGCACGCATCGACGATGCGATCGCCGGCCTCATCGTGCGTGGTGGCGACGATGCGTTGCCCACGCTGGTCGAGCTTGGCGTGCAGCACGAGCAACAGCACCAGGAACTGCTGCTGACCGACATCAAGCACGCCTTCGCACAAAACCCGCTGCAGCCCGCGTACGCGCCCGACGGGCCGCGCGCGCTCCCGGTCGCGGCACCCGCGCTGCGATTCATCCCCTTCGACGAGGGCGTCGTTTCCGTAGGCTTCGAAGGCGACGGCTTCCACTTCGACAACGAAGGCCCGCGCCATCGCACCTACCGCCAGGCGGGGTCGATCGCCAACCGTCCTGTCACGAACGCGGAGTACCGTGCCTTCATCGACGACGGTGGCTACCGCACGCCCACGCTGTGGCTCTCCGATGGCTGGGCCACGGTGCAGGGCGAGCACTGGGCGCGCCCGCTGTATTGGGACGAGGCGCTGGAAACCGAGTTCACTTTGCAAGGGCGCCGTGCCATCGACCCGCATGCGCCCGTCACGCACATCAGCTACTTCGAGGCCGATGCGTTCGCGCGCTGGGCCGGTGCGCGGCTGCCGACCGAAGTGGAATGGGAAACGATGGCGGCCGGCCTGCCGGTGCGCGGGAACCTACAGGACAGCGGGGTGTTCCAACCCCGTGCCAGCTCGTTCGAAACGGAACTCGGCCAGGTGTACGGCGACTGTTGGGAATGGACGATGAGCCCCTATGTCAGTTATCCCGGGTTTCGTCCGCTCGACGGCGCGCTGGGTGAGTACAACGGAAAATTCATGAATGGGCAGTGGATCCTCCGCGGAGGCTCCTGCGCCACGCCCGCCGACCACGTACGCGCGACATACCGCAATTTCTTTCCGCCCCATGCACGCTGGCAGTTTTCGGGGCTACGACTTGGAAACGATCGATGAGCGCTCAACCCAAAGACATCCGCCTTGACGACCGCCACCCGGATGTCGACGACACGCTTGATACCGTGCGCCGCGGCCTGGCCGCCAAACCGAAAAAGCTGCCCTCCCGGCTGTTCTACGACGAGCGGGGCTCCGCGCTCTTCGAAGCCATCTGCGAGCAACCCGAGTACTACCTCACCCGCACCGAGATCGCGATCATGCGCGACCACGCGGGCGATATCGCCGACACGCTGGGCCCCGACGTGCGGCTCGTGGAATATGGCAGCGGCAGCGGCATCAAGACCCGCATGCTGCTCGAGCACCTGCACACGCCGGTGGCGTACGTGCCCGTCGAGATCTCGCGCACGGCGCTGATGGAAAGCGTGGCCGAGCTCGCCTCGCGCTTCCCCGACGTGCCCATGCAGCCGGTGTGCGCCGACTTCACCCAGCCGCTGCGCCTGCCTGTCGCGGCGCGTTCGCCACGCCGCACGGTCATCTACTTCCCCGGCTCCACCATCGGCAACTTCGAAACGAAGGAAGCCATCAAGATCCTCCGCCAGATGCGTGCCGAGATGAGCGATGGTGGCGGTGTCATCGTGGGCGTCGACCTGAAGAAGGATCCGGCCGAGATTGAAGCCGCGTACAACGATGCCGCGGGTGTCACGCGCGATTTCACCCTCAACATGCTGGTGCGCCTGAACCGCGAGGTGGGCACGGATTTCGAGGTCGATGCCTTCCGCCACCGCGCGCGCTACAACGCGCTCGCGGGCCGCATCGAGACCGCGCTGGTGAGCACGAAGCGGCAGGACGTGCACGTGGGCCAGGATACCTACGCGTTCCGCGAAGACGAAGCCATGCACGTGGAATACAGCTGCAAGTACTCGCTCGAGGATTTCGCCCAGATGGCCGCCAAGGCCGGCCTCTCGGTGGCGAAGGTGTGGACGGACAAGGACGAGCGCTTCAGCGTGCAGTACCTGGTGCGCGCACCGCTGGTGGCCTAAAAAGCGGTATACGCCTTCGTGTAGGAGCGCACTTGTGCGCGACGCCTTTGGCGAAAGAGCAACAGGCCCTGCGGCTCTTTCGCGAAAAGATGTCGCGCACAAGTGCGCTCCTACATGGGGGCGTCGCGTAATAGGGGCTCAGGACGGCCGGCGGGCGCCTAGCGACACCAGGGTTTCCTGCGCCGCGCGGATGCGCTCGGCGCTGCCGGGCAGCTCCATGATCACGCGCAGCTTGTCCTGGCCATCCATCTTGAAGATGCGCGGCTGCTGCTGGATAAGCCGGATAAGCGCCACCGGGTCGATGTCGGGCTTCTCGCGGAACGTGATGCGGCCGCCGGCCGGCCCGAAATCCACCTTGCGGATGCCCAGCGGCGTGGCCATCAGCTTCAGCTGCGCCACGGCGAACAGGCACTTGGCCTGGTCGGGCAGCAGGCCGAAGCGATCGATCATTTCCACCTGCAGCTCGCGCAGGCCCTCGTCGTCGCGCGCGCTGGCGATGCGCTTGTACAGGGTCAGGCGCGTGTGCACGTCGGGCAGGTAGTCGTCGGGGATCAGCGCCGGCAGGTGCAGCTCCACCTCGGTCTCGTGTTCCGAGGTGAGGTCGAAGTCGGGGATCTTGCCCGAGCGCAGCGCGCGTACGGCGCGGTCGAGCAGCTCGGTGTACAGGCCGAAGCCGATCTCCTGGATCTGGCCGGATTGCTCCTCGCCCAGCATCTCGCCCGCGCCGCGGATTTCGAGATCGTGCGTGGCGAGGGTGAAGCCCGCGCCCAGTTCCTCCAGCGAGGCCAGGGCCTCCAGGCGCTTCTCGGCGTCGGCGGTCATGGCCTTGCGGTCGGGCACGATCAGGTAGGCGTAAGCGCGGTGGTGCGAGCGGCCCACGCGGCCGCGCAGCTGATGCAGCTGCGCCAGGCCGAAGCGGTCGGCGCGGTTGACGATGATAGTGTTCGCCGTCGGGATGTCGATGCCCGATTCGATGATGGTGGTGGAGACCAGCACGTTGAAACGCTGGCGGTGGAAATCCGCCATGACCTGCTCGAGCTCGCGCTCGGGCATCTGGCCGTGTGCCACGCGGATGCGTGCTTCCGGGATGAGCTCGCCCAGTTCGCGCGCGCTCTTCTCGATGGTGTCCACTTCGTTGTGCAGGAAGTACACCTGGCCGCCACGGGCCAGCTCGCGCTGGATGGCCTCGCGGATGAGCGCCGGTTGCCACGTCGAAATCAGCGTGCGGACGGCGGTGCGGTGCGCGGGCGGCGTGGCGATGATGGAAAGATCGCGCAGGCCGCTCATCGCCATGTTCAGCGTGCGCGGAATGGGGGTGGCCGTGAGGGTGAGCAGGTCGACCTCGGCGCGCAGCTTCTTAAGCTGCTCTTTCTGGCGCACGCCAAAGCGCTGCTCCTCGTCGACGATGACGAGGCCGAGGTTCTTGAAGCGGATATCGGGCTGCAGCAGCTTGTGCGTGCCGACCATCACGTCCACCTGGCCATCGGCCAGCCGCTCGAGGGCGTTATCCACTTCCTTCTTCGACTTGAAGCGCGACAGCACCTCCACGCGCACCGGCCAGTCGGCGAAGCGGTCGGCGAAGTTGCGGTAGTGCTGCTGGGCGAGCAGGGTGGTGGGCACGAGCACGGCTACCTGCTTGCCGGCCGTGGCGGCGGCGAACGCGGCACGCAGCGCCACCTCGGTCTTGCCGAAGCCGACATCGCCGCACACCACGCGGTCCATGGCACGCGGCGCGGCCAGGTCGACGATGACGGCGTCGATGGCGCGCTGCTGGTCCAGGGTTTCCTCGAAGGGGAACGTGGCCGCGAATTCCTCGACCATCTGCCGGTCCACCGGCAACGCCTCGCCCTGGCGGGCCTCGCGCTGCGCGTAGATGGCCAGCAGTTCGGCGGCCACGTCGCGCACCTTCTCGGCGGCCTTCTTTCGTGCGCGTTCCCACGCATCGCCGCCCAGCGAGTGCAGCGGTGCCAGCTCGGGCGCGGTGCCGGTATAGCGGCTGACCAGGCCGAGCTGGGCCACGGGCACGTAGAGCTTGTCGCCCTTGGCGTACTCGATGGTGAGGAACTCGCCCGGCATGTCACCCACATCGAGGGTGAGCAGGCCCTGGTAGCGGCCCACGCCATGGTCGATATGGACGATGGGCGAGCCGATCTGCAGCTCGGTCAGGTCCTTGATGATGCTTTCGGGGTCGCGTGCCGCGCCAGCGCGCTTGCGCCGGTCGGTGCGGACGCGCTCGCCGAACAGCTCGCGCTCGGTGAGCACCGTGAGCGCCGGCTTGGTCAGCGCAAACCCCTGGTCGAGCGAGGCGACGGTGATGGCGAGCTTTTCATCGCCGGCGAGGAAGGCCTTCCAGCCGTCGACGTTCGCCGGCTTCATGCTGGCGCCGCCAAGCTGTTCGATCAGGGCTTCGCGGCGGCCGGCCGAATCGGCGGCGATGAGCGTACGGCCGGGGTAATGCGCCAGGAAATGGCGCAGGGCCGTGCCGGGCTCTTCGCCCTTGCGGTTGAGCGGCAGCTCGGGCGCGGGCTGCGTGCCGAGATCGACGGCATGCTCGTGGCCCTTCTCGACGACATCGATGCGGACCTGCCGGTTGAGCTGCTCGCGCAGCTGCTCGGGCGGCAGGTAGATCTCGGCGGGCGGCAGCACCGGGCGCTCGATATCGTGCGCGCGCTGGTCGTAGCGGTCACCCACCTGCTGCCAGAACGCGGCGGCGGATTCGAGCACGCCTTCACCCAGCACGAACAGCGCGTTATCGGCGATGTACTCGAACAGCGTCTCGGTCTTGGGGAAAAACAGCGGCAGGTAGTACTCGATGCCGCCGGGCGTGACGCCTTCCTTCATGTCCTGGTACAGCGGGCAACGGCGCACGTCGATGGGGAAGCGATCGCGCAGGGCGTTGCGGAACGCCTTGGCCGCCTCGTCGGTGACGGGGAATTCGCGGGCGGGCAGCAGGTCGACGCCTTCCACCTGCTGCTGCGAGCGCTGGGTCTCGGTGTCGAACGTGCGGATCGACTCGATCTCGTCGTCGAACAGCTCGATGCGGTAGGGCTCGCGCGCGCCCATGGCGTAGATGTCGATGAGCGCGCCGCGCACGGCGAAGTCGCCGGGCTCGGTCACCTGCGGCACGTTGCGGTAGCCAGCGGCTTCCAGGCGGCGCTGCTCCGCGCTGATGTCGAGCTTCTGCCCCTTGCGCAGCACCAGGCCCGCGCCGGTGATGTGCGTGCGCGGGGCGATGCGCTGCATCAGCGTGGCCACGGGCACCACCAGCACGCCGCGTTTCACCGCGGGCAGGCGGTACAGCGTGGCGATGCGCTGCGAGACCACCTCGGGGTGCGGGCTGAACACGTCGTAGGGCAGGGTTTCCCAATCGGGGAAGTGCAGCACCGGCAGCTCGCCGGCGAAGACGCCCAGTTCGCTTTCGAGGTTGTCGGCGCTGCGGGTATCGCGCACCACCACCACGAGCAGGCCATCGTGCGCCCGGGCCGCCTCGGCCACCTCGAGGGCCCAGGACGAGCCGTGGGGCACGGCCCAGTAGCGGCGGGTCTTGGCGTTGACGGGAAGCGGCGGGCTCGGGAGCGTGGCGGGCATGGGCTAGGCGGGGGTCTTCGGCGTGGCTAGCCCGCTATTGTACAGCCCGGCCGTTAGCGCTCCGTAGGCTTATCGCGCGCAAGCGCGCTCCCGCCAGAGCGGGGGTGGGAGGTGGGAAGTGGGGGCGGCACACCGGGAGTGCGCCCCCACTTCCCATCCCCCATCCCCGCTCTTAATCCGCGTAATCCGGCTCAAAGAAGCTCCAGCGCACATCCTTGAAATGCGCCTTGAAATCGGCCTCGACGATGTTGATGGCCTCGACCATCGCCCGCGCGGTGGGCGTGGGGGCCATCCTGGCCTTGGTGGCCACCATGACATCGGTGCCCATCTGCAGGGTAAGCACGTTGTAGACCTGGTCGATCTCGGGGCGGGCTTCGAGGAAGGCCACCATCTCGGCCTTGCGGCGCGGTTCCACGCCCTGGCCGATCAGCAGCGCCTTCACCTCGCGCGCCACGGCCACCGCCACGACGATGAGCAGCACGCCGATGCCGATGGTGCCGATGGCGTCGTAGATGAGGTTGCCCGTGAGCATGGTGAGCAGGATGGCGAGGAGGGCGAGGCACAGGCCGATCAGCGCGGCCAGGTCCTCACCGAAGATGACCAGCAGCTCGCTGGCGCGCGTCTCGCGGAACCACTGCCACAGCGGCTGCTCGCCACGGGCCTTGTTCACTTCCTGCATGCAGCCATGCATCGACACGCCCTCGGTGACGATGGAGAACACCAGCACGCCCACGGCCAGCCACGGCCAGCTCAGCGGCTCGGCGTGCGTGAGCTTGTGCACGCCCTCGTACACCGAGAACATGCCGCCCACGCTGAAGAGCAGGATGGCGACGAGGAACGACCAGAAATACAGCGCGCGCCCCCAGCCCAGTGGGTAATCCGGCGAGGGTGGCCTCTGTGCCTGGCGCATGCCAAGCAGTAGCAGGCCCTGGTTGCCGCAATCGGCCAGTGAATGGACCGCCTCGGCCATCATGGCCCCGGAGCCGGTGAAGATGGCCGCGACGAGCTTGGCGACGAAGATGGCGAAATTGGCGCCAAGCGCGAGGAAGATCGCGCGCTTGGAATCGGCGTGGCCTGACATCGTGGTTCCTGCTCCCTGTGAAGTCGCAGGATCTTACCGGATGACGCCGACACCCACACCGAAGTTGATGTTGGGGTGGCCGCCCTGCATCTCCTTGGCTGTCCAAACGTGCGACTGGCCCACGGATACCAGCGGGAAGGTGTAGCTGGCCTGCCCGACATTGCCCGTGCGCGTGCCGTTGAGGCGGCCCGAGACGGTGATGAGGCCGCCGGCGGGGAAGTCGAGGCTTTCGACATACCCCGGCATGGCGGCGATGAAGCGGCCGCTGCCGGTGTCATCGGCCTTGGGCCGCTGCGAACTATCCAGCGGATAGGCCAGCACCTCGACCTCGCTGTGGTCGGCGTAGTTCTTCACCTGCACGATGCGGCCGCCCCAGATCACGTCCGAGGTGCCGTAGCGCTCGGGTTGGCGGGCCACCTGGGCGGGTGGCACCGCGACGGTGCTGGGCGTGGCCTTGTAGATGGGCGCCGGCGCGCAGGCGGCGAGCGCAAGGGTGAGGACGGCGGCAGGGGCGGCTAGACGGACGATGGACGGGCGCATGAGTCGACTCCTGGCGTGTGGCCTCACATTACCTCCTTGGTACCGAACGCGATGGATGCGCCACGTGTACGGGAGCCGGATCCTTGCCTTCCTCCACCAGCCAAGTCAGCCTGTATTCGGCTTCGGCCGGCTGGCCGAGGAGTTTTGGCAGCGCCCTCAGGCTGTCGCGGAGCGCGTCATCGAGCTTCCACGGGGCGTTCACGATGACCATCCCCGTGCCGTTGAGGCGCGACGGGCTATCGTCCTTGTGCAGCAGCAACTCGGCCGCCAGCACCCGTTTCGCGCCGCTCTTCGTGGCCAGCCAGCGATGGAATGGCTGCACATGGCTGCGCAGCTTGATGGGATACCACACGGCGAAGATACCCGTGGGCCAGCGTTCCATGGCGGCCTTCAGCGCTTTTTCGATGATGCGGAACTCGGCCTCCTGCTGCTCGAAGGGCGGGTCGATGAGCACCAGGCCGCGCTTCTCCTTCGGCGGTACCAGCGCCTTCATGGCCTCGTAGCCGTCGCGGTGGTGCACGTGGACGCGGCTGTCGTGGTGGAACAGCTGGCGAAGGTTGGCGGCTTCCTCGGGGTGCAGCTCGCACAGCTGGGCCGAGTCGCCGTCGCGCATGAGGTGCGCGGCGATCCAGGGCGAGCCGGGGTAGAAGCGGAAGCTGTCGTCGCCCTCGTTGCAGGCCTTGACCGTCTCCAGCCACTTCCACAGCAACGGGGGCAGGCCGGTGGCGGCCTTGAGGGCCGTGACACCCTCGTCGGCCTCGCCCGTCTTGCGGGCTTCGTTGCCGCGCAGGTCGTAACGGCCGCTGCCGGCGTGCGTATCGATGTAGCAGAACGGCGTGGCCTTCTGCTTCAGCGCGTCGATGAGGGCCACGAGCACCATGTGCTTCATGACATCGGCGAAATTGCCGGCGTGGTAGGCATGGCGATAATTCATGCGCGAAGTATACCCGCCACGCATCCGGCTCATGTAGGAGCGCGCTTGCGCGCGACGCCTTTCGCGAAGGAGCCACAGGGCCTGTTGCGTCCGGCGAAAACATGTCGCGCGCAGGCGCGCTCCTACAAGGGCTGCCCCGCCCAGCGGATCAGTACGCCAACGTGATGCGCTTGCGCGGCGCGTCGCCCTTTTCGATGCGGTCGAGCAGGCCGATGGCGTAATCCGCCTGCGAGATGCGGCTGTTGCCCTCGGCGTCGACCAGCAGCTGGTCGCCACCGACGCGGAACACCCCCGTGCGCTCGCCCGGTTCGATCAGGGCGGCAGGGCTGACGAAGGTCCAGTCGATGTCGGCCGTGCTGGCGCGGAACACCTCCAGCGCCCGCACCATGCCCATGGCCGAGGGCTTCCACGCGGCCGGGAAATGCGCATCGTCGATGACGCGCTTGCCCGGGGCCACTTCGAGGGAACCCGCGCCACCCACCCACGCGAAGCGGCGGACACCGGCCTTCGCCAGCGTCTCGAGCAGCACCTCGGCCTGCTTCGGCACGTTATCGGGGTTGGGGTCGTTGACACTGGCGATGGCCGCTTCGGCCCCCGCCAGCGCACCCTCGTAACTGCTCGGCGCAAGGATGTCGCCCTGGGTGACCTTGAGGTTGGCGTGCTTCGTGGTGACCTTCGCGGGGTCGCGAACGATGGCGGTGACATGGTGGCCTCGGTCGAGCGCCTCCTGGAGGATGACCTTGCCGATGTTGCCAATGGCGCCGAACAGCACGATGTTCATGGGGTGGGCCTTATCGAAGTCGATGGATGGCCGTTAGCATGCGCCTTCCATCGTTGCGTAAACATGCCCTGCCAGGTAATTCATCGTAAAGTCTGGCTTTACGATCAAGGCGCCCACCCATGGCCAGCGACATCAACCTCAACCGCCTCGCGGTCTTCGTCACGCTGGTGCGGGCGGGTTCGTTCACCGCCGCGGCCGAGCAACTGGGCACCACCAAGGCCATGGTGAGCCAGCACCTGGCGAAGCTCGAAGAGGAACTGGGCATGACCCTGGTGCTGCGAAGCACCCGGCGCATGTCGCTCACCGACGCCGGCCAGTTCTTCTACGAGGATTGCGCGCGCGTGGTGGCCGATGCCGAGGCCGCCATCACCCGGCTGGGCGAATGCCGCGACACACCGATGGGTAGCCTGCGCATCGCGGCGGCCGGCGACCACGGCCCGTTCATCGTCGCGCCAGCCCTGGCCGAGTACATCCGGCTTTATCCGCAGGTAAAACCCGAGCTGGTGGTGGGCGACGCCATCGTCGACCTCATCGCCGACCGTTTCGATGTCGCCATCCGCATCGGCTGGCTGCGCGACTCGTCGCTGCGCTCGACCAGGCTCGCCGACGTGCGGCAGTGCCTGGTGGCCACGCCGGGGTACCTCGCCACGCACGGCACGCCGGGTACACCCGGCGAACTCGCCACGCACCGTTGGGTGGCGCTGACCGTGTTGCCGTCGCCGACGCGCTGGACGTTCACCGACGTGGCCGGCATGAAGACGGCCGTGCAAGTCGAGGCGGCGGCCCAGGCCAACAGCGTGCTCGCGGTGCATGCGCTGGCGATGGCCGGCGTGGGCATCACCGTGCTGCCCGACTACATGGCCCGCGACGACCTGGCGGCGGGGCGGCTGGTGCCCTTGCTGCGCGACCACGCGCTGCCCATGGGCGGCGTCTATGCCGTATACGCCGGGCAGCCCACGGTGAAGGTGCGCGCCTTCATCGACCTGCTGAAGACGCGCATGGCCGCGCCGGCGTCACATCACCTGGTTGCCGAGCCGCAGGTTGATGCCTAGGGCGGTGGCCACCACGCGCATCTGCTCGTCATCGCGGCTTGACGTGATCCAGCCGGCGTAGACATCGTCCTCGTCGGCTTCGCGCGACCACAGCGTATAGCCGCGTTCGTTCAACGAATCGAAGGCGCGCGAGAATATCTCCGGCCCGTCCACCTCTTCGTGGAACTCGTCATCGCCAGGGTCGCCGCCCCAGTCGATCTCGACATCGCTCCAGCGCGAGACCAGCTCGTTGATGGCATCCACGAGCGCACGCGTGTCGTCGGCATCCACCTCGAAGCCCGAGCGCCAGTCGGTTACTTGCGCCACGAGGCGCACGGGGTCGTCCTCGCCTTCGTCTTCCACGGCGTCGCGGTACTGGGCGAACTGCTGCATCGCGCCGTCTTCATCGCCCGGGTTGATGAGCAGCAGCAGGTGCCAGACATGCGACTCGACGGTGTCGTCGCCGTCCTCGTCGTCGTGGTCGCGTTCGGTGTCGTAGTCGTCGTCGTAGTGACTCATGGCGGCGCAGGCGTGGGGAAGGGCGGGAGATGATCGCACAGCACCGCTGCAGCCTACCGATGAAAACGATTTCGCCCGGCCTGCCTCGGCCCGTACGGCCGCATATCAGAAAAATTCTTATCCTGACAGTAACTTAGGAAAAAATATCGACGAATCATAGCGAGTTATAGGATCTTGCGAACTAACTGTCACGGCAGCTATGAGTTCCTGCGATCTCCCCGATTGACGCGGAAAAAATGTAAGTTTTATGTTCGGCTCGCCGCGGGGCCTTGCCCGCGGTGGCACGTGGTTCCCAGCCGTCTGCGGACGCTCGGGGAGAGGGTGTACGACTCAGGGACGGCGGGAAGTTCTCCACGTAATTTCAGACCCAACCGGGTCACTCGGGGAGCCGTTCAATGAATTCTCGCAACATCCGAAAGGCGCAGTTCCTGCGCCGGTCCGCGCTGGCGTTCGCCCTCGCGGCCAGCCTCGGGGGCACGGGCACCGTGCTCGCCCAGGCCACCACCGGCACCATCTTCGGCCAGGCGGCGCCTGGCTCCACCATCCAGGTCGCCGGTTCCAACGGCGTCACCCGCGAAGTACCCGTGGGGCAGGATGGCCGTTACCGCGTCGGCAACCTGCCGGTCGGCGGCAGCTACACGGTCAACGTGATGCAGAACGGGCAGGTCACCGACTCGCGCAAGAACGTACCGCTGACGGTCGGCGCCGGTTCCGAGGTGTCATTCGTCGGCGCGGCCACCGCCGCCAACGCCCAGTCGCTCGAATCGGTGACGGTCAGTGCCAACGCGCTGCCGCCGATCGACGTCTCCGCGGTCGACTCGCGCACGGTCGTGACATCCGAGCAGCTGGCACGCCTGCCGCTGGGCCGCAATGCCGAAGCGATCGCCTTGCTCGCCCCTGGCGTCGTCACCGGCAACGGCGCGTTTGGCCGCACGGTGTCGTTTGGCGGCGCGGGCGTGACCGAGAACGCTTACTACATCAACGGCTACAACACCTCCGATCCGCTGCGCAACCTGGGCGGCGTCAGCCTGCCGTACGGCGCCATCGACCAGCAGGAAATCTACACGGGTGGCTACAGCGCCATGTATGGCCGTTCGGACGGCGGCGTGATTTCGCAGGTCGGCAAACGCGGCACCAACGACTGGCACTTCGGTGCACAGGTGCTGTGGGAACCCAAGTTCGCGCGCGCGACCCCGGGCAATCGTTACTTCCCGAACGCCACGTTGCCCGAGAACTACGGTTACACCGACACCACGCTGCCCGGCACGCTGTACCGCGCGCACGAGGGTGACACGCAGTGGACCCGCACGGTGAGCGCCTACGTCGGTGGCCCGCTGATCAAGGACAAGTTGTACATGTTCGTGGCGGCAGAAACCGAGAAGACCGAGGGCACCGGTACCGATAACGCCCTCTCGTCGATCGTCGCCACCACGCATTACACGTACAACCTGCCGAAGTACTACGCGAAACTGGACTGGAACATCAACGACAGCAACATCCTCGAACTGACCGGCGTCCGCTCGGTCGACGAGCAGGAAGGTTCGCTTTACGGCTACGACTACGAGACCCGCACCCACGGCGATTTCCTGGGTTCGTATGCCGACACCACCAAGCTGGCCAGCAAGTACGGCATCGCCAAGTACACCAGCTACATCACCGACGACCTGACGTTCACCGCCACCTACGGCAAGAGCCATACCGACGACATCCTGCGCAACCCGGGTAACGGTGGCGATGCGTACATCAGCGGCCGCACCAACCAGGATCCGCTCATCACGGGCGGGGACCCGCGCGTCGGCAACACCGTGACCACGCAGCAGCAGGCCCCGGATGCCAACAACAAGACGCACGGCCTGCGCGCCGACCTGGAGTGGCAGGTGGGCGACCACCACCTCACCGGTGGTATCGACAACATGTACTACAGCGCCCATAACGAGGGCGTCACCACCACGGGGCCGGGCTACCTGTGGATCTACGGCAAGGCCGGCGTGGGCAGCGAAGACGTGCCGCTGGTGCCGGGCCTTGGCGTCGGCGCCCCGGGCGGCCGCGGCTACTACGTGCAGAAGTACATCTTCCAGACCACGACGAGCATGTCGGTGACGCAGAAGGCGTACTACCTCGAAGACAAATACCAGATCACCGACAAGTTCCTTCTCACGGTCGGCGTGCGCAACGACCGCTTCAAGAACTTCAACAACTTCGGTGCCAGCTACGTCAACTCGGGCAACCAGTGGGCGCCCCGCGTCGGCTCGTCGTGGGATGTGTTTGGCGATTCGAGCTTCAAGATCTACGGCAACCTCGGCCGCTACTACCTCGCGCTGCCCAACAGCGTGGCCATCCGCGGTGCCTCGTCATCCACGTACACGCGCGAATACTTCGACTACACCGGCATCACAGCGAACGGCACGCCGACCGGCCTGACGCCGCTCGGCCCAGGCCCGGTCTCGGCCAACGGGGAATACGGCCAGGCGAACGATGCCAAGGCCATCACCGCGCGGGACCTGGATTCGCAATACCAGGACGAGGCCATCCTGGGCTTCGACAAGACGCTGGGCCCCGAGTGGGTCACCGGTGCGAAGTTCACGCTGCGCAGGCTGCAGGCGGCCATCGACGACGTGTGCGACACCGGCAGGATCGCGGACAAGCTGACGGCGGAAGGCATCGACCCGGATGGCGTCACGATCCCGGGCTGCGTCATCTTCAACCCCGGCAAGACCAATACGTTCAGCCTCGCCAACGTGGACGGTAGCGGCCGTACCGAAGTGAAGATGAGCCGCGACGACTGGGGCTTCTACCAGGGGGCGAAGCGCAAGTACTACGCGCTGGACCTCTACCTGGACCACCCGTTCGACGGCAAGTGGGCCGGCCGCATCGACTACACCTTCTCGAAGAGCTACGGCAACACGGAAGGCCAGGTGAAGTCGGATATCGGCCAGAACGACGTGTCGAAGACGCAGGACTGGGATGCCGCCGCGCTCATGGTCCACAGCAACGGCCTGCTGGCCAACGACCGCAAGCACCAGCTGAAAGCGTACGGCTCGTACCAGCTGACGCCGGAGTGGATGTTCTCCGGCAGCCTGCGGCTCACCTCGGGCGCACCGAAGTCGTGCCTTGGCTACTTCGGCCCGGGCGAGGACGACCCGATCAGCTATGGCTCGTCGTACCACACCTGCAACGGCGTGTTCTATGCACCGGGCGACCAGCGCCAGCCGTGGGTGAAGCAGCTCGACCTGGCCGTGGAGTACCGCCCGTCGTTCGCCGACCACAAGCTGGCCTTTGGCCTGCAGGTGTTCAACGTCACCAACGAGCAGAAGCCGCTGTCGACCGACGCGACGTACGAGGATAGCCCGTTCACCGTGTCGAACACGTATGGCACGGGCTCGTACTTCCAGACGCCGCGCTATGCACGCCTGACCGCCACGTACGATTTCTGATGAAACGTCGACCATAACAACAAACCGGACCACGGGATGGTCGCCAAGTGCAGACTCCCCTCGCCGCCGTTGCAAAAACGGCGGCGTTTTTTTTGAGTTGACAAATGCACGGTGCGGTGCAACAAATGGCATGCGGTGCCGCTCCAGGTGCCGCGTGCCCACTGCCATCCGCCGCCTCCGGGCGGCAACAGCCAGGCGATACACAGCCCCAGTGAACATCGACAACCACACCACGCCGAACCCCTCGATGACGTCCGCGGCCATGCCGCGATGTATCGATGCGTGCGCGTGTTGTTGTCGCCCGGGCTGATCCTGGCGTTCCACGCCGCTTAGCACGTTGACGCACCACCGACCGCGGGCCCATGCCCGCGGCGTGCCGCGCCGTCCATTCGTTTGATTTACCGCCGTCGCCAGGGGGTGCGTTCGCGCCGCCGCGGGCGGTCGTTGCCTTGTAAACACGCCAGGGGATCCCTCTCTCATGCAAGCCCGCTCCACGCGCCATCGCGCACCGCTCTTCGCCGCCGTCTCGCTCGCCCTCGCGGCCACCGCCCACGCCCAGGACGCCAGCCAGGCCAGCAACCTCGATACCGTCATCGTCACGGGCACCCGCAGCACCGAACGCACCGTCTCGAGCTCGCTGCAGCCCATCGATGTCATCACGCCGCAGCAGCTGCAACAGACCGGCGCCACCCAGCTCACCGCCGCGCTGGCGCGGCTGGTGCCGTCGCTCAGTTTCCCCCAGCCCACCACCATCAGCGGCGCCGAAGTGGCGCGGCCCGTGACGCTGCGCGGCCTCAGCCCCGACCAGGTGCTGGTGCTTATCGACGGCAAGCGGCAGCACAGTGGCGCTTTCCTCAACCTGGGCGGCGCGGTGGGGCGTGGCTCGAACCCGGTCGACCTCAACGCCATCCCGGTATCGGCCATCGAGCGCATCGAAGTGCTGCGCGACGGCCAGTCGGCGCGCTATGGCTCCGATGCCATCGGTGGCGTCATCAACGTCATCCTGAAGAAGGGCGGCGAGGGCGGCCAGGTCACGGCCAAGTTCGGCGGGTACGACGCGGGCGATGGCCTGCAGCGCCAGCTCAGCGCCGACACGGGTTTCCGCCTGGGCGACAAGGGTTCGATCCACGTGGCGATCGACACGCAAAACAACGATGGCACGAACCGGGCAGGGCGGGACCAGACCGCGGCGTCGGTGGGCACCACCTATGGCAAGAAGGTGTACTGGCTCGGCGACCCGGCCGTACAGTCGAACAAAGTCTCGCTTACCGGGCAATACGCGTTCAGCAAGGCGGCCGAGGTGTACTTCACGGCGATCTACCGCCGCGACCGTGACGAAACGGCCAGCCTGTACCGCCACCGTGGCGATTCGACCAACGTGGCATCCATCTACCCGCAGGGCTACCTGCCCGTCAGCGTGCCCATCGTCAACGACACCACGCTCACCGCGGGCCTGCGCGGCGAGCTCGGCGATGGCTGGCACTACGATGTATCGGCCACGCATGGCTCGAACGAATACGACCAGCGCAGCCATGCCATCAACGCGGACTGGTACCGCGCGTACGGGTATACGCCGTTCTTCATCCAGGGAGCCGACTACAAGACCCAGCAGCAGACCGGCAATGTCGACATCAGCAAGGAGTTCGCGCCGTCGTGGCTGCCGAACCCGGTGAGCGTGTCGTTCGGCGTCGAGTACCTGCGCCAGGCGTACAAGGTGAGCCCGGGTGACGCCGTGTCGCAGTACGGGGCCAACGGCGGCATCACGGGTGACCTGCAAGGCCACTGGCAGCGCCATGATGTGTCCGAATACGTCGACCTCGAAACCAACCTCACCGACCGCTTCGCCGTTTCGCTGGCCGGCCGCCACGAACATTACAGCGACTTCGGTGGCACCACCTCGGGCTCGCTGTCGGGCCGTTTCGATGTCACGTCGCGCGTTGCGTTGCGCGGCAGCGTCGGCACCGGCTTCCGCGCGCCAACCCTCGTGCAGCAACACTACGCCGACATCTCGTCGCAGCTGCAGGACCTGGGACAGGGCCAGGTGCTGGTGCAGTCGGGCACGTTCCCCGTCGATGCCGCCGCGGCATCGCTATTGGGCGCCGAAAAACTCAAGCCGGAAAAGTCGCGCAGTGCCACGCTGGGCCTCGTGCTGGAGCCGCTGGCGGGCTGGAACGTCAGCGTCGATGCCTACTGGATCAAGATCAACAACCGCATCAACCTGTCGTCCAATATCCCGGTGAACACGCCGGCCGTAAACGCTTACCTCCTCGCCAACGGCGTGGACGCGAACTGCCAGTCCATTCGTTACTTCACCAACGCGGTGGATACCCGCACGCGCGGGCTGGATGTCGTCAGCCAGTATGCCTTCGACTTCGCCAACGGCGACCGCCTGGCCACGACGCTGGGCTGGGCCTACAACGAGAACAAGGTGACGAAGGTGAAGGGCAACCCGGCCATCCTCGATACCCTGGGCGTGGCGGTGCAGCGCGTGGAACGCCGCGAGCGGCTGGGCCTGCTGGGCGATACCAACCCGCGTACGAAACTCGACCTGGGCCTCGATTACCTGCATGGCCGCTGGGCAGCTCATGCCAATGTGCAGCGCTACGGCAGCTACACGGTCTTCAGCAACAGCGGCACGGCGCTTGACCAGGACTTCGACCACCGCTGGACGCTGGACCTCGCCACGGATTACAACCTGGGCAACTGGACCTTCACTGCGGGGGCGGACAATGTCACCAACGCCCGGCCGGAGCAGACCAAGTATGCGAACTCCACCAGCGGCAACTTCAAGTACAGCCTGTTCTCGCCCATGAGCTGGAACGGCCGCTACTACTACGCCAGCGTCACCTACCGGTGGAAGTGATGGCCATGCGCACTTTGCTAGCGACACTGTTGGCCACCGGCGCGGCCGCTACGGCAGCGGCCCAGGATCCCGCGCCGCTGGTCGGCTTCGGCGCCACGGGCACAGCCGCCGAGCGCCAGGCGGAACAACAGGTCGATGCCTCGCTCGGCCAGTTCGACCTGGACGGCACGCTGAGGCGGCTCACCTCCGCGCCGAACCAGGTAGGTTCGCCGCACGACAAGCAGAACGCCGACGATATCGCCAGCGCGCTGCGCAGCTGGGGCTGGGAGGTGAAGATTGAACCCGTGCGCGTCCTCGTCGCCTACCCCACGACGCAGAAGCTCGCCCTCGCGGCCGGCGACCACTACGCGGCCGACTTCACCGAGCCGGCGGTGCATGGTGATCCCGATACCGCGCGCCGCGACGGTGTGCTGCCGGGCATGGAGTCGTACAGCCCCGACGGTAACGTCGATGCACCCCTGGTCTTCGTTAACGAGGGCCTTGCGAAGGACTACGACGACCTCGAGCGCTTGGGCGAATCCGTGAAAGGGAAGGTGGTGCTGGTGAAGTCCAGCGGCGCGGGCCGGTGGGTGAAGCCCCGGCTGGCCCAGCAACATGGCGCCGTGGGCGTGGTGATCTATTCCGACCCCGAGGCGGATGGCTTCCCCAAGGGCGACGTGTACCCGGCGGGCGCGTGGCGTACCGATCGCACCCTGCAGCGCGGCACGCTGGGCATCGACAGCGTGCTGGACGAGAAAGGTGCGAAGGCGCTCCAGGCCGCGCATCACACGGATGACCTATCGATCCCCGTGGTGACCATCGGCTACGGCGACGCCGCGCACTTCCTCCGCGCGCTTGGCGGCAAGGCCGTGCCACTGCGCTGGCAGGGCGGCTTGCCGCTCACTTACCACGTCGGCGGCGACGCCACCGTGCACCTCGAAGTGGCATCACCCTGGGCATGGCAAACGCTGTACAACGTCATCGGCACCTTGCGTGGCAGTACGTGGCCCGACGAATGGGTGGTGCGCGGCGTGCACCACGATGCGTGGGTCTACGGTGCGTGGGATCCGCTTGCCGGCACGACGGCCCTGCTGGCCGAAGCCGAGGCACTGGGCAAGCTGGCCGCCAGGGGCATCCGGCCGAAGCGCACGCTGGTGTTCGCGAGCTGGGATGGCGAGGAACTCGGCATCCTGGGCTCGAAGGCCTGGGCCGAGCGCCACGCAGGCGAGCTGGCGAAGCACGCGGTGTTCTATCTCAATAACGACACCACGGGCCGCGGCTTCCTCGCGGCGGGTGGCGACCCGTCGCTGGCGGCGCTGGTCGACGGGGTGGCCGCCGACCTGCGCGACCCGGAAACGGACGCCAGCGTGCAGGCGCGGCGCCTGGCCAAGCGGGCGGTGGATGCGGCGGCGAAGGGCCGGGATGCAAGCGGCGCCATCGTGCCCGAGCGGCTCGGCACGGGGTCCGACTACCTGCCGTTCGCTCACCGCTTTGGGGTACCGGCGCTGCACGTCCGCTATGGCTACGACCGCACGGGCGATGACGAGAGCGTGCCGGTGTACCACTCGCTCTACGACACCTACACGCACTACCAGCGCTTCGGCGACCCCGGGCTCGCCTACGTGCGCCTGCTGGCGCAGACCAATGCCCGCCTGGTGCTGCGCACCGCCAACGCCGACGTGCTGCCGTGGCGTTACACGCCGTTCGCCGACGCGCTGGGCAAGGACATCGACCGCCTGCAGGCCGGTGCGGAAACAGCCCACCGCGAGGCGCAGCGGCACAACGCGCTGGTGGCGGCCGATGCGTACCGGCTGGCGGCCGTGGCCTATCGCCAGCTCAAGCCACCCACGGCCGTTGACGAGGACTGGCAGCCGCTGGCGTTGGGCGCCCTGCGCGCGGCGCAACAGGCGTTGTTGGCCGCCGCCCATGCTTACGACGGTGCCGCGGCGGCGGCGGGCGACCTGCCACCCGCGAAGGCGGCGAAAGTGAACGCCGCGCTGCGCCGTTTCGCCACGGCGTGGTTGCAACCGGCCGGCCTGCCGCGGCGGCCGTGGTACCGCCACCTCCTGCAGGCGCCCGGCCGGAAGGAAGGCGAGGACGTCGCACCGCTGCCCGCCATCGGTGATGCCATCGATGCGAAAGACTGGGCGCAGGCACGGCAAGAAATAACGACCACGACGGACGCCACGCGCAAGGCCACGGGCATCTTGGTCGAAGCGACCAGGTTGCTGTAACCGCGCCTGTGGGAGCGCGCTTGCGCGCGATCGCGCGCAAGCGCGCTCCCACAGAATTTCGACAATGGCAGCCGCTATAGTCGGCCCCATGCCGACCCCCACGACGAAACCCTGGTGGCCCCGCCGCTACCTCAAAGCCCGGCCGCGGCTCCTCACGGGCGGCCTCGCCGCCGCGGTGGCCATCGCCGTCCTTGAGTTCACTGGCCTGCCGCACGCGCTGGCCTTCATGCTCGGCTTCGACTTCGGCGCGCTGGTCTATCTGGTACTCATCCTGCGCATCTTCGCCAACGCGAGCCCGGCCGCGATCCGCGACGAGGCCGCGAAGCAGGACGTGGGCCGCTGGACGACGCTGATGGCCGGCGTGGTGTTGTCCGCGACAGTGCTGGTGGCCGTCAGCACGGAACTGGAATCGGCGCAAAAAGGTGGCATTGCCGCCATCGCCATCGCCGCGGGCACCATCGTGCTGTCGTGGGCCTTCATGAACACGTTGTTCGCGCTGCACTACGCGCATGGCTTCTACGGCAACTTCGGCGACAAGCACAAGGGCCTGGATTTTCCCGGCGACGAAAAGCCCGATTACTGGGACTTCGCGTACTTCTCATTCACCATCGGCATGTGCTTCCAGGTATCCGACGTGCAGATCACCACGCGCTACCTGCGCCGCATCGCGCTGATGCACAGCGCCATCGCATTCTTCTTCAACGTGTTCATCATCGCCATTAGCGTGAACATAGCGGCAGGCAAGGCGTAAGCCTCTTGTGGGAGCGCGCTTGTGGGGTG
>NZ_JZRB01000110.1 GCF_000964085.1 Luteibacter yeojuensis
TCGCGAAAGCGGCGCTACGGCCCGGTCCGAAGGTCCGCGACTGGCGGCGCCAAGGGCCTGGCCGCCGCCGACTGCCGAGACCTCACCAGCCTAAGGCGGCGTCAGCCGCTGGTTACATGCGTTCGCGATAGCGAATGAACCGGTGCAGGAGCATCGCTTGCAAGCAAGCTCCCACATGAGCCAAAAAAAGGTTCTTCGCGGATTA
>NZ_JZRB01000111.1 GCF_000964085.1 Luteibacter yeojuensis
GCGCGCAAGCGCGCTCCTACATGATCTTTGGATGAACGCTGGCCTAGGAATTAGACGTTTAGACGGCTACTCAAACGTGACGTAGGTTGCAAAATCCTGCGGGCATGGGGTCCACGATCGAAGGACCCCAACCCAAGCAGGAGCAACGCACATGCAGCAGCCCAAGCGCTTTGGCGCCACCGCGCTCATCGCCCTCTCGCTCGCCGTCGCGGGCCCGGCCTTCGCCGATACGACGGTCACGTACCAGTCCAACGGCTACACGCTCAACGTCACCGACAAGAATTCGGGCGTGTCGCAGACCACCGTCGACACCATGGTGAACACCTTCTTCGCCATCTACCCGGCGGAATCGCGCGACTTCAACCCGGATGCCACGAAGACGGTCAGCATCGTCCTCGATCCCGGCTACGACGGCGTGGCGGCCACGGCCAATGCCACCGAGACGTACAGCGCGAACTACCTGAAATCGAACCCGACCGATACCGACACGGTGACGCATGAATCGATGCACATCGTGCAGGACTACGGCCAGCAGAACATCCCGGGCTGGCTGGTCGAGGGCATCGCCGATTACGCGCGCTACCGCTATGGCGTGAACAATGCCGCCGCCGGCTGGTCGCTGCCGGATTACCAGTCGGGCCAGAATTACACCGACAGCTACCGCGTCACGGCGCGCTTCCTCGTGTGGATCGAAGAGCACCACCCAGGCGCCGTGCAGCGCTTCGATGCCGCCCTGCGCGGGCGCACCTACAGCGACCAGACCTGGGTGGATATCACCGGCGCCAGCGTCGACCAGAACTGGGCCAGCTACACCGCCTCGCCGGGCATCTGACCTTCGTGGCCCGCTGAAAACGGTTACCCGCCGCGTCGTTCACGGCGG
>NZ_JZRB01000112.1 GCF_000964085.1 Luteibacter yeojuensis
CCACAGGGTGGGCTCCTACAAAAACATCGGAGATTGCGACATGCGCGACATCAAAGCCCTCTGCGTCTACTGCGGTTCCAGCAGCGGCAACCGCCCCGAATACACCGAGGCCGCCACGGCGTTCGGCACCCGCCTCGCGCGCGAGGGCATCGCGCTCGTCTACGGCGGCGGCAAGGTTGGCCTGATGGGCACCGTGGCCGATGCCGTGCTGGCCGCGGGCGGGCGTGTCATCGGCGTCATCCCGCGCCAGCTGGTCGAGAAGGAAGTGGCGCACGTCGGCCTCACCGAGCTGCACGTGGTCGAGACCATGCACCAGCGCAAGACGCGCATGTACGAACTGGCCGATGCCTTCGTCGCCCTGCCCGGCGGCTTCGGCACCATGGACGAGATGTTCGAGATGCTTACCTGGGCGCAGCTCGGCCTGCACGCCTACCCCTGCGCCTTCCTCGATACGCTCGGCTTCTACAAGGGGCTGGGCGCGTCCATGGACCACATGGTGGCCGAGGGCTTCGTCAAGCAGGTGCAACGCGACCAGGTATGGTTCGGCGACAGCATCGATGCGATGTTCGACTGGATGAAAAGCTACGAATCCACCTACACCCCGAAATGGATCACCAAGGACGCTGTCTGACATGACCACGCTCAAGGCCTTCCGTATCCACAACGACAGCGCGGGTTACCGCGGCGGCATCGAAACGATGGACGCCGACGCCCTCTCGCCCGGCGAGGTGCTGGTCAAGGCCGAGTGGTCGTCGGTGAACTACAAGGATGCCCTGGCCGGCACCGGCAAGGGCAAGATCCTGCGCCAGTACCCGCTCAACGGCGGCATCGACGTGGCGGGCACCGTCGTGGCCTCCACCGACCCGGCGTTCCGCGAAGGCGACAAGGTGCTCGCCACCGGCAGCGGCCTGTCCGAGACGCGCGATGGCGGCTATGGCGAGTACGTGCGCCTGCCGGCGGCGCTCACCATTCCCATGCCCGCTTCGCTCACCACGCGCGAGGCCATGGTGCTGGGCACGGCGGGCTTCACCGCCGCGCTGGCCCTGCTGCGCATGCTCGACAACCGCCAGGTGCCCTCGATGGGCCCCATCGCCATCACGGGCGCCACGGGCGGCGTGGGCATGCTGGGCGTCGATATCTTCACCCGCGCGGGCTTCGAGGTGCACGCCATCAGCGGCAAGCCGGCGCATTTCGACACCTTGCGCGCCATCGGTGCCACGGCGTGCGTCGACCGCCACGCGCTGGCCTTCAGCGGCAAGCCCATGGATTCCGCCCGTTACGGCGGCATGCTCGACAACGTGGGTGGCAGCATGCTGGCCGGCTTCCTGCCACTCATCGCCCCTTACGGCAACGCCGCCATCTGCGGCCTGGCCGGCAGCCCGGAGCTGCCCACCACGGTCATGCCCTTCATCATCCGCGGCGTGAGCGTGCTGGGCGTGGCCTCGGCCGGCACGCCCCGGGATATCCGCGACGAGGTATGGCGCCGGCTGGGCGGCGAGTGGAAACCACGCCACCTTGCCACCATCTGCACGAAGGAAGTGGCACTGGAAGACGTGGCCAGCGTGTTCGATACCATGCTGGCGGGCGGCTCATTCGGCCGTACCGTGGTCCGGATCGCCGGCTGAGCCGGCCCTGCCATTGATACAGCGCGTTAGCCCGGTAGAATGGGGTATCGCCAAACGCGCAA
>NZ_JZRB01000113.1 GCF_000964085.1 Luteibacter yeojuensis
CGCAAGCGCGCTCCTACATGGTTTCGTTGTGTTGCACCTTAACGGGGCAAGACCTTGTGGCTTATTGCCCGAACTTGATCTCTTCGCCTTCGTGGCCGCGATCCCAGCCGCGCAATTCATCGCGGATGTGGGCGATGCGCTGGCGGCCCAGGGCGTTGCGCTCCTCATCGAGCACCAGGCCATCGAGCAGTTCGGCGAGGCGCTGCGCGGTGGGCAGCATGGCGTCCCACGCATCGAGCGCGGTGACGGGGCCCGGCAGGGCCATGAAGAACGACAGACCCGGCGTCTGCAAGGTGGCGATGCGGGCCATGTCGAAATTGCCCGGCTTCACCAGGTTCGCGACGCTGAAAATGGGCCCCTTCTCCGGATGGCCATCGACCAGCCGGTGGTAGATGCCCATGTCACCGAATTCGAGGCCGGCCTTTTCGGCCGCCACGACCAGGTCGGAACCCTGGAAGCGCTGGCCCTCGCGGGAAACCACGTAGAGGCTGATGATCCGTTCCACGGGTGCATTGCCGGGGCGGCGGCCGAGGTCGGAGCGCGGCGGCGCCTTGGCGGGCGCGGGGGCCGCGGCGCGCGCGGGGGGCGGTGCAGGCGCGGGAACCGGTGAAGGCGCGGGGGCCGCCGGCGGCGTGGGCGCGGGTGCGGCCTGGCGTGGCGTGGCCGGCTCGTCGAGTTCGAACGGCAGGTCGAGGTCGATGCGCGGCTCGGTGCGCTGCGGGGGCCGCGGCGACGGGGCGGGTGCGGCCGGCTCGGCGGGCGCC
>NZ_JZRB01000114.1 GCF_000964085.1 Luteibacter yeojuensis
ATCAACGACATCCTCGACCTGTCGCGCATCGAGGCGGGCCACGTAGAGATCGTGGCCGAGCCCATGTCGGTGGAAGGCGTGCTGGCCCGGGTGCGCGAGACGTTCGAGCCGCTGACGAGCGAGAAGGGCTTGTCGCTGCGCATCGAGATGGCGCCGGGCGCGCCCGCGCGGCTGGTCGGCGATGAACAGCGGTTGCGCCAGGTGGTGAAGAACCTCGTGGCCAATGCCGTGAAGTTCACCAGCCAGGGCGAGGTGGCGCTGCGTGTCGAAGCGGCGGCGGCCGGGCGCGTGCGCTTCACCGTTTCCGACACGGGCATCGGCATCGACCCGGCCCAGCAGCAGGTGATTTTCGAGGCGTTCCGCCAGGCCGATGGCAGCACCAACCGCAAGTTCGGCGGCACCGGCCTTGGCCTATCCATCTCGCGCGACCTCGCGCGCCGCATGGGCGGCGATATCACGGTGGCCAGCGAGGCGGGGCGCGGCAGCAGCTTCACGCTGGAGCTGCCCACCGATGGCAGCGCATTCGCCAGCGAGACCGCGCCGGCGGCTACTGCCACGCCGGCACAGGCGTCGCCCGTGCCGCGTACGCCCGCGCCTGCCGCCATGCCGGCCATCCAGGCCGCCGCGGCCACCTCGGCCGTCCCCGACGACCGCGCCTCACGCCAGCGCCCGGGCCGTCTCATCCTCGTGGTGGAAGACGAGGCCGCGTTCGCCCACGCGCTGGTCGACCTGGCCCACGAGCTCGACTTCGATTGCATCGTGGCCGGTACGGCCGACGAGGCCCTGGCGCTGGCGGCGTTGCACCACCCCAGCGGCGTGCTGCTCGATATCGGCCTGCCGGATGTCTCCGGCCTGAGCGTGCTCGAGCGCCTGAAGCGCGACCCCGCCACGCGCCATATCCCGGTGCACGTGGTCTCCGCGCAGGAGCATTCCCAGGTCGCCATGGAACTCGGCGCCGTGGGCCACCTGCTGAAGCCGGCCACCCGCGAGCACCTCGTCGACGCCATCGCCCAGCTCGAAGACCGCCACCAGCGCACCATGCGCCGGCTGCTCATCGTGGAGGATGACGCCGAGCTGCGCGCGAACCTCACGCTGCTGCTGGCCCGCGACCAGCTCGAGATCGTGGCCGTGGGCAGCATCCGCGAGGCCCTCGACCAGTTGGGCAGTGCCACCTTCGACTGCCTGGTGATGGATCTGGTGCTGCCCGACGGCAGCGGCTATGACCTCCTCGAGCACATGGCGCGCAGCGAGGCCTTCGCGTTCCCGCCGGTCATCGTGTACACCGGCCGCTCGCTCACCCGCGAGGAGGAGCAGCGCCTGCGCCGCTATTCCAAGAGCATCATCATCAAGGGCGCACGCTCGCCCGAGCGCCTGCTCGACGAA
>NZ_JZRB01000115.1 GCF_000964085.1 Luteibacter yeojuensis
GCCCACAGTGTGGGCTCCTACGCGGGGCATCAACGCGCTTTTGAGGCAAACGCCACCGCATCGTGCGGGTGCAGGCTTTCGTGGTGCGCCACGCGGACGTGGAAGTCGGCGACCGTGGGGTCCGCGTCCAGGGTCTTCTGGATGCGGCGGGCGGCGTCTTCGCAGAACATGAGGTTGCCGCCGTTGGCGAGCGCGAAGGCCTGCTCGTCGGCGCGCTTCACCGCGGTCTGCACGGGCGTGCCCAGCGCGTCTTCCACGCGGCCGATCATGCCGATGAGGTTGAAGGTGCCCTCGCCCTTCGGCGCCACGCGGATCGTGGCCGTGCTGCGCTGTGCGTGCGGCGTGGCGACGATGCCCTGCTCCGAGCCCAGCCACGCCAGGATCGTCTCGCGGTCGAGCGCGTGCTCCGCCGGGAACGACCTGGCGAACGCATCCTGGATGAGCTGCCGCGACAGCGCGGCGGAGGCCGGGCACGTGGAGGAATACACCACGTCGGTGGTCACCTCGAGGTGGAACCGGTCGCCGCTCAGCGTGGCATCGAGGGTAATGGGGTAAGCGCGCCAGCCGCTGTTGTCGCTGCGCAGCGCGCGGCGCCGCACGAGGTGCTCGAAGCCGATGGTGATGCGGGCGTGGTCGGAGAGCCCCTCGTGCGATGAAAGGAACTCGCCCAGCAGGGCGCGGAGGCCGCCGACGGTAAGCGGGCCGGCCGAGAGCGCCTCGGACACCAGCAGGTAAAGGCGCGACATGTGGATGCCGCGCTTCTCGGGCTTCGTGAGGTTCACGAAGGCGCCCACCCGTGCACCGGTGGCGCGGACATCGCCGTCGCCGGCGTCGAACGCCACGGGCATCTCCATGCCATCCATGCCCACCCAGTCGAGCGAGCCGATGGCCAGGGCGTGCTCCTGCGAGGCGACATCGGGCAGCAGGCGGGTCGGGGAATCTTGGATGTACATCGGGGTTCCTTGGGACGGATATCGTTTCCGG
>NZ_JZRB01000116.1 GCF_000964085.1 Luteibacter yeojuensis
GCGCGCAAGCGCGCTCCTACAACGAGCGGGCCCGGCTAGTTGCCCGTGGTCATCGACTTGAGCACACCATCGCGGCGAATCAGCCCGTGCATCAACGCGGCGCCCATGTGCGCGAGGAACGTGAGGAAGAACAGCCACGCGAGGTAGCGGTGTGCTTCACGCAACCATGCAAACAGCGCAGGGTCTTGCGGCAGGATCGGCGGGAGCACGAAGCCGCCGCCCATAAGCACAGGATACTTGCCCGC
>NZ_JZRB01000117.1 GCF_000964085.1 Luteibacter yeojuensis
TCTATAAGTTCGCGATGGCCCTGTTCATCGGCCTTGGGCCACTGTTCATCCTCTGCCTGATATTTGACCAAACCAAGGACCTGTTCCGAAGGTGGCTGATGTACGGCTTGGGCACCGTTTTCTCGATGGCACTGCTGAGCGCGGTCGCGAGCATGGTGCTCGAACTCACCGCTCGTGTTGCCGCGGCAACCTGGGCATCGAAAGTCGTCAGGATGTTCATGCCGGGCAGCCCGGAGGGCCTGTCGAACCTCGCCCTGCAGACCGGTGGCATTGGCCTGTTGATGACGGTGCTGATTGTTTCGGTGCCGCCGATGGCTGCGATGTTCTTCCAGGG
>NZ_JZRB01000118.1 GCF_000964085.1 Luteibacter yeojuensis
GCCCACAAGTGGGCTCCTACAGGGCTTTGCCCGCCATGCGTTGCGCCGCCATGCGGCCGGCCGAGTCGGCCAGCGCCACGATCGCGTAGTTGTGCCCGCCCGACGACCAGTAATTCGCCAGCAGGCCACCGTCCTCGCGCTCGCCGCGCGGTAGCAGGTGGCGTGCCGCGCCCGGCGGGCGTACGTAGAAGCTCACCGTGTGGCCGTTGCCGTCGTCGTAGAGCACCATGGCCGCGGGCCCCTGGTCGGTGGCGAACAGGCGGCCGCCCATGGGGCGGAAGCCGGCATCGGCCAGGTCGGGCAGGCGTACGTCGGCGCCCACGCGGCCGCTGAGCCATGCCCGCAGGTCGTTCTCGTTCGGCGTGCTGATATCCAGGCCCAGGCCGTGGTCCACCGCGAGCAGGCGGTAGGCCTGCATCGCATCGGCCATGGGCGCGACGCCACCCGTGCCCATGCCGCGGGCCAGCCAGCCGCCGGCCCCGCCAAGGCCGAGGCACAGCACGATGGCGGCCGCCATCG
>NZ_JZRB01000119.1 GCF_000964085.1 Luteibacter yeojuensis
CATCATGATGTCCATCAGCACCAGGTCGACCTCGGTGGTGGCCAGCTTCTCCACGGCTTCGTGGCCGTTGCGCGCGATCTCGAGCTTCACGCCAAGCGGCTCCAGCACGCTGGTGAGCGCGAAGATGTTGCGCACGTCGTCCTCGGCCAGCAGCACGGTGCGGCCATCGAGCATGGCGTCGCGCTTGCGCGCCTCGCGCAGCAGGCGCTGCTGGTCGGTGGGCAGCGAGGCTTCCACGCTATGCAGGAACAGGGTCACTTCGTCGAGCAGGCGCTC
>NZ_JZRB01000012.1 GCF_000964085.1 Luteibacter yeojuensis
CCACCCGCCACCGAGTCCACGCGCTTCGTTTCGTGGGGCAAAAGCGCGTGCCCCGAGGCGTTACCTTACGGATCGACGCGCCCTGCGCCGATCGGTTTAGGGCACGGCATTCGCCATGCTTCATCGCATGACGTGCGAGAGCGGCCAAATTCCATCTTGGAGTAAGCGGGTGTCCGGGGCCGGGCCGATCCATCTGGTGACCTTCGTGACCTGGAATCGCGCGCCGATCTTCGGTGACTATCGTGCCGCGCGCGCGGCCTCCCGCATCATCCATTCGCATAAGACGTGGAGACGTGCCCAATGTCTTGCGTGGATCCTGATGCCCGATCATCTCCATGTATTGATCCGGCTGGATGACGTCGAGCTATCAAAGGTCCTCGCACGCGCACGATCGCGAATGACCCGTGCCCTACGTGCACAAGGGCGCACATTCCCGCTTTGGCAGCGCGCGTTCCAGGATCGGGTCCTGGCGAGGGATGCCGACGCCCGGGCGGTGGCACGGTTCGTCGTGGCCAACGCCGTGCGCGCCGGTCTCGTCTCGCACGTCGGCCTCTACCCGTACTGGAACGCGGTGTGGATGAACGAGCGTGGCACAACGCAGCACCGGCTTGTGCCCCACGACACCAGGCGCATCGACTCGGGGGCGGGCAGGCCCTTGGGGCCGACATGAGCGGAGGGCCGCCAAGCGGTAGGTTGTCGCGACAGCGGCACTACGGCCCGGTCCGAAGGTCCGCGACTGGCGGCCCCAAGGGCCTGCCCGCCCCCGACTGCCGAAAGCCGGCCAGCCTAAGGCGGCGCAAGCCGCTGGAAACATGCATTCGCGACAGCGGATGAACCGATCAAAGAGCATCGCCAGCAAGCTGGCTCCCACAAGTCAGTTGGCTTCCACAATTCAGGTGGATCCCGTGGGGCATGGGATGCCGTTGGTATCGGCACAAAAAAGCCCCCGCCAGGGGCGGGGGCTTTTGGGTACCTCGTCGATCCGCGGCGGTTTATACCGCCGCAGGGGATCAGGCGGCGGCGTCCTTCAGCTTCTTGAGCGGACGGACCTTGACCTTCACCGAGGCGGGCTTGGCAGCGAACCAGCGCTCTTCACCCGTGAACGGATCCTTGCCCTTGCGCTTCGGCTTGGCAGCCACCGCAACGGACGTGATCTTGAGGAGGCCCGGCAGCGTGAACGTGCCCGCGCCCTTCTTGTGGACCGAGGCGCTGATGGCGCCTTCGAGCGAGGCCAGGACGGCCTTCACGCTCTTGGAATCAACACCGCTCTGCTCGACGATGTGCGAGACGAGCGAGGACTTCGAAAACGGATCCTTGATCGGCTTCAGCGCGGCGGGAGCCTTGGTGGCTTTTACAGCCTTGGCAGCCTTGGCGGGAGCCTTGGCAGCGGCCTTCTTCGCCGCCGTTTTTTTGGTCGTGGCCATGATATTCCTTGTCACTTGGATCGAAAGAGGCGGCCCTGGAGGCCGGTGCCCAGCGGGCGACTCACTCTAGCGTTGCTTTGGTCCGCTGAAAATAGGGTCCGCGAAGTTTTTTCGCATCCGATGCATCTTTTTTTAAGGGGTCGCGTGACGCGCTGCGGAAAAACCCCGCCCGGCCATGCCTTTCGGGCAGGGTTTTGGCGAATCGCTTCAAGGCGCGTGCACGTGTTCTCTGGCACGATGTGCGCCATGCCCGCCCTGATCGACAGCCACGGCCGTACCAAGCGCAAGCTGCGCGTATCCCTTACGGATCGCTGCAATTTCCGCTGTACGTACTGCATGCCCGAGCACCCGGCCTGGTTGCCGCGCGCCAGCCTGCTCGGGCGCGGCGAGATCCTGCGCCTGGCCGGCCTGTTCGTGGACGCGGGCATCGACCAGATCCGCCTCACCGGCGGCGAACCGCTGCTGCGCCGCGACCTGGTCGAATGCGTGCGCGCCATCGACAGCCTGCGCGAGCGCGGCCTGCGTCGGCTTTCCATGACCACCAACGCGTCGCGCATCGCACCCGTGGCGGCTGCCCTCGTCGCGGCCGGCATCGATGATTTCAACGTCAGCCTCGACGCGGTCGACCCGGCCGCGTTCCGCGCGCTGACAAAGCGCGAGGTGGCCCCCGTGCTCGACGGCATCCGCGCCTTGGCAGACGCGGGCGCAGCCGTGAAACTCAACGCCGTGGTCGTGCGCGGAGGCAACGACACCCAGGTGGTGCCGCTGCTGGAATGGGCCATGCAGCAGGGGCTGCCGCTGCGTTTCATCGAGTACATGCCGCTCGATGCCCCGGGCCAGTGGCAACGGGGCGCGGTGGTCACCGAGGCCGAGATGCTCGCGGCCATCGGCGAACGCCACGCGGTGGAAGCCTTGCCGCGCGGCAACGACCCGGCATCGCCCTACCGCGTGGACGGCCATTACCCGCTGGGCATCATCTCCACCGTCTCGCACCCGTTTTGCGCCAGCTGCGACCGCTTGCGCATCACGGCCACGGGCGAGCTGTTCACGTGCCTGTTTTCGGCAGTGGGCACGCCGCTGGGCGCGCGCATGCGCGACGGTGCGGGCGACGACGAGCTCAACACCACCATCCGCCGGGCCGTATGGCTGAAGGACGCCGGGTACGCCGCGCATCCCGGCCCCGTGGACCGGCCCATCACCATGCATGCGATGGGCGGCTGACCCGCCCGGGAACTCATGACCGCGATTACCTTCGAACTCTATGCCAACCTGGCGCGGCTGGCCGGCGCGCGCGAAGTCCGCCTCGACGCGGGCACCGGCATCGTGACGGTGGCCGATGCCGTCGCCCTGCTGGCGCGTGCGAAACCCGAACTGGCCGCGTCGCTCGATCGGTGCGCGTGCGTCGCCGGCGACACCATCGTGCGGCGCGCCGATGCCATGCCGGCCGATGGGCGCCTGGCGCTGCTGCCGCCCGTGGCGGGGGGCTGAGCCATGGCCCATCCGGTGCTCTCGCACACGCCCATCGCCATCGAGCCATTGCTCGAGCTCGATGCGCACCCTGATTGCGGTGGGCTCGCGCTCTTTGTCGGCACGGTACGCGACCACCACGAAGGCCGCGGGGTGACGCATCTTGCCTACACCGCGCACGAGCCGCTCGCTGAAAAGGTGATCCGCGAGGTGGAGGACGCGACGCGGCGCCGCTACAACGTGCCCTACGTGCGTATCGTGCACCGCCTGGGCGACCTTGCCATCGGCGATACCGCTATCGCCTGCGTGGTACGCGCGGCGCACCGCGCGGAGGCCTTCGAGGCCTGCCGCCATGCGGTCGACGCGGTGAAGCACACCGCGCCCATCTGGAAAGAAGAGTTCTACGCCGACGGCAGCAGCGCCTTCGTCGAAGGTTGCTGCATCCGCGACGACCTCGACGGCGCCACGCCGCACGCGCACGGCCACCCCTCGCACGCGAGCCACGGATGAAAGACGTCAGCCAGAAACCGGATTCAAAGCGCATCGCGCGCGCCACCGCTACGCTCCACGCGCCGCCGCACTGCATCGCGCTGCTGCGCAGCGGCGAGACGGAGAAAGGCGACGCGCTGAAAACCGCGCGCGTGGCCGGCATCCTCGCCGCCAAGCGCACCGATGAGCTGATCCCGCTGTGCCACCCGCTGCCGATCCATCGCGCGGATATCACCTACGAACTGGCCGAGGCGTCGGTGCGCGTCGTCGCGCAGGTGGAGACCATCGGGCCCACCGGCGTGGAAATGGAGGCGCTCACCGCCGCCAGCCTCGCGGCGCTGACGCTGTACGACATGCTCAAGCCTTACGCGGAACCCGAGGAACTGCATATCGACGACTGCCGGCTCGAGCGCAAGCTCGGTGGCAAGTCGCACTATCGCCGTACGCTCAGCGCGGCGCGCAGCGCCGCGGTGCTGGTGCTCTCCGACACGGTGGCCTCCGGCGCCAAGCCGGATACCGCGGGGGCGCATGTCCGCGACGCGCTCGGCGCCGCCGGCTTCGCGCCCATCGAGTACACCGTGCTGCCCGATGACCCGCACCTGCTGGGCAACGCGTTGCTCAGCCTGCGCGAGCGCAAGGTGGAACTCGTCATCACCGTCGGCGGTACCGGGCTCGGCCCGCGCGATGTCACGGTCGACGTGGTGAAACCGATGCTCGACGTGGAGATCCCCGGCATCATGGAAGCCGCCCGCGCCTTCGGCCAGCAGCGCATGCCGTTCGCCATGCTGTCGCGTGGCGTGGCGGGCTACGCGGGCGATACGCTGATCCTTACGTTCCCCGGCAGTCGCGGGGGTGCCAGCGAATCGCTGGCTGCCACGCTGCCTGGCCTGGTCCACCTGCTCGAGACGGGCCGCACGGGCGGCAAGCACCCCGGCGGTTACGGGGAGGCCGGCTGACATGGCGTTGCTGCCGCTGGCCGACGCCTTTGGCCACTACCGGGAGGTGGTCCAGCCACTGGGCATGCAGCGCGTGCCACTGGAACTGGCACTGGGCGCCGTGTTGGCCGAGCCCGCCCTGGCCCGCATCGCGCTACCCCGTTTCACCCAGAGTTCGCTCGACGGGTATGCGATCCGCAGCGCCGACGCCGGGCGGCCGCTCACGCTGGTGGGCAGCACGGCGGCGGGCGAAGCCGCCAGCGCCAGCGTGGGCCCGGGGCAGGCGGTGCGCATCCTCACCGGCGGCATGCTGCCGGTGGGCGCGGATGCCGTGGCACGGCAGGAGATCGTCGATCGCGCGGGCGACACCATCGCCATCCGTGCGGCGGTGCCCCCGGGCGAGGGCGTGCGTTTCGAAGGCGAGGAACTGGTTGAAGGTGCGGTGATCGCGGAAGCGGGCCAGCGCGTCACCGCGGGCATCCTCGCGGCCATGGCCATGGCGGGTGTCGATGCCGTGGATGTCCACCGCCGCCCCCGCGTCGCCGTGCTGGTCACGGGCGATGAGGTGGTGAAGGTGGGCGACGCGCTGGGGCCGGCGAAGGTGTATGACGCCAACGGCCCGCTGCTGCGCGCGTGGTTCGTGGAGAACGGCTATGGCGAACCGGTCGTGGCCTACGTGCGCGATGACGAGGCGGCGCTGGAAGAAGCGATGAGCGCGGCGCTCGACAGCGCGGACCTCGTCGTGACGAGCGGCGGCGTGTCGGTGGGCGATCGCGACTACGTCCCCGCGGTGGCCGATCGCCTCGGCGTGCACCAGGTGTTCTGGAAAGTGGCACAGAAGCCGGGCAAGCCGCTATGGTTCGGCACCCGCGAAGGCACGGTGCTGCTCGGCATGCCGGGCAACCCGGCCGCGGTGCTGGTGTGCCTGGCGGTGCATGCGCGTGCGGTGCTTGGCCATCTGGAAGGCGAGACGGCGGCGCGGCCCGCATGGCGGCAAGGTGTGCTGGATGGCCCTGTAGAGGCCGACAGCGAGCGCGACAGGCTGGTGCGGATGCGCATGTCGCTGGATGACGGCACGGCGCGCCTGGGGCTGTTGCCGCGGCAGGAATCGCACATGCTCAGCAACCTTGCCTCGGCCCACGCGCTGGTGTGGCTACCCTCGCGCGAACAAGCGTTCGCCGCGGGCGACAAGGTTCGCTGGATCCCGATCTAGACAAAAACATGTGGGAGCGCGCTTGCGCGCGATCGCCCCCGAAGAGGGGGTAAACACGCAAGCGCGCTCCCACAGGCAACCCGGTACCCCGAAGGGAATTACCAGGCCTTCACGTCCGAAACGACGACGGTGTAGTCCGACATGTCCGGCTGGTAGCGGAAGAGGCGGCCGAGGTCGAAATCGACGCTCTTGCCCGGCTCGATGTTCGAGGTGCCGGCCGGCCAGCCCTGCTTGCTGGCGATGACCTTGCCCGAGGCGTCCTTCGCGTCGATGCGGATCTGCGCGGCGGCGGCTTCGCCGCACTTGTTGACGAGGTTGCCCTTCATGCTGAAACGCGGCTGGCCGGAGCCCTGCTGCAGCTTCACGGCGAAACCGTCGATGGCGAAATCCTTGGCGGCGCACGCGGCCTGCGCGGAGAGCGGGGCGGCGAGCATCAGCACGGCGGCGATGGCGAACTTCTTCATGGTGATCCCTGTTTCAATGGCTAAGCGGACGCCCACAAGGGGGCGTTAGCTCAGCTATCGGCCAGGGTGGCCGGGGACTTTAGGGCTTCTGTCACAAAACCGGCAAAGTGTGACCTGCGTCACAAAGTGGCGGCGAACAGGTCGCCGATGGCCGCATCCACGGCCTCGGGCTCGTACCAGCGCCTGACAGGGGCGAAGCTGCGGCGGTGGGCGTCGCATGGGCCCAGGCGGCCCAGCGCCTCGAGGTGTTCGGGCACGCCATAACCCTTGTGCTTCGCGAAGCCGTAGCCCGGGTGTACCTGGTCGAGGGCCTTCATGTGCCGGTCGCGGCTGACCTTGGCCAGGATGGAGGCGGCGCTGATGGCCGGCTCGGTGGCGTCGCCGCCGATGACGGCCTGGCCCGTGCACGGCATGGCCCTGGGCAGGCGGTTGCCATCGACGAGGGCCATGGTGGGCGTGACCGACAGGCCGAGCAGGGCGCGCGTCATGCCGGCCATGGTGGCCTGGAAGATGTTGATGCGGTCGATCTCTTCGCGTTCCACGAAGACGATGGCGTAGGCCAGCGCGCGCTCCACGATGCGGCCGTAGAGCTTCTCGCGCGTGGCTTCGTCCAGTTGCTTGGAGTCGTTGAGGCCACGGATGGCGCGCGCCGGGTCGAGGATCACCGCGGCCACCACCACCGGGCCGGCCAGCGGGCCGCGCCCTGCCTCGTCCACGCCGGCCACGACATGGTCGGCGCCGAGCTGGCGGGTGACGTTGGGTTTACGGGGCATGCGGTGCCACGAAGTCGGCGATGGCTTCGGCGGCGTGGTCGGCGGCTTTGCCTTCGAGGCCGCCACGCAACGCCTGGTGCAGGAATTCGAACGCGGCGACGATGCCGCCGCGGCGCTCACTGTCGCCAAGCATCGCGAGCGTGGCGGCTGCGAGGTTATCCGCCGTGCACGCGTCCTGCATGAACTCCGGCACCAGTAGCTTGCGGCCGAGGCCACACGCGCGGGCCAGGATGTTGGGCAGGCTGTAGACGTCGGTTTTCAGCATGCGCATGGCCTTGGCGATGCGGTAGCTGGTGGGGGAGACGCGGTAGCCAACCACCATGGGCCGCTTGGCCAGCATGGCCTCTAGCGTGGCCGTGCCCGAGGCGAGCAGCACCATGTCGGCCGCCAGCATCGCCTCGTGGGAATGCCCGTCGGTCAGCAAGGGCGGCGTGCCCGGGAAACCCGCCAGCAGCTGGGCGAGGCGCGCATGGACGCGTTCGTTGGCGGCCGGCACGACGATGCGCAAGGCAGGCATGGCGCCGGCCACCTGGCGGGCGGCTTCGATGAAGATGGCGCCGATGCGCTCGATCTCGCTGGGCCGGCTGCCGGGCAGCACGGCCAGCACCGGCGCATCGTGCGGCAGGCCCAGCGCGTCGCGTGCGCCGGCGCGGTCGGAGACCATGGGGAAGGTATCGGCGAGCGGATGGCCCACGAAGCGTGCGTCCACGCCATGCCTGGCGTAGATCGGCGGCTCCATGGGGAACAGGCACAGCACGCGGTCGGCCGACTGGCCGATTTTTTCCGCGCGCTTCTCGCGCCACGCCCACACCGAGGGGCTGACATAGTGCACCGTGCGCAGCCCGGCGGCCTTGAGGCGCTTTTCCACGCTCAGGTTGAAGTCGGGGGCATCGATGCCGATGGTGACGTCGGGGCGCTCGGCAAGCAGGCGGCCCACCAGTGCCTTGCGCAGCCTGAGCAGGCGCGGCAGGTGCTTCACCACCTCGGCGAAGCCCATCACCGAAAGCTCGCGGATATCGAACCAGGAGTCGAACCCGCGGGCCACCATACGGCGGCCGCCGATGCCGACGAAGCGCGCGCCCGGGTAGCGGATGCGCAGGGCGTCGATCAGGTCGGCACCCAGCTGGTCGCCGGAGTCTTCACCGGCGACCAGCGCGATGGTGGGGGAGGCAGGCACGGCTGTCACCGGGCGAGCGAGCGCTCGCTGCGGTCGAGGAACTCGAGCATCTGGCGCACGTCCTCGCTGGTTTCCGCCTGCGAGACGAGCTGCTCGCGGGCCTCGGCAAGCGGCAGGCCGGCCATGTACAGCGTGCGGTAGGCGCGCTTGATGGCGGCGATGCGGCTGGTGTCGAAGCCACGGCGCTTCAGGCCTTCGCTGTTGATGCCGCGCGGACGGCCGCGGGTTTCGTTGGCCATCATGACGAACGGCGGTACGTCGGAACCGACGAGGCAGCCCATGCCGATGAACGCGTGCGCGCCCACCTTGCAGAACTGGTGCACGCCCGAGTAGCCCGACATGATGGTCCAGTCGCCGATCTCGGCGTGGCCCGCCAGGGCGGAGTAGTTCGAGAACACCACGTGGTTGCCTACCTGGCAGTCGTGCGCCACGTGCACGTAAGCCAGCAGCCAGTTGTCGTTGCCGATGCGGGTGATGCCGCCGCCATCGCCCGTGCCACGGTTGATCGTGACGAACTCGCGGATGAGGTTGCGGTCGCCGATGATGACCTCGGTGCGCTCGCCCTGCCACTTCTTGTCCTGCGGCGGGCCGCCAATGGAGGCGAACTGCATGATGCGGTTGTCGCGACCGATGACGGTGGGGCCCTCGATCACCACGTGCGGCCCGATGCTGGTGCCTTCGCCGACGACCACGTCCGCACCGATGATGCTGTAGGCACCAATGCTGACGTTGTCCGCGATCCGCGCGGACGGATCGATCTGCGCGGTGGGGTGGATCATTTGTCGTTCCTCGCGGCGCACATCAGCTCGCAGCAGGCGGCCACTTCGCCATCGACGTAGGCCTTGGCTTCGAACAGGCCCATGCCGCGGATGAGGCGCTTGAGCGATACCTTCATCACCAGCTGGTCGCCCGGGGAAACCACCGACGAGAAGCGGGCGTTATCCACCTTCACCAGGTAGAACAGCGGGCTGCCACTGGCACCGTCCATCTGGCTGGTGATCTGCGTGAGCAGGCCGGCCGTCTGGGCCATGGCTTCGACGATGAGCACGCCCGGCATCACCGGGTGGCCCGGGAAATGACCCTGGAAGAACGGCTCGTTGATGGTGACGTTCTTGATGGCCGTGATGGTCTTGCCCGGGTCGATCTCCGTCACCCGATCGACGAGGAGGAACGGGTAGCGGTGCGGCAGGAGCCGCTGGATCTGTTCAACATCCACCGGGAGGGTCACGGCAGCTTTCGTATCGGTCATTGCCCTTTGTCCTTTTCCAGCGCCGAAAGGCGGCGCGCAAACTCGTCGAGGTGTTTCATTCGCGCCGCATTGCGCCGCCACTGGCGGTTTTCCTGCAGCGGGGAGCCCGACGAGTACTCGCCTGGCTCGCGGATGGATGCCGTGACCAGGCTTTTCGCGGTGATGGTAACCCGGTCGGCCACTTCGAGGTGGCCGAGGATGCCCGCGTTGCCCCCGATCAGGCAGTAACGGCCGATTTTGGCACTACCGGCCACGGCGGAGCAGCCCGCCATGGCGGTATGGGCCCCGATGTGCACGTTATGGGCGATCTGGATCTGGTTATCGAGGCGCACGTCGTCCTCGAGCACCGTGTCTTCCAGCGCGCCCCGGTCGATGGTGGTATTGGCGCCGATTTCGCAGTCGTCGCCGATCCGCACGCCGCCCAGCTGCGGCAGCTTCACCCAGTGGTCGCGGTCGAAGGCGAGGCCGAAGCCGTCCGAGCCGATGACCGCGCCCGGGTGCACCAGCACGCGCTTGCCCAGGGTGACACGGATGACCAGCGTCACCCGGGCCACGAGCCGCGAGCCGGCACCCACGACGCAGCCAGGGCCGATGGTGCAATGGGGGCCCAGGATGGCGTTCTCGTCCACCACCGCGCCGTCTTCGACGACGCAGCACGGGCCAATGCTGGCCGTGGGGTGGATGCGCGCCGAGGGTGCCACGACGGCGCTGGCGTGGATGCCACGCGGTGCCTCGGCCATCCGCTCGAACAGGGCGGCGATGCGCGCATAGGCCACGTAGGGGTCTTTCGCGACCAACGCGGCGCCGCTGCGCAGGGGCAGCGCATCGGCGTTCAGCACCACGATGCCGGCCTGGGTGGTGGCCAGCTGCGAGGTGTATTTCGGGTTGGACAGGAAGGTGAACTGCGTGGCCGTCGCGGTACCGAGCGTGCCGACGCCGTCGACGACGGTGGCCGGGTCGCCGTGGGCCTCGAGGCCGAAGCGCTCGGCCAGCTCGGCCAGGGTGTAGTGGGGGTTGCCGGTCACGGGGAGGCTCCCTGAATGAAAAGGGGTGGCGAGGCTTTTGACCTGCCACCCCGGGATTGTAGTGAACCGCTTTACCGCTCTGTTGGCTTTTCGCGCACAAGTGCGCTCCCACAGGTGCGGTTTTAGAATTGGTTGCCGAACGTGAACTGGATGCGCTCGACGAAGCGGTTGTCGCCGTCCTTCTTACGGAACGGCACGGCGAAGTTGATGATCAGCGGGCCGATCGGCGCCTGCCACTGCAGCGAGAGGCCGGTGGAGGCACGCAGGTCGCTGGCATCGAACGAGCCGTAATCCTTGTAGACGTTGCCGACGTCGACGAACCACGAGACGCGGGCGGTGTTCACGTCCTTCAGGAAGGGCAGCGGCAGGAACACCTGCGCGGTGCCGAGCACCTTGAACGCGCCACCCACGGGCTGGCCGTACGAGTAGTAGCCACCCGTGCAACGGTTCTTGCTGTCGGGGATCGAGCTGGCGCTGCGGCCATCGCACAGGCGGGGACCCAGCGTGTTGTCCTGGAAGCCGCGCACGTCGCGGACACCGCCGGCGTAGTAGTTCTCCCAGAACGGGAACTGCACCTTGTCGCCCTTCTTATAAAGGGTGACCGGGTTGCCGTTCGCATCGACCGCGACCTGGCCCGTGGTCGGATCGACCTGGTAGCCGTTGTTGTCGTACGTCTGGCCGTAGGTCTTGCCGTAACCCACCTGGCCATCGAGGTAGAGCACGAAGCCCTTGCCAATGGGCCAATAGTGATTGGCTTCGCCGAAGATCTTGTAGTACTGCACCGTGGAACCCGGCAGCGCGCCGGAGACGTTCAGCGACAGCTGGCCGCCGCGGGTGGGCGCCCAGTAGCTGTTGCGGGTGTCGTGCGTATAGCCCAGGCTCGATGTCCACGAGTGGATCGTCTTGTTGCCCAGGGCATCCTGGTACGCGATGAGTTCCTGCGGCGTGTAGAACGAGCTGTTGATGAGGTTGGAGCTGATGCCCAGGCTGGTCGAGAGCGAGTCGAAGTCCGTGATCGGGAACGACAGCGTGGTCTCGAACGACTTGGTGCTGTAGGTGTAGTTCGCGAGGTCGGTATCGCCGTAATCGAGCTTGCTGTAGCCCAGGTTGTAGCCCAGCGCGATGCCCGAGTCGGTGAGGTACGGGTTCACGTAGCTCGCGTTGACGCGCTTGTAGTACGTGCTGGTTTCCGCGCCGATCGAGAAGCGGTCACCCGTGCCCAGGAAGTTGTTCTGCGAAACCGACGCCGACAGGATGATGCCGGAGTACTGCGAGTAACCCACGCCGAACATGAGCGAGCCGGCCGACTGTTCCTCGACCTTGGCGGTGAGGTCGACCTGGTCGACGGTGCCGGGCACGAGCTGCTTGTCGATGTCGACGGTCTTGAAGTAACCGAGGCGCTGCAGGCGGGTCTTCGAGCGGTCGATGGCGCCCTGCGAATACCAGGCGCCCTCGAGCTGGCGCATTTCACGGCGCAGCACTTCGTCCTCGGTGCGGGTGTTGCCCTGGAACACCACGCGGCGCACGTAGACGCGCTTGCCCGGCTCGATGAACAGGGTGAGGTCGGCCGTGCGCTTGTCCTTGTCCAGCTTCGGCACCGGCGTGACCTTGGCGAAGGCGTAGCCGATGTTGGCGAGGATGGCCTTGATCGCGTCGCTGGAGGCTTCGATGGCGGCACGGTTGAACGTATCGCCCTTGTGGATGTACACCAGCTTGCGCAGGGTTTCTTCCGGCAGGATGAGGTCGCCCAGCAGCTTCACGTCGGAAACGGTGTAGACCTCGCCTTCCTTGACGCTGGCGTCGACGTACATGGCGCGCTTGTCCGGGCTGATCGCCACCTGCGTGGAATCGATGCCGAAATCGGCGTAGCCGCGGTTCATGTAGTAGTTGCTGAGTTTTTCCAGGTCGCCCGAGAGCTTCTCGCGCGAGTACTGGTCGTCCTTCGAGTACCACGACAGCCAGTTCGAGGTGTTGGACTCGAAGCCGTCGCGGATTTCCTTGTCGGTGAACGCCTTGTTGCCGACGACGTTGATTTCCTTGATCTTGGCGGCCTTGCCTTCGCGGATCTCGATGTCGATGGAGACGCGGTTGCGGTCGAGCTGGACAACGTGCGGGTCGACCGAAACGTTGTACTTGCCGCGGTTGTAGTACTGGCGGATGAGTTCCTGCTGCACGCGGTCGAGCGAGAGGCGGTCGAAGGTTTCACCCTCGGCCAGGCCGATCTCCTTCAGGCCCTTGCGCAGGTCGTCTTCCTTGATGTCCTTGTTGCCGCGCAACGTGAGCTTGGCGATGGCCGGGCGCTCCACGACCTTGATGACCAGGATGCTGCCCTCGCGGTCGACTTCGACATCGCTGAAGAACTTGGTCTGGTAAAGGGCGCGGATGGCGGCCTGGGCCTTCTCGTCGCTGAGGGTGTCGCCCTTTTCGATCGGCAGGTAGCTCAGCACCGTGCCTTGCGCAATGCGGGTAAGGCCATCGATACGGATATCGGAAACGACAAACGGCTCGAAGGCAAGCGCATTGGCGGACAGGGAGGCGAGCAGGATCAGGGCGGCGATACGCTTCATCGTCGATTCCAATGGGTTAAGTCCAGTTGCCGGCGGACGAGGCCGGCAACCGAAGAGGTGCACGTGGCGGGCTCATGCCAGCCATCGTTCGGCCATGGGCAGACTGGTACCCATGGCCCGGAAAAAACGGATTCGCCCCCGTCACGAGACGAGCATTCGCTGGATGTCGTTGAAAAACGCCAACCCCATCAGGGTAAACAGCAAGGCGAGCCCGACGTACTGGCCGGCGATCATGGTGCGTTCGCTGACCGGGCTGCCTTTGACCAACTCAATAAGGTAATACAGCAGGTGTCCGCCGTCCAAGACGGGGATGGGCAGGAGGTTCAAGATGGCGAGGCTGAGCGACACCAGCGCCAGGAAGTTGAGGAACCAGCCCAGGCCCTGGTTGGCCGCGCTGTTGGCCACCTGCGCGATGCCGATGACGCCGGAAATGTTCTTGGCCGAGGCCTCGCCCGAGAGCATTTTCCCGATCATGCCCAGGGTGGAGGTGGTGCCGTTCCAGGTGGCCGACAGCGACTCGGTGAAGGCGCGGACGGGCCCGTAGCGCAGCGTGGCCACCTCGAGCGGCTGGCCGGCGATGCCGATGAGCCAGCGCGTGGGCTGGCCGCGCTCGGACGCCATGCGGGCCGTGAGGTCGACCGCCGTGGCCTTGCCGTCGCGCTGCACGCCAAGGGCGAGCTTCGGCGATTTGGCGGCTTCGTCCTGAACCAGCTTGGTAAACGCGGCGAAATCGGCCACCGCCTTGCCATTGACCGTGGTGATGAGGTCGCCCGGGCGCAGGCCCGCGGCGGCGGCCGGGTCGCCCGGCACCACCTCGCGGACGACGGCCGGCGGCGGCTGCAGGTCGAGGCCCAGCTCCTTGAAGCGCTTGCCGGCGTCGCCGAAGGCCAGGGACTGGATGGGCAGCACCACGTTGCGCTCGGTGCCCCCCGTGTCGCGCACGTGCACCGGTACCGGCTCGTTGCCGAGCAGGCCGTTGAAGAGCACGTCGGTGGCATCGCTCCACGTGGTGACGGGCGTGCCGTCGACCGCGAGCAGGCGGTCGCCCGGGTGGATGCCGGCGACGGCGGCTGGCGAACCCTGCGCGGCCGTGATGATGGGCGCGACATCGGGCCGGCCCACGATGAACATGGCCCAGAACGCGACGACGGTGAACACGAGGTTGAACACGGGGCCCGCGGCGACGATGGCGATGCGTTTCCAGACCGACTTGCCGGTGAACTCCTGGCCGCGCTCGGCCTCGGGCACGTCGCCCTCGCGCGCGTCGAGCATCTTCACGTAGCCGCCCAGCGGGATGGCCGCGACCTGGTATTCGGTACCGTCCTTCGCGACACGGCGCCACAGCGGCCGGCCGAAGCCCACCGAGAAGCGCAGGACGCGCACGCCGCAGCGGCGCGCGACCCAGTAGTGGCCGAATTCGTGGAAGGTCACCAGGACGCCTAGCGTCACCAGCAGCCAGAACACGGAACCGAGGAAGGGGCTCATCAGGGAGGCGGGTCTCGAAAAAAAACGTTTGGGTGGAACGAGTTTAGCAGTAAGCGCGGTGGAGCACGCCCCGGGCGGCCCGCCGGGCCTCGGCGTCGCGCCCCACCAGCGTCTGGACATCGACCACGGGATGGGCCGGCAGTTCCTCAAGGACGCGCTCGACCACCTCCGCGATGCCCAGGAAGGGCAGGGTGCCAGCGAGGAAGGCCTCGACGGCGACCTCGTTGGCGGCGTTCAGGATGGCCGTGGCATCGCCCCCGGCCCGGAGCGCCTCGAAAGCGAGCGCCAGGCAGCGGAAGGTGTCCAGGTCGGGCGTTTCGAAATCGAGGCGGGCGTGGGCGGCCAGGTCCAGCGGCGCCACGCCGGCCCCGATGCGTTCAGGGTAGGCCAGCGCGCAGGCGATGGCCGTGCGCATGTCGGGGTTGCCCAGCTGGGCCAGCACCGAGCCGTCGACGTAATCGACCATCGAGTGGACAAGGCTCTGCGGGTGGACCACCACTTCGATGGCATCGGCGGGCGCGCCAAACAGGTGGTGCGCCTCGATGACCTCGAGGCCCTTGTTCATCAGCGTGGCCGAATCGACCGAGATCTTGCGCCCCATCGACCACTTGGGGTGGGCGCAGGCCTCGTCGGGCGTGACCTGGCCCAGCTGCGCGCGCGTGCGGCCGCGGAACGGGCCGCCGCTGGCTGTGAGGATGAGCCGGCGCACGCCGGCCGGCCCCAGCGCGGGGCGCCCGCCGGGCAGGCACTGGAAGATGGCGTTGTGCTCGGAGTCGACGGGGATCAGGTCGCCACCGCCTTCGCGCAGCGCCCCGAGCAGCAGTTCGCCGCCCATCACGATCGATTCCTTGTTGGCCAGCAGCAGGCGCTTGCCAGCGCGCGCTGCCGCGAGCGTGGAATCGAGCCCCGCGGCGCCGACGATGGCGGCCACCACCGTATCGCACAGCGGGCCGGCGGCGGCCGCCGTGACGGCCTCGGGCCCCGAGGCGACGGCGCAGGCGACCCCCGCGGCGGCGAGGCGGCGGGCCAGGTCGGCTTCCATCGAGGGGTCGGCGACGATCGCGAGATCAGGCCGGAAGCGTACGCAGAGCGCCGCCAGGGCCTCGGTGCCGCGGTTCGCCACCAGTACGCTGGCGCGGAAGCGGTCGGGGTGGCGCGCGATGACGTCGAGCGTGCTGGTGCCGATCGAGCCGGTGGCACCCAGGACCCCTACCTGGCGGATTCCCATGGCTTACAGGCCCAGGATCAGCTTGCCTGCCGCGAAGATGGGCAGGGCGGCGAAGACGCTGTCGAGGCGGTCGAGCAGGCCGCCATGGCCGGGGAACAGGTGGCCGGAGTCCTTCACCGAGGCGTGCCGTTTCATCAGGCTCTCGAAGAGATCGCCCACGACGGCCACCGCGACGGTGAGCACGCCCAGCACGATGAGCCCGGCGAGTTGGCCGCCGTCGGCCACGCCGAGCAGCCACCCGCCCACGAAGGCGACGAGGCCACCGGCCACGAAGGCACCGTAGACGCCAGCCCAGGTCTTGCCTGGGGAGATGCGCGGCGCGAGCTTGCGACGGCCGAAGTAGCGGCCGCTGAAATAGGCGCCGGTATCGGCGGCCCACACGATGACGAGGGCGAGCAGGGTCCAGCCGTGGCCGTGGAAGCTGGCGTGCATGTCGGTGACGGCGGCCAGCGCCGGCACGATGACCAGCAGGCCCGCGCCCAGCTTGAGCATGCGGTTTTCGCTGTTCGGCGCGGCGGCGAACGTGAAGTGGCGCAGCCAGAAGCAGCAGGCCACCCACCACGCCACGCCGGCGAAGGTGAGCGCGGCCAGCAGGCCGTGCGTGCGCACCAGCAGCAGCACCAGGAACACCACGGCGGCGGCGGCGGCGACGAGGGCGCGGCCCGCGGGCGTGCGCAGGCCCGCCAGCTGCGCCCATTCCCATGCCGCGCCCACGAAGACGATGGCGACCACGGCAGCGAAGAAGCCCGTGGGTGGCAGCAGGATAAGGGCGAGGACAACCGGAAGGAGGATCGCCGCGGTGATGACGCGTTGCTTCAGCATGGGGGCCTGGCGTTAGCCCGTGGCGACCTGCTCGCCCGTGCGGCCATAGCGGCGCTCACGGCGGGCATAGTCTTCCAGCGCCTCGTCCAAGCTTGCCTGGTCGACGTCTGGCCACAGGGTGTCGGTGAAGTAGAGCTCGGCGTAGGCAAGCTGCCAGAGCAGGAAATTGCTGACGCGACGTTCGCCGCCGGTGCGGATGAATAGGTCGAGCGGCGGCTGGTCCGCGAGGCAGGTGTAGGCCTGGACGCGTTGCTCGTCCAGGTCGGCCAGTGGGAACTCGCCCCGGGCGGCGGCCTCGGCGGCCAGGCGCGCGGCGCGCGCGATATCCCAGCGGCCGCCGTAGTTCACTGCCACGTTGAGGTTCAGCGCGGTGTTGCCGGCCGTGCGGTCCATGGCCCCCAGCATGCGCTGGCGCAGCGCGGGTGCGAACGCGTCGAGATCGCCCACGAAGCGGATGCGGACGCCATTGCCGTCCAGCTCGGCTACTTCGCGGTCGATCGCCTTCAGGAAGAGCTCCATCAGCGCGGATACCTCGCCCTCGGGGCGGGCCCAGTTCTCGCTGGAGAAAGCGAACAGCGTGAGCGATGCGACGCCGCGGCGCAGGCAGAACTCGACGGCCTCGCGGACGGCCTTCTGGCCCGCATGGTGGCCGAACGTCCGCGGGCGAAGCCGCTGCTTCGCCCAACGGCCGTTGCCATCCATGACGATGGCGATGTGGCGGGGAACCCGGGCGTCGGGTTTCGCGGCCATGGGGCGGGGCACCGATGGCGCGTCAGAGCGCCATCAGCTCCTTTTCCTTTTCCTTGACGACGTCGTCCACTTCCTTGATGAACTTGTCGGTGAGCTTCTGGATATCGTCGTCGGCGCGCTTCTTGTCGTCTTCCGTCACGGCCTTGTCCTTCAGCAGCTTGTCGACATGCTGGATGGCGTCGCGGCGCACGTTGCGAATGGCGATCTTGGCCTGCTCGCCTTCCTTGCCCACGGTCTTGGCGAGCTCCTTGCGGCGCTCCTCGGTCGGGGGCGGGAAGTTCAGGCGGATATCCATGCCCATGGTGGTGGGCGTGATGCCCAGGTCGGACGCCATGATGGCCTTTTCGATCGGGCCGATCATGGCCTTGTCGAACGGCTTCACCGACAGCGAGCGGGCATCGGGCGTCGTGACGTTGGCCACCTGCGCGAGCGGGGTATCCGTGCCGTAGTACGGGACCTTGATGTTCTCGAGGATCGACGGGTTGGCGCGACCGGTGCGAATGGACTTCAGGTCGTGCTTGAGCGAATCGATGCTCTTGCCCATGCGGGTCTCAGCATCTTTCTTGATGTCGTTGATCATGGGCGGTTTTCCGGTGGATCAGGTCAGCAGGCGAGTATAGCAGGGCGGCCGTGGGCGGGCTCAGCCAGCGTCCACGAGGGTGCCGACGGCCTCGCCGCGCATGATCTTCATCAGGTTGCCCGGCTGGGTCATGTCGTAGATGCGCAGCGGCAGCTTGTTCTCGCGGCACAGGGCGATGGCGGCGGTATCCATGACCTCGAGGCGGCGCTCGATGACCTGGTTGTAGCTGAGGTGCTCGTACCGGGTGGCATCGGGCACGCGCTTCGGGTCGGCGCTGTACACGCCGTCGACCTTGGTGGCCTTCAGGAGCAGGTCGGCGCCGATCTCGACGGCGCGCAGGGCGGCGGCGGAATCGGTGGTGAAGAAGGGGTTGCCGATGCCGGCGGCGAAGAGGGCCACGCGGCCTTTTTCCAGGTGGCGGATGGCGCGGCGGCGGATGAAGTCCTCGCACACCTCGTTGATCTTGATGGCGCTCATGGTGCGGGCTTCGCCGCCGAGCTTTTCGATGGCGTCCTGCATGGCGAGGGCGTTCATGACGGTGGCGAGCATGCCCATGTGGTCGCCGGTGACGCGGTCCATGCCGGAGGCGGCAAGGCCGGCGCCGCGGAAGATGTTGCCGCCGCCGATGACGACGCCGACCTGGACGCCGGCGTCGATGACTTCGAGGATTTCCTTGGCCAGGCGGCCGATGACCTTGGGGTCGATGCCGTAGTCTTCGCTGCCCATGAGGGCTTCACCGGAGAGCTTGAGCAGGATGCGGCGGTGGTTCAGCGGGGTGCTCATGGGGGTCTCCAGTTTGTAAGGGGCAAAACGCGGGTAGTGTAGCGCGGCGCCTTTGTTACAGGTACGTGAAAAAGTGTCGCTGTTCATGCATCCGTGTGGGAGCTTGCTTGCAAGCGATGTTCTTGCCCGACGATGGGGCACGGCTCGCCTTTTGGCATCGCTTGCAAGCAAGCTCCCACAGGAGGGTGGGCACAAAAAAAGCCCGGCGCAAAGGCCGGGCTTCTTCGTCAGCGGGTGGGGTGGCTTACGCCAGGCCCGCCTGCTTCATCACTTCGGCGGCGAAATCGTCCACCACCTTCTCGATGCCTTCGCCGACGGCGAGGCGCTCGACGGCGATGATTTCCGCGCCACCCTTCTTCAGGGCGTCGGCGACGGTGATCTCGGTGTCGATGACGTACGACTGGCCCACGAGGGTCACGTCGGCAAGGATCTTGTTGACCTTGCCCGACACGATCTTCTCAAGGATATCGGCCGGCTTCTGCTTTTCCTTGTCCGACATCTTCGACAGCTCGATTTCCTTTTCCTTCTCGAGGAAATCAGCCGGGACGTCTTCCACCTTGATGAACTTCGGGTTCATCGCGGCGACGTGCATGGCGATGCCCTTGGCCAGCTCTTCCGAGCCGCCCTTGAGCGCCACGAGCACGCCGATGCGGCCGCCGTGCGAGTACGAGCCGAGCACGCCGTCGGTCTCGACCGTGGCGATGCGGCGCACGTCGAACTTCTCGCCGATGGTGAGCGTGAGGGCCTTGGCGGCGTCTTCCACGGTGCTGTCGCCGAGCTTGGCGGCCTTCAGCGTGGCGATGTCCTTGGCGCCCGACTCGAGGGCCACGTTGGCGACATCCTTGGTGAACTGGATGAAGGCTTCGTTGCGCGACGAGAAGTCGGTTTCGCTGTTCACTTCGACCATGACGCCCTTGCCACCCTTGGTGGCGACGGCGACGAGGCCTTCGGCGGCGACGCGGTCGGCCTTCTTGTCAGCCTTGGCCATGCCGTTCTTGCGCAGCCATTCCATCGCCGCTTCGATGTCGCCGTTGTTTTCGACGAGTGCCTTCTTGCACTCCATCATGCCGACGCCCGAACGCTCACGCAGGTCCTTGACGAGGCTCGCGGTGATCTCAGCCATGGTATTTCCTCAATGGTTTTGGTTGGCGCCGCGGCGGTGGTGCCGCGGCGCCGGTGAAACGGAAGCGCGTGCTACGGGGTGGGGCGCTTACGCGCGGCCACGACCACCGTCACGGCCGCCTTCGCGGCGCGGGGCACCCTTCTTGGCCGGGCCACGGTCGTTGCGGCGCTCGCCACGCGGGGCTTCGTCCTTGGCGACCGGGTTGCCGGCCTCGTCCATCTCGACGAACTCGTTGGCATCGCCGCGGGCGGCGTGCTGCGGAGCGGCGGCCTTGCCTTCGAGGATCGAATCGGCGGCGGCGCGGGCGTAGAGCTGGATGGCGCGGATGGCGTCGTCGTTACCCGGGATGGCGTAGTCGACGAGGGCCGGGTCGTAGTTGGTATCGACGACGGCGACGACCGGGATGCCGAGCTTGCGGGCTTCCTGGACGGCGATGTCTTCGTGGCCGATATCGACGATGAACAGGGCGTCCGGCAGGCGGTTCATGTCCTTGATGCCGCCCAGCGAGTTCTGCAGCTTCTCGCGCTCGCGGCGACGGGCCAGCACTTCGTGCTTCACCAGGCGGTCGAACGAACCGTCGGTTTCGGCGGCTTCGAGTTCCTTCAGGCGGGCGACCGACTGCTTCACGGTGCGGAAGTTGGTCAGCATGCCGCCGAGCCAGCGGGCGGTGACGAACGGCTGGTTGGCGCGGCCGGCTTCTTCAGCCAGGGCTTCGCGGGCCGAACGCTTGGTGCCGACAAACAGGATGGTGCCGCCCTTCTGGGCCAGGCCCGAGAGGAAGTTCATCGCGTCGTTGAAGAGCGGGAGGGTCTTCTCGAGGTTGATGATGTGGATCTTGCCGCGGGCGCCGAAGATGTACGGAGCCATCTTGGGGTTCCAGTAACGGGTCTGGTGGCCGAAATGGACGCCGGCTTCCAGCATCTCGCGCATGGTGACTTGTGCCATGGAAATACTCCTGGGCGAACCGCACGGGGCGGTTCTATGGGGGTTGGGACCTCCACGCATCCCCGGCTTCGACCCTGCCCGTGCCGCGGAGCCTTTCGCTCGTCGACGGCGGGGCAAGGCACCCCGAAGGCGGTGCCGATGCGTGTGTGGCGTTAAAGCGACTGCCCTTTGCCGGGCCAATGGTGGCGCCGTGCGGTTACAATCGCGCTTCGGTTTCGCCCCCGTGGCCACGCATCTGGTGGCTGCGCCGGGCGGCAAAACTCGCTAATTGTAGCCACCCGGGGCCGCCCGCCGCAAGTTGCGGGGGTGGAAAACCCGGCGGGGCGCCGCCACGTCGGTGGAAGCACACGAGAGAGAACCCATGGCAGTCGTACCCAAGACCCCCGAAGAGATCCAGTCCATGCGCGAGGCCGGCCGCCTGGCCGCCGAGGTGCTGGCCATGCTGGTGCCCCACGTCAAGCCGGGTGTCACCACCGAGGAACTGGACCGCCTGGCCCACGACCACATCGTGAACGTGCAGAAGGCCATCCCGGCCAACGTCGGCTACCGGGGCTTCCCGAAGACGGTCTGCACCTCGGTCAACCACGTGATCTGCCACGGCATCCCCACGGCCACCAAGGTGCTGAAGGACGGCGACATCATCAATATCGACGTCACGGTCATCAAGGATGGCTGGCACGGCGATACCAGCCGCATGTACTTCGTGGGCACGCCCAGCGTGCTGGCGAAGCGCCTGGTGGAGACCACGCACGAGGCCATGATGAAGGGCATCGAGGCGGTGAAGCCGGGTGCCACCCTGGGCGACGTGGGCGCCGCCATCCAGAAGCACGCCGAGGCGGCGGGCTTCTCCGTGGTCCGCGAGTACTGCGGCCATGGCATCGGCAAGGTGTACCACGACGAACCCCAGGTGCTGCACTATGGTCGCCCGGGCACGGGCATGGAACTGAAGCCGGGCATGACCTTCACGGTCGAGCCCATGATCAACGCCGGCAAGCCGCAGACGAAGTCGCTGCCCGATGGCTGGACGGTGGTCACCAAGGACCACTCGCTCTCGGCCCAGTGGGAGCACACCATCGCGGTCACCGAGGACGGCTTCGAAATCCTTACGCCCTGGCCGGACGCCGCCTGACGCCACCGTAACCCTCCCACGCGCCAAAGGGGCCCCGACGTGACGCTTCCCCCGCTTCCACGCCTGCCCGCCGTCGTTCCCCGCTCGGGCGTCTCGCCCGAGGCACGCCGTTCGCTGCGGCAACTGCTTGACGATGCCGACCGCGCCCTCGCCACCGCCTTCCGCGATGGCGAGGATGCCTCGGCGCTGGCCCTGCGCCGGGGCGAGATCGTCCAGCGCGTGGTCGTGCATGCCTGGGGCGCCTGCCTTGGCGACATCGCCGCCGCGGGCCTGTTCGCCGTGGGCGGTTTCGGCCGGGGGCTGCTGTTCCCGGCCTCCGACGTCGACCTGCTGGCGCTGGTGGGCGAAAACTCGCCGACGCTGTCGCGCGCCCTGGAGAACTTCTTCGCCTGCCTGTGGGATATCGGCCTGAAGCCGGGCCACGCGGTGCGCACGGTGGCACAGTGCCGCGAGCTGGCCGCGCAGGACGCCAGCGTGTTCACCAGCCTGCTCGACGCCCGCCGCCTCGCCGGCTGGCCCATCTTGGCCGAGCAGCTGCGCGGCATCCTCGACGACCCGGCCCTGTGGCCGCCACGCGCGTACCTGGCCGCCCGCCTGGCCGAGCGCGATGCCCGCCACGCGCGCTACGACGATACCGCGCAGAACCTCGAGCCCAACCTGAAGGATGGCCCGGGCGGCCTGCGCACGCTCGACGCCCTGCGCTGGCTGGGCCGCCGCCTTGCCAACGCGCCGGATTTCGACGCCATGGTGGCCGAGGGCCTGCTGGAGCCGGTGGAGGCCGCGAAGCTGACCCGCGCCGAGGCCACGCTGCGCCGCTACCGCTATGCCCTGCACCTGGAAGCCGGCCGCGCCGAGGAGCGCCTGTTGTTCGACTACCAGCGCGCCCTGGCCGCCCGCCTTGGATTCGAGGACGAGCACGCCAAGAACCTGGGCGTGGAGCAGTTCATGCAGGGCTATTACCGCGCGGCAACGCAGATCGAGCGCTCGGGCACGCAGCTGGTGGAGCGCTTCGAGGAGATGCTCGAACCCTCGGCCGAGCCCGAGCCGGTCGGCAACGATTACCTGCGCTACGGGTCGCGCATCGCCATGCGCAACCCCCACCTGTTCGTGCGCCGCCCCGCGGCCCTGGTCGAGATCTTCATCGCGCGCCTCGACGAACCGGGTATCACGGGCTTCACCGCGGAAACCATGCGGCGCATCCAGCACGCGGTGTCGCAGCATGGCGAGGGCCTGGCCGACGACCAGGCCGTGCTCGATGCCTTCCTCGCGCTGCTGCGCCGTGGCGCGCCCGCGGTGGACGCGCTGTGGCGGATGAACCGGCATGGCCTGCTGGCCGCCATCCTGCCCGCGTTCGGCAAGGTGGTGGGGCGCATGCAGTACGACCTTTTCCATGTGTACACGGTCGATGAGCACACGCTGCGGGTGCTGCGCAACGTGGCGCGGTTCGCCGACCCCGCGGCCCGTCGTGACTTCCCCGTGGGCTGCGAGATCTGGCCGCATATCGAGCGGCCCGAACTCATGCTGCTGGCCGCGCTGTTCCACGATATCGCCAAGGGCCGCGGTGGCGACCACTCGGTGCTTGGCGAGGAGGACGCCCGCGCTTTCTGCACGCGGCTTGGCCTGCCGGACGACCAGGTGGCCCTGGTGGCGTGGCTGGTGCGCCAGCACCTGCTCATGAGCACCACGGCGCAGCGCCAGGACATCACCGACCCCGACGTGGTGCACCGCTTCGCGAGCGTGGTGGGTGATTGGGAGCACCTCGACCATCTCTACCTGCTCACCATCGCCGACATCATCGGTACCAGCCCCAAGCTCTGGAACGCATGGAAGGACCGGCTGCTGTCCGACCTCTACACCGCCACGCGTTTCGCGCTGCGCAGCGACGTCAGCCATGCCACGATCGCCGGCTCGCGCGTGCGCGAATGCCGCGAGCGCGCGCTGGGCATGCTGGTGGCCGAGCGCTTCACGCCTGATGCCATCGCGAAGGTGTGGGCCGATTTCCCCGACCTGAGCTTCCTGCGCCACCGGCCCGAGCAGATCGCGTGGCAGACCGCCGCGATCCTGCGCGCGGGCAGCGCCACGCCGCTGGTCGAGGTGCACCCGTTCTCGATCCGCGGCAGCACCGAGCTCTTCGTCTACGCGCCCGACCGCGATGGCCTGTTCGCCACCGTCACCGCCGTGCTCGATCGCCTGCGCTTCTCCGTCGTCGAGGCGCGCGTGCTGGTGTCGAACACGGGCATGGCGCTGGATACGTTCCTGCTCCTCGAATCCGATACGCAGGCGCCGGCATCGCTGCAACGGGCGGAAGAGCTGCGCGCGCGCATGCTGCGCGCGCTCGACCATCCGGAGGGCCACAGCGCGCCGAAGCGTGGCATCTCCCGCCACCTGCGCCATTTCCAGATGGTGCCGCGCGTGGCCTTCAGCCCCGTCGGCGAGCGCACGCAGCTGTCGCTCGTCTGCACCGATCGCCCCGGCCTGCTTGCCGCGGTGTCGCAGGCGCTGGCCGAAGCGGAAGTGCGCGTGCATGATGCGCGTATCGCCACGTTCGGCGAACGCGTCGAAGACTTTTTCCAGCTCACCGACCGGCGCAACGCGCCGCTGCCCGAATCGCGCCAGGCCATCCTGCGCGATTGCCTGCTGCGCCACCTCGGTTCCGATACCCCCAGGACTGCCCTTAATGCAAATGCAAACGCTTGAATCCGTGATCAACGACGCCTTCGAGCGTCGCGCCGACCTGACGCAGAACGAGATCGAGGGCGATAACGGCTTGCGCGTCGTCGTCGACCAGGTGCTCGACCTGCTCGAATCCGGCGAACGCCGCGTGGCCGAGCCTGACGGCAAGGGCGGCTGGGTCGTCAACGCATGGCTGAAGAAGGCCGTGCTGCTGTACTTTCGCATGAACGGCAACCGCGTCATGGACGGTGGCCCCTCCAGCGCCTTCGACAAGGTGCCGCTGCGCTTCACCGATGGCGACGCCACCGAATACGCCGGCGTCGGTGCACGCGTGGTGCCGGGCGCGCTGGTGCGCCGTGGCGCGCATATCGCGAAGGATGCCGTGCTGATGCCGAGCTACACCAACATCGGTGCCTACGTTGGCGCGGGCACCATGGTCGATACCTGGGCCACCGTGGGTTCGTGCGCGCAGATCGGTGCCAACGTGCATCTCTCCGGCGGCGTGGGCATTGGCGGCGTGCTCGAGCCGCTGCAGGCCAACCCCACCATCATCGAAGACAACTGCTTCATCGGCGCACGCTCGGAAGTGGTCGAGGGCGTCATTGTCGAGAAGGGCTCGGTCATCGGCATGGGCGTGTTCCTGGGCCAGTCCACCCGCATCTACAACCGCGCCACGGGCGAGGTCAGCTACGGCCGCGTGCCCGCGGGCAGCGTCGTGGTGGCCGGCAGCCTGCCGGCGAAGGACGGCAGCCACAGCCTGTACGCCGCCATCATCGTCAAGCAGGTCGACGAAAAGACCCGCTCCAAGACCGGCATCAACGAACTGCTGCGCAGCGGCGAGTGAACCGATGACGACCACCGTCTACGGCCTGCCCACCTGCGATACGTGCAAGAAAGCGCGCAACTGGCTCGATCGCTTCGGCGTCGAGCACGCCTTCGTCGATTACCGCGCCAACCCGGTGCCACCGGCCACGCTCAAGGCGTGGTCGGTGCAGCTGGGCGGCTGGGAGAAATTGATCAACAAGGCGTCCACCACGTGGCGCACGCTGCTGCCGCAGCGCAAGGATCCCCGCACCGACCCGGAGTGGACCCTGCTGCTGAAAGAATACCCGGCACTCATCAAGCGCCCCGTGGTGGTGCAGGGCGACGAGGTGAGCGTCGGCTTCAGCGACAACACCTTCAAGAAGCGCTTCGCCAAGTAACCCGATCCTTCCAACCAACCCCTGTGGGAGCGCGCTCGCGCGCGGTTTCGTCACGATGCAAGACGTCCTGGACCTCACCCGCGACCTCATCGCCCGCCGCTCGGTCACGCCGGCCGACGCCGGTTGCCTGCCGCTCATCGCTGGCCGCCTCGAGCGGCTGGGGTTCCGCATCGAGCACCTGCGTTTCAACGATGTCGACAACCTGTGGGCCACCCACGGCAACGGCGGCCCCGTGCTGGCGTTCCTGGGCCACACCGATGTGGTGCCGAGTGGCCCGGAGGAAAGCTGGGCCACGCCCCCGTTCGAGCCGACGGAACGCGATGGCATGCTTTATGGCCGCGGCGCGGCGGACATGAAGGGCTCGGTGGCGGCGATGGTCGTGGCGCTGGAACGCTTCGTGACGGCGCACCCCGGCCACGACGGCACGGTGGGCCTCCTGCTCACCAGCGACGAAGAGGGCGTGGCGCTGCACGGCGTGCGCCAGGTCGTTGAGCATTTCGCGGCCACCGGCCAGCGCATCGATTACTGCGTGGTGGGCGAGCCGTCGGCGAAATCCACCTTGGGCGACCTGATCCGCGTCGGCCGTCGCGGCTCGCTGTCGCTGACGCTCACGGTGCACGGCGTGCAGGGCCACGTTGCGTACCCCGAGAAAGCGAAGAACCCCATCCACGCCTTTGCGCCCGCGCTTGCGGCGCTGGCGGCGGAGCGCTGGGATGAAGGCAACGCCGACTTCCCGCCCACGTCGTTCCAGGTGTCGAACATCAACGCTGGCACCGGCGCGAACAACGTCATCCCCGGTGAGTTGGTGGCGCTGGTGAACTGGCGCTTTTCCACGGCGAGTACGGCGGATGGCCTACGGGAGCGCGCCGAGGCCATCCTGGCTGCGCATGGCGTTGATTACGCCGCGCAGTGGCATCTCTCCGGGCATCCCTTCCTCGCCACGCCAGGCGGCCGCCTGCGCGAGGTGGTGGCGGGCGTGTGCCGCGACCTCTGCGGCATCGAGCCGGAGCAGAGCACCGGTGGTGGTACCAGTGATGGGCGGTTCATCGCGCCGATGGGGGCTGAGGTGATCGAGCTGGGGCCGGTGAATGCCACCATCCACAAGGTGGATGAGTGTGTGTCGGTGGCGGATCTGCGGAAGTTGCCTGATCTGTATGAGGCGATTTGCCTGCGCATGTTGTAGGGGTCATCGCGCGCGAGCGCGCTCCCACAGGGGGAGCGGGGGGCCTTAGTGCAAAGGGGTGATGAGCAGGGTGTGTTGCGTGGGGCCGGGCAGCAGCGGGGTCAGGTGGCCTTGCACCCATTCGTCGTGGCCGGCGCCGTGGAAGAGCGATAGCGGGTGGCCGCTCTGGCCGCCGGGCATTTCCAGGTAGCTTTCGTCTTCGTGCCCGGGTGAGATGGCGAAACGCTCCGACGCGCCGAATGCCGGCGCCTGTACGCGGGGCATGTCGGTATCACCAGGCAGCGGTTCCGCCGGCATGTCGAGGTACCGTGCAAGGAAACCCGGCAATGCCGCGGCAAGCGGGTGCGCGATGCGTGCCGTGTTCTGCTCGCCCCAGGTGCGTGCCTCGATGCCGCCCGGGCCCGTGGCGAGATCATCCATCGTCTTGCGCGCGGCAGCGGCCAGCAGGTCGTCCCAGGTGGCCCACTTCGGGTCGAGCAGGTGCACGGGGCGCCCGACCAGCATTTTCCAGACGGCGCCCTCGGCCGTGGTGCCGCGTGGCCAGGTGAAATCCGGGAAGCGTGCCTTGGCGCGGGCGGCGAAGGGCGCCAGCACAAGGTCGCGCACGTTCTGGCGGAACGCGCGGACGGCACGGTAATCGACGCTGTCGACCGCCGCGTGGCCCGTCCACGTGGCGGTGGCGCGGCGCAACGGTGCCAGCGCGCCGTCGCCCGTATGCACAAGCGTCGCCTGCAGCAGGTCGTTCCAGCGCGACAGGAACACGGCGCGGTCGTCGAGCTGGATCGAGAGCATGTCGCCCGGCACGAAATGCTCGCGCGCACGCAGGTCGTCGCGGATCTGCTGGGCGCGCGCGCCAAGGTCGTGCCCACCGTTGCCGAGCAGGGCCAGCGCCTCGCCGCCGACGGTGCGGTTATTGGCGGTCCACAGCCGGCCGTCGGCGGGGTCGACGAGGCGCGGGTAGCGCGAAGCATCGGCGAAACCGCTCCAGCCCGGCGCACCGACGGTGCGCAGCGGTATGGCGTTGCCGATGAGCGTCCAGCCCACGTGGCCTGCGCGATCGCCCACGAGCAGGTTCTGCGGCGGCATGCCCGCGCGCGGGCCGACATCGAGGGCCGATGCCACGTCGGCGGCGCGTTCCAGCCCCATGATGCCCAGGTTGAAGGCGTCGGGCCGGTGCGCGATCCAGGACAGGGCCAGCGGGGTGCCGTCGACGTCGCTGGCCACGACCGGGCCCCATGCGGTGTCCTCCACCTTGAGGTGGCGCGCCGTGCCGCCAGCGACCTCGATCACTTCATCGTGCACATCGAAGGCGGCACGGCCTGCCGGCGTGGCGTAGTACGAAGGATCGGCCTTGTCGCGGGCGACCCGGACGAAATCCATCCAGTCGCCGTAGCTGTTGGTGAAGGCCCAGGCCACCTGGCCGTTCGAGCCGGCCACGAGCGCGGGCGTGCCGGGCAGCGTCACGCCATTGAGGTCGCGCATGCCGCCGGGGGCCGTGGCATCGGGGAAACGCAGGCGCGCGCGGAACCAGATATCCGGCACGCGCAGGCCGAGGTGCATGTCGTCGGCGACGAGCGCGGCGCCATTTTCGGTCAGCGCGCCGGCCACCGCGAAGCTGTTGCTGCCGGGCAACGCCTCGGCCGGCAGGTGCGTCGCGGCGGAGGCCAGGCGCGGCTGCGCACGCAGGTCGAACACGCCGGGGCCGGGCAGGGCCACGTCGGCGGAGCGCGACCCATCCAGCGCGGCTTCCCACGTCGGGTCCGGCGCGGCCAGCGCATCGACGAGCGCGGCGGGCAGCACCGCGTGCAGGCGCATCAAGCCCAGCTCGCGGCCATTCGTGCCGTCTTCATTGAGGTCGAGGTACATGGCGCCCAGCGCCAGCAGGGTGTCCTCGCCTTGCCAGGGCTTCGGCGGCTGGCGCAGCAGCAGGTATTCCCACGGCCGCACGCGCAGGCTCGCCAGCCCCGCGTTCACGCCATCGCGGTACGCATCGACCGTGGCACGCTGCCCGGCCGGCAGGAATTCGTAGGCGGCCTCGGCCACGGCGCGCAGGCGGTGCACGCGGTGGCGCATGTCCACGTCCGCGGCTTTTTCGCCGACGAGCGCGGCCAGTTCGCCCGCGGCCACGCGGCGCAGCAGGTCCATCTGGAAGAACCGATCCTGCCCGTGCGCGAAGCCCAGGGCCCACGCGGCATCACGCCGGTTCGCGGCCTGCACCGTCAGGGTGCCGCGCGCGTCGCGGGTGAGCGTGACCGGTGCGGATGGCCCGGCGAGGGCCAGCGTGCCATCGAGGCGCGCCAGGCTGCCCGCGAGCGCGGCATAGCCCACCGCCACCACGAGCACGGCCAGCAGGAGAAGACCGATGAGCAGGTGGCGGGCGCGGCGCATGGCAGGTCAGCGCGGCTTGGGGAAGACGGCGACCATGCCCGCGTAGGGCTTGGTCATGAAGGCGGGGGCGCCCGCGTAACCGTTGGTCGGGGTCCATGCCTGGGAAATGGTGCCATCGAGGAACAACGCATCGCGGCAGCCGAGCTGGTCGCGGAACAGGCGGGCGAACGCGTGGAAATTCACCGGGGCGCGGCTAACCACGAAGACCACCTCGTGCGCTGTCCTGGCGCACACGCCGCTACGCCATTTCATGCTGTCCGAGCCGTTGTCGAACTGCGTGTTCACTTCCCCGTCGATGACCAGCATGGGCCCGGATTGCGTGGCCCAGCGCGGCTTGCGCCCGCTGGCCGCGAACGCATCGGTGGTGCGCACTTCGGCGGTGCCGTCGTCATACACGGCGAAAACGCCATTCGGCAGCAGTGAGAAATTGCCCGAGCGCGGGTTGCCATGCACGCGGTTGAGCGGAACGACGGCCTTGCCGTTTTCGACATACAGGCCCAGCGGCCGGAAATCACGGTCGTAGATGCCTGCATTGGTGGCGAAGGCGAGCATGCGCCCCTTGCCGGCCGTCCACGTCTTCAGGGCCTCGAGGCTGGCGAACGGCTGCCCGGTGTCGGGGTTGCGCCAGAACAGCTCGATGTCGTCACGGCGGGTATCCACGGTGGCGACGAAGTAACCCTGGCTGTCGAACACCACGTCGCGGCCGTCGACGGCATCCGCCGACGGGGCGCAGCCCATGGACAGGCCGGCGGTGCCGCCGAGGGCGAGGCTGCGGAAGAGGAGGCGGGTGGCCATGCGGCGGATACGGCGGTGGGGCATCCGCCGATGTTCGCCGGGCGGGCGGGGAGGGTGCAAGGGGGTACACTCCGGGGT
>NZ_JZRB01000120.1 GCF_000964085.1 Luteibacter yeojuensis
GCGCGGTACCGCGCAGCAACTGCTTCAGCATGGGGGTTGCCTGGTTCGTAGGGGTGCGAGGAAGGTAACCCCGCCGGTGGCCGCGCGCCTGTCCCGGATCGGGCAAAACGAGGGCGGGCGGGTCGTCACATCGGCTTTACAACCCGATCCGCACGCTTTGAGGGTTAAGCGTTACGTCCACAGGGGAAATCGTTTGAGCCAGAAGCAGTTAGCACGCGACCGCACCTTGTGGGGCGTCGCGTTCGCCATCATCGCCGCCACCCTGGGGGTCGATGCGCTGACCCCGCTCGGGTATTCGGTGTGGTGCGGCTATTTCTTCGCCATTGGCCTCACGGTGTTCCAGTCGCGGCGGGATATCCCCTTCGTCGTGGCCTTCATCGCCACCGTATGCATCGCCATCGGCTACAAGCTCTCGCCGCCGTCCGCATCGGCCAGTTTCACCGAGGTGAACCGCAGCATCGGTGCGGTCTCGTTCTGGGTCATCGCGGCCGTGGTGAGCCAGGCGTTGAAGGCGCGCATCGCCGCCGAGCGCATGCTGTGGCTCCAGGAGGGCCAGAACGCCGTCTCGTTCGCACTGCGTGGCGAGCAGAGCCCCGAGGAGATCGGCCTGCATGCCGTGCGCGCGCTGTGCCGCCGCCTCGACGCGCAGGTGGGCGCGCTCTACCGCACCGACGGCCGCCAGCTGGTGCTGTGCGGCGGCGTGGGCCTGCCAGCCGGCCACCCCGCCGAGCTGCCCCGCCAGGGTGGCCTGCTCGGCGACCTGCTGACTGAAGGCAAGCCGCGCCGCATCGCCGGGCTGGCCGACACCCACCTCGCCGTCGCGTCGACGCTCGGGCGCACCACGCCGTCGGAACTCTTCCTCATGCCGGTCACCGCCGATGGCTACGCGGTGGGCGTGGTGGAGATTGGCCGCGTCGCCGGGCAGGACCTGCATGGGGCGGACCTCGACCTGCTCGACCGCACGGGCGAGGTGATCGGCGTGGCCCTGCGCACCTCGGCCATGCGCCAGCGCCAGAACGAGCTGCTCGAAGAAACCCAGCGCCAGAGCGAAGAGCTGCAGACCCAGCAGGAAGAGCTGCGCGTGGCCAACGAGGAACTGGAAGAACAGAGCCGCAGCCTGCAGCACTCGCATGCCTCGCTCGAGGCGCAGCAGGCCGAGCTGGAGCAGACCAACGTGCAGCTCGAGGAGCGCACGCACGAGCTCGAACGCCAGCGTGCCACGCTGGTGGTGGCCCAGGCCGACCTGGCCCGCAACGCACGCTCGCTGGAAGCCACCAGCCGCTACAAGTCCGAGTTCCTCGCCAACATGTCG
>NZ_JZRB01000121.1 GCF_000964085.1 Luteibacter yeojuensis
AGCCCCGCTCACTGGCGGGGCCTCTTCAAACCACAGCGGCGCGGCCTCGCGGCTTAGTCGCCCATCTGCTTCTGCAGGTGCTCGCGGCGCTCCTGCGCATCGAGCGAGAGGGTGGCGATGGGACGCGCGTCGAGGCGGTCGACGCCGATCTCTTCGTCGGTCTCTTCGCAAAAGCCGTAGCGGCCCTCCTCGATGCGGCGCAGGGCCTTGTCGATCTTGGAGATGAGCTTGCGGTAACGGTCGCGCGTGCGCAGCTCCAGCGAGTTTTCGGTCTCGCGGGTGGCACGCTCGGCTTCGTCGCCCACGTCGCGGACTTCCTCGCGGAGGTTGTCCATGGTCTGGCGGGATTCCTCGACCAGCTGCTCGCGCCATTCCTTCAGCTTGTTGCGGAAGTAGGCGAGGTGACGAGGATTCATGTACTCCTCGTCGTTGCGCGGGCGGTAGCCCTTGGGCAGGTCGATGACCGTGGAAGCCGGCAGCGCGTAGCGGCCGTCTTCCTTCGTGATGCCGTTTTCAAGAGTGGTGCTGTTCATGCTTGCTTGCGCGGACTTCTCGGTTCTGGATGGGGTGGCGCTGCCCACCGCGGACGCCTTGCGGCCAGGGGCGGGGCTGGCGGCCTTGGCCGCTGGCGCCGGGGCGGGTGCCGCCGATGCCTTCACCTGCTGCTTTGGAGTGGCCTTGGCCGCGGAATGTTCCGCCACCGGGGCCGGTGTCTTTTTCGCCGGCGTGGGCGCGGCCTTGGGGGCTGCTGCCTTTGTCGCGGCCTTGGCGGGCGCCTTGGGGGCCGCCGCCTTTTTCGCCGGCGCCGCCTTCACGGGCGCCGCCTTTTTCGCCACGGCCGGTTTCGGCGCCGTTTTCACGGGCGCCTTCTTCGCCGGCGCCGCTACTTTCTTTGCGGCAGCCTTGGCCGGAGCTTTAGCAGGTGCAGACTTCTTCACGTCACCAGCCCCGCCCTTCTTGGCGGCAGCCTTGGCAACGGTGGAGCTACGAACGACTTTCGCCATTTCCTTCACCTCGGTGGCCGTGGCGGCGGGGTGTTATAGCCCAGATGCGTTACCCCAGCAACCTATCTTCTGGGATACTGTCGGGTGCCCGACCTGGCCTACGAGACAGTGACCCGCCTCCTTCTCTTCCTGTTGACCCTTTACAAGCGGTGGCTGAGCCCCCTGCTGGGGGCCAACTGCCGGTTCCATCCATCCTGTTCCGATTACACCCGGATTGCCATAGCCCGTTTCGGCCCCCTCAAGGGCACCGTGCTCGGCGGCTGGC
>NZ_JZRB01000122.1 GCF_000964085.1 Luteibacter yeojuensis
GCGCGCTCGCGCGCGATGCTCTCCGATATTCCTCACCGGTCGAAGGTCAGGCGCTGGCCATGCACGCTGGTGTCGACGGTCTTGCCATCGAACACCCGCTGCCCGTTGACGAAGGTCGAGGCGATGCTGCTGCTGAACGTATAACCCTCGAACGGCGACCAGCCGCACTTCGACAGCACTTCCTCGCGGGTCACCGTGTGTGGCTTGTTCGGGTCCACCAGCACCAGGTCGGCGGCGTAGCCCTCGCGGAGGAAACCGCGGGTTTCCACGTTGAACAGCTTCGCCGGGTTGTGGCACACCGCCTCCACCACGCGCTCGAGCGTGAGCGTGCCTTCGGTCACGCGCTGCAGGGCGGCCTGGAGCGCGAACTGCACCAGCGGCAGGCCCGAGGGCGCCTTGTCGTACTTCTGCGCCTTCTCGTCGAGCAGGTGCGGGGCGTGGTCGGTGGCGAGCACGTCGAGGCGGCCCTCGGCCAGCGCCCTGGTGATGGCCTCGCGGTCGCTTTCTTCCTTGATGGCCGGGTTGCACTTGATGAACGAGCCCTTTTCCTCGTAATCGGCCTTGCCGCCGAAATGCAGGAAGTGGACGCAGGTTTCCGCCGTGATGCGCTTGCCCTCGATCGGGCCCGGCTCGAACAGGGCGAGCTCGTCGGCGGTGGAGATGTGCAGCACGTGCAGGCGCGTGTTGTGCTTCTTCGCCAGCGAGATGGCCAGGCGCGTGGACTTGATGCAGGCCTCGCGCGAGCGGATGTGCGGGTGTTCCCACACGGGGATGTCCTCGCCGTATTTCTCGTGTGCCTTCGCGAGGTTCGCGTCGATCATCGGCGTGTCCTCGCAGTGCGTGATGATGGGCACCGGCGTGTCGCGGAAGATGCCATCCAGCGTCTCGGGGTTGTCGACGAGCATGTTGCCGGTCGAGGCGCCCATGAAGACCTTGACGCCCGGCGCGGCCTTCGGGTCGAGCTTGCGGATGTGCTCAAGGTTGTCGTTGCTGGCGCCCATGTAAAACGCGTAGTTCACCACCGAGGTTTCCGCGGCGCGCGTGTACTTGGCCTCGAGCGAATCGCGATCAAGCGCGGGCGGCTTCGTATTCGGCATTTCCATGAAGCTGGTGATGCCGCCGGCGGCGCAGGCCTTCGATTCGCTGGCGATATCGGCCTTCTGCGTCAAGCCGGGTTCACGGAAATGCACCTGGTCGTCGATCATGCCGGGCATGAGCCACAGGCCCGTGGCGTCGATCACTTCTTCGTCACGCTCTTTTTCCAGCCCCTGCGCGATGGTCGCGATTTTTCCGTCGCGGACGCGGACGTCGGCGGTGAATCGCTTGTTTTCGTTGATGAGTTCGGCGTTCTTGATCAGCCAGGCATCAGTCATGGGTATGGACTCCTTGGGCGCCGCAGCGGCGCAGGACGAATTGGTCGGGGACGGGGTCGTGGCCGCCTTCGCACAGCGGCTGGCAACGCAGGATGCGCC
>NZ_JZRB01000123.1 GCF_000964085.1 Luteibacter yeojuensis
GCTGAAGCGGCGCTCGCGCTCCAGGGCGCTTTCGAGGCGGAATATCTGGTCGTTCAACGCGGCCAGCACGGGGGCCAGTTCCTCGGGCGCCCGCGCCAGGTGCACGGGGGCGCGGCTGCCGGGCTCGCGCCCGGACAACGCGCCGGCCAGGTCGTCCAGCGGCCCCAGCCCGCGGCGGATGGCCCAGCCGACCAGCAACGCGAGCAACGGCAAGCCGAGCAAGGTGGGCAGGCCATGCTCGATCCACAGTGCGTGGGTAATCTCATGGCGGCTGTCGTAACGCTCACCCGCGCGGATCGTGATGTGCTCGTCTTCCATGATCAGCGTGAACACGCGCCACGTGTAACGCCCCTGCGCCACATCCTCGAACTGGCCATCCGGCACATCGGTGCGCGGCACGCCCGAAAGGTTCTCCGTCGCCATGAGCAAGGTGCCGTCGCGGTCGAAGACCTGGAACCCTACTTCGGACTCGTACGTGCGCCCCTGCACGGTCAGCTCGGCCGGGTGCGCGGAGCGGCTGGGCACCAGCAGGCGCGCGGTGCGCTGCGCGCGCAACTGCTCCACGCCGATGCGGTTGACCAGCACCTCGAGCGTGCGCGCGGCCTGCGCCAGGCGGCCGTCGGAGAGTTCATCCACTTCCTCGAGCGTGCGGTGCGCGCTGAGGATGCCCAGCGGCAACAGCACCGCAGCAAGGACGCCGATGATGAGCAACAGCAGGCGCCAGCGGAGGCTCAACGACCTCACGTGGGTTCCCGCGGCACCATGTAGCCAAAGCCGCGGACGGTCTGGATGGCCCCGGGGCTCAGCTTGCGGCGAAGCGAATGCACCAGCACCTCGAGCGCGCTGGTGCTCACCGCGTTATCGGGACCGTACAGGGAGGTCTCGATGGCCTCGCGGCGCACGATGCGGCCCACGCGCTCCATGAGCGCCTGCAGCAAGGCGAACTCGCGGCGGGTGAGGT
>NZ_JZRB01000124.1 GCF_000964085.1 Luteibacter yeojuensis
GGCGACCCGATCAACCGCGTCGACCCCTCTGGCGAAGCGTGGTGGGACTGGCTGCTCGCGGGTATCGGCCTTATCGCAGCGATCGCGGCCACGGTCGGGTCGGCAGGTACGTTTGCCGGCGTCATCGCGGGGGCTGGTACGACGTTGTCAATCATGACGACCTCGTCAGGAGCGACGGCAGCTGCGGCGGCTTTAGCGGACATCATCGCTACGACGGCGGAGCTTGGCTCGGTTGCATCACTGGCTGTCGGTGATACGGAGGCGGGATCGATTTTCGGCTGGATTGCCATCGGTGCTGGCTTCGCCTCGGCTGGAGCCGCAAGGGCGGCGACTAAACTGGCCAGCGGCGGTGTAGGCCGCAAGGCGCTGGCCACCTTTGGCGACGCGCTCACGTCAGAAACAGGTGGGCACGGGCGAAGGCTGCACGAAGCGATTGCACCCATGGGTGAGATCTTCGACGTTCCACAAACGTTGGCGAGGCGCGGGGTTAGGCCGCCGACGACTTACCATGCCAGCGCTTACACGATTGATGCGTCCCGCTTCGATGTGCACATGGGCGATGCATCCGGTTCGTCGGTAAGGCTGCGAACGAAGCTGTACCGGGCAGGAAATGGGACGCGTGCGGTGCACTATGGAACGGATATGCCGACAACCATATCAGATCAGCGGATGATGCTGGGCCGGGTCGCGTCCGAGCACCCAACAGGGCCGATATTCTTCTACGGGGCGAAGCACGGTAAACCTTCGGGATTGAACTGGTCCAACGTGGGAGGTCGAATCGTTCGCATCGGAGATGTTCCTGGCGATGTGCTCGCCAGGCAACGCAAGATGTTTTCGGACCTGAACGCTTCGACGCTGAACGGGCGTGGTCAATTCGACATCCTCGTGGATGCCGCGCAGGCAACGCAGATGTTCAAACGTCCCGGTTCGCATGTGCATCCCGAGTGCTTTGGCATTATTGACGAATTTCTCGCCCGCACCTTAGGTTACGATCCGCCGCCGGCTATCGCGAGCCATCTGCACGTGATTTTCTGATCGAGACGATCCGGTCCATGGAGCCGTACCGCAAAATGTCCGCATCCAGCCATTCGCTGCCTGATTATCCGCGGCTTGCTTACGCCGGCGAAGTCGCCGATGGCGTCGTCGGTTGCTACGAGTTGGGTACCAGGCATTACGGCCCGGCGATGCATCGCTTCGTGTCGTCCGATGCGCTGAGCCCGTTCGATGGCGGTGGCCTCAATCGCTATGCCTACTGTGGCGGCGACCCGATCAACCGCGTCGAC
>NZ_JZRB01000125.1 GCF_000964085.1 Luteibacter yeojuensis
GCGGGCCTGGCTGTAGTGGTCGGCAAAACTTTCCGGCCGCACACGCCCACGCGTGCCAGCTTCTTCCGCCGCATATGAGCGAAAACCTGCCTGGGCGTCTTCTCGAGGAGAATCCGGCTGCAGCGAGCTCGGCCCGTAAGCGACTCGCCCCTTGGGTGCCTGCTGCTGCATGTGGCCGTCGCGCTGATGGTTCGCAAAGGGGCATTTGGGCGCGTTGATAGGCAGCTGGTGGAAGTTTGGCGAGCCGAGCCGTGAGAGCTGGGTGTCCAGATAAGAGAACAGCCGTCCGTGGAGCAACGGGTCGTTACTGAAGTCCAGACCGGGTACCAAGTGTGAGGGACAAAACGCGACCTGTTCGGTTTCGGCGAAAAAATTATCCGGCCAGCGGTCAAGCACC
>NZ_JZRB01000126.1 GCF_000964085.1 Luteibacter yeojuensis
ACAGGGCCATCGCGAACTTATAGACCGGTAGACTGCACGCCGAATAAAGAACGCGGCAGGTCGGCTCTTTGTCGGCGCACGTCGTCATTGACTTCGATTCCGCTTCTGCAGTCGACTGCCCTCCGTCAATAAAGTAGTTCATGGAGCCAACGCTGAGTGCCATGCACGCGTTGCCCACGGTCCCAAGGATCTTGCATGCGGAGCCGCCCTTGGTCCGGCAATCGTCAAGTGCGACGTTCTTAGCTTCGTTCTCGGTGCGGAGGCCCTTGGCGGTGCCGAGGACGCCTTTAACGGTGTCATCTGCAACCGCTTGCCACTGTGGCACCCACGCGGGCTGCGGCGGTGCTTGTTGTTGAGACGGAATTGGGCCGCACGAAGAAAGGTCTGCGCCGCTGTCAGGAATCTGTCCCGGAGGGCAATCTTGCTCCGCCCATGCCGGCACACTAGCCATCCCCGCAAGCACAATAAAAAAATTGTGTGCAACGTTTCTTCCCGATCATTAGCTTCAGTTTGTTGCTCGCTTTTGCAAGTGCTCAAGCCAGCTTGTCATTGCACGCGTACAGCTAGGCTGCAGTTCGAGTAGAGGACCTTGCACTCCGTATCGCCCGATGAGCACGTCGACCCGGCTTTTTGCTCGGCGCTTGCGAGCGATTCGCTGGTTTCGATCCAGAATTGTTTCGAACCAATAACCATGGCAATACAGCCGTTTCCGTTCGTCACATAGGTCGTGCAGCTTTTGCCGCCTTTTGCGCGGCAGTCATTGAGGGCGGCGTTTTGAGCCTCGGCCGAGGTCCTGAGCCCTTTCGAGATGCCTAGCGCACCGACGCCGCTATCGCCTGCAAGCGATTGCCATTGTGGTATCCACGCCGGCTCAGGAGGGGAGGCTTGTTGTTGACCCGGGATAGGACCGCACGTTGAGACACTCGTCCCTCCATGGGGAATTTGGCCGGGCGGGCATCCTTGTTCAGCATGGGCAAGGCTGGAAAGCGCCAGAAGAAAAAGGGATGCGAGGCGCACGATAGTTTTTGTGGAGTGTCGATTCATCGGTTTGCTCCCTTGATCTCTTCTGGTGCCGGCTGACCGGAATTGCTGACAGTTCGTGAATTGAACTGACCGATCCCTCCCGTATGGGTGATAGCCGAGTTCTGGTTCGGAGCAACTGGTTGAGCGCCCCGGCTAAAGGACCCAGGCGGCTGCCCCGCCGGGCCAGGCGCACCACCACCGCGATCAAACGCCGAGAAGTGCATAAAGTTGCCCATCGTCCCCTGGAAGAACATCGCAGCCATC
>NZ_JZRB01000127.1 GCF_000964085.1 Luteibacter yeojuensis
TGCCCATCGAAAACGAGCAGGACGCGACGTAGCCCGGGGCTAGGTAGATATACGTAAGACAGGTGTGCGTGCGTTCCTTAACCTCGTCGCGGATCCCAGCCAGCGCCACTGGCTTCTACACGCCAGCGGTACTGCGCATGGATACAGTCCAAATGAATCGCCGGGCGAACCTTCGCACCGTGCTTGAAGAACTTTCCGCCGAGGGCATCACGGGCGCCGTCACGCGTGCTTCCGTGCTCGGCGTCGACGACCGCGAGCTGCATGCCATGTTGCGTGGCAAGTACATCAGCAATGAATCCGCCCGCGAGATCGAGTGGGCCATGCAGCGCCGCGAGGGCTGGATGGACGAAGACCACCGGCGCGGTTTGCTGGACCTGTAGGGACGGTCATCCAAGCTACGGTGTCCGTGGCATCGGTTCATTCGCGAAAGCGAATGAACCGA
>NZ_JZRB01000128.1 GCF_000964085.1 Luteibacter yeojuensis
CGCCGCGCGCGCGGCGACGATGAGCTGCTCCCGCACCGCGAATACTCCATCGCCTCCGTACCCGCCGATGGCGCGCTGCACCTCGTGGTGCGCCAGCAGGTGCTGGCTGATGGCACGCTTGGCGCGGGCTCAGGCTGGCTTACCGCGCATGCGGGCGTGGGCGACGTGATCGACCTGCGCGTGCGCCGGAACGCCGGCTTCCACGCACCCGCCGATGGGCGCCCCGTGCTGTTCGTCGGCAACGGCACCGGCATCGCCGGGCTGCGCGCGCTGCTGAAGGCGCGCATCGCGCAGGGCCACCAGCGCAACTGGCTGGTGTTCGGCGAGCGCCACGCGCACGCGGACCGCCTGCACGTCGATGAGCTGGAAGCGTGGCATGCCGCCGGTGGTTTGGAGCGGCTCGACCTGGTCTGGTCACGCGAGGCGCGCGGCCCGCGCTATGTGCAGGATCGCCTGCGCGCCGCCGCCGATGCCGTGCGACGGTACGTGGCCGATGGCGCGAGCATCTACGTGTGCGGCAGCCTGGCCGGCATGGCGCCGGGCGTGGATGCCGCGCTGCGCGGCATCCTGGGCGACGGCGGCGTGGACGACCTGGCCGCGGCCGGGCGGTACCGGCGCGACGTGTACTAGGGCTGCTGTCGTCGCCTCGGCCCGCGTGGCCGGCGCAGCCGCTTCAGCAGCAGCCACGTCGCGGCGATGGGGCCGGAAAGCGCGTAGGCCACCAGGTAGGCATATACCGACCAGGGCGATGTCCACACCGAGACCACGACGAACACGGCACCAAGGATCACCGTGGTGGCGTTGAGCCGCAGCTTCAGCGATTTGCTGCTGAGGTACCGGAACGGGCTGATCATGGAGGCGGCCAGCACGAACAGCATGGTGTTGATCACGGCCTGCATGGTCTGCACGGGCCAGTCGGCGCCGCTGTAGCGGCCGATGACGATGAGCAGCACCACCAGCGACGCCGCCGAGGGCGTGTTCAGGCCCAGGAAGATGGATTTGTCTTTCTGCACGTTGAACATGGCCAGGCGCACCACCGCGCAGG
>NZ_JZRB01000129.1 GCF_000964085.1 Luteibacter yeojuensis
GCCGACCACTACAGCCAGGCCCGCCTGTTCTTCCTGAGCCAGACGGCCTTCGAGCAAACGCACATCGTGTCCGCCCTCGTCTTCGAATTATCCAAGGTCGACACCGAGCACGTGCGGCAGGCTGTGGTAGGACACTTGCGCCATATTGACAACGACTTGGCTGTCCGCGTTGCCGCGGGCCTAGCTATGGACGAACTGCCGCCAGCGCCCCCCGCTAAGGGGCCTGTCATCGATCATCCCTTGTCTCCCGCATTGCAGATTATCGGCAAGATGAAG
>NZ_JZRB01000013.1 GCF_000964085.1 Luteibacter yeojuensis
ACCCACGCCACCCCCACCCGCCAGCGCGTAGCCCTTGCGGTAGCGCGCCGCCAGGCCCTCGCGCTCCGCCCATTGCGGGAACACCAGCAACGTGCCGCTGTTGCCCGTGTCGATGCCGAAGATGCCGCGCCTGCCATCGAGCGCGCCCTCCACCACGGGCATATCGAACGTGAAACGCAGGGGTATCCGCTCGCCCTGCAACGGCAGGTGCTTCTGCAGATCGAACGGCACGAGGCCGAGCTGGCCGCGGTCGTAGTCGAACGTGACCACGAAGCGCTCGAAGACCTCCAGGCCCAGGATGCCGGCGATCGGTTCGCGCTCGCCACGGTCGGCGAAGCTGAAACCGAAGGGCATGACGAGGAAGGTCTGGTCGCGCAACTCGGCGTTGCCGAGCGCCAGCGATTTCACAGGCGCGTAGGTGATCGCCATGGAGCCGGGCCCCGACCCCGTGCTTACGCCCTTGCCTTGCCCCTTGATGCCAAGCGCCTTGGCCGTCGTTTCGGTGAGGATGGCATGGCCCCCGGTATCGAGGATGAAGGGCATCGGTTTCGATCCATTGATCGATGCCTCCACCAGCAGTGCGCCACCTTCGAGCAGCAGGGGGGTGTTCGCGCCCTTCGCACCGTTGCGCATCGTGACGTCGCCGGGGAGTAGCGGCGGCCTTGCCAGCGCCTTCGCCATCGCGGGCCCCGCTGGTGTGTCGTAGCGGGTGATGCGGATGCTCTCGCGGCTGTCCTCGGTGCCGCTATCGGTCTTCGCCAGCGTCTCCATGCGGTAAGGCAGCGCCGCGCCGTTCGTGTCGCGGTAATCCGCGTAATCACGTGTCACCGTGAGGAACGACACGCGCCAGGTCGCCCGGACCAGGTGCCCGGTTGTCTGGTCGAACCACAGCGTGGCCTCCCGGCCGCCGGGCGGCGTCGCCACGGTGCGGCGCAGGTCCATGCCACGCTCGCGCGTCACGACGGATGGCCCCATCACGGCGCTATCGGGGTCCAGCCACCCAAAGCCGAGCAGCCAGGCCTCGGTGACCGCCACGGTCTTCGCCTCGGCCGAATCGAAGGGATGCAACGCACCCGAGACATCCTGGTGCCATCGGCCGGCGGCGTCGGCGCCATCGGCATAGCGGCGGGCCGGGTGCGCGACGCTGACGCGCCATGCGCCGGCGCGGGGGTCGACGGCCTCGGTCCAGGTGCTTTCGAGGCCCTCGCTCACCAGCGTTCCGTTGGCCACGAACGCGGCGGGCCGGGTGGCCTCCGCGGCAAGCGCGCCGCATGCGGCGGCAACGAGGGACAGGAACAGCAGGATCCGATGCATGGGGCACGCCTCCGCCTGGGTTCCCCGGCATTCTAGGCGCCCCGCGATGCGCCGCCATCATCCGTTAGGACGGGGGTGCCTCAGGGCTTCGTTCATGGGAACACCCTACGCAACGTTGGCCACGCCCGATGCCAGCGGATTCGAGAGAACGCTGCGGAATCGGCACACGGCCGCCAGGTGCTCCCGCGCCTCGGGAGAAAGCCACCCAAGCAATTCCACCATCGCGCGGTGTCGCTCATACAGGTCGGGGCGCTGGACGATCGGCAATCGGTGCCATATCTGGACTTCCCGCTGTGCTCCCCTCCTCACACGCTCGACGTGAGTGATGGGCCCCGGGGTATCTTTTTGCGAAAGAGAATTCTAGGCACGCCGCCCTGGGCGGTAAGCCGGCTAATGCTTCAAGCCATGTGCGCCTGCGGCGCTACGTCATGTCAGGGAAAACTCACCCTGTGAGTTCTACCGCGCGCTCGCGCCGCCACGCGCGCCAGCCAAAGGCAGCAAGTACCACGAAGCCCGCATAAAGCACCGCCGTGATGGGCAGGGACTTGTACACATACTCGCCCACGTAGATCACGTCGACGGCGATCCAAAGCCACCACGCCGCGGCGTGCCGCCGTGCCTGCCACCATTGCGCTACCAGGCTGAACGATGTCAGCGCAGCGTCGAGCCACGGAAGCGATGCATCGGTCCACCGATGCATGGCGTAGCCGAGCGCCAGCGCGGCCGCCGTGCCGACCGCCAGATGCAGCGTGGCGCTTCGCGTGCCCAGTGCCGCTACGCGCACATGGCCACTGCCATCGAGGTTACGCATCCACCGGTGCCAGCCATAAACGATGAGCAGCGCGAACACCACCTGCAGCAGCGTATCGGAGTACAGCTTTGCGTCCACGAAGATCCACGCGTACGCCACCACCGATACCAGGCCCACGGGCCAGCACCACGGGCTGCGCCGCGCGGTCAGCCACACACCCGCCGCGCTGACCAGCGCGGCGGCTAGCTCGAAGAACGAGAGTTCAAAGTTCATAGGTCATCGACAGGCGGGCGAGCCGCGGCATGCCGGGGAACAGGTAGCTGTCACCGCCGGATGAGCCGGTATCGCGCCAGTAGAAGTGGTTGAAGACGTTGTCGACGCTGAGGCGCCAAGTCATGGCGTGGCCGCCCACGGTGGTGGCGAAGCGAAGGCCTGCATCGAACACATGGTACGCCGGCACGCGCGTGGCACCATCGGGCGTGGCCACGTTGCTGCTGGCGTAGCGCCAGCCGCCCAGCACGGCAAGGCCCTGCGCGAACGGCAGGCTGTAGTCGGCGTACACGGCGGTGCGATAGCGTGGCACGTTGACCACCTGGTGGCCCTCGTACGCGGCCGTGCCGGTGTTGTCCGCACGCGCACGGATGACATTGGCGCTGGCGGTGAGGCGCAGGTTCTCGGTGACACGGCCGGCGAGGTTCACTTCCACGCCGGTATGCACTTCCTGGCCACGCTGGACGAACGTGAAGCCGGCCTCCGTGTCATCGGGCTGGGCAAACTGGTAGGGCTGGCTGATGCGGTAGACCGCAGCCTGCACATCCAGCGCATCGTTGACCGCATATTTCGCACCGGCTTCGAGCTGGCGCGAATGCAGGGGCGGCAAGGTGGTGCCATCGTTCGATGTCCAGTACGGCGCGGCGCGGCCCAGCGCGAGCCCTTCGCCGTAGCTCACGTACGTGGTCAGCGCGGTGGCCGGCTGCCACAGCACGGCGGCTTGCGGCAGCGTCTTCGTCATGCGCGTATCGCGCTCGAGCACGCCCGTGTCGTCATAGGCACGCTCGTGCAGCTTCACGAAACGCGCGCCGGCAAGCACCTGCCAGGTATCTGACAGGTGCACCCGATCGATCGCGAACAGCGTGCGCTGCCAGCTGGTGAGCCGGCGGGCGGATGGCCCCGGCTGGTTCGGCGATGGGGCGAACACGGGCACCACCGGGTCGTCGATGTTCGCCGTGCCCACGTAGTCGTATACGTCCGGCCGCTGGTCGACCGTGCGCCGGAACGACGTGGCACCCACGTTGAGCTCGTGGTCGATGGCGCCCGTGGCGAACGCACCGGTGAGCGAGGCGCGCACCTCGTCGTTCTGGCGGGTGTCGTCGGGGCTGCGGTAATCGTAGACGTCGTAATCGCCGTTTGGGGCGAAGAAATACCCTGGCGTGGCACCGCTGGCGCACGACGGGGCATAGAAGCAGCCATACGCGAATGCGACGTTGTCGTCGATCACCGTGTGGCTGTGGCCGGCGGACAACTGCATGTTCCACTGGTCGGTGAAACGGTAGTTGAAGCGCAGCGATGTGTTGCTGGAATCGATGCCGACGGGGCGCTGCCACGGCTGGTAGCCCAGCAGGCGCGTGCGGCTCGCGTGGCTGGGAATGGTCGTGCCGCCCAGCAGCTGGTAGCCCGATGCCGAACGCCCGCCGCTGGTCTGGTAGTCCGTATCCAGCAGCAGCGTGGCCTTGTCGGTGATCTTCCAGTCCGCGGCGAGGGAAAGGAAGCTGCGGCGTGCATCGGTATGCTCCACCACGCCGTGGGTTTCTTCATGCGCGGCGTTGACGCGCATGCCGAACGTCGGCGTGAACCATGTGCCGAGGTCGAGGGCTTCGTACGCCGAGCCGTGCGAATCGGTACCTAGCGTGACCTCATGGACCTCCGCGGGCCGCTTGCTCACGTAGTTCACCAGGCCACCCGGCTCGACGACGCCCGCCTCGAGGCCGCCCAGGCCTTTCAGCACTTCGACCCGCGCCTTGCCCTCCAGCGCCAGCAACTGCTCCGCCGACATGATCATGCCGTTGAAACGGAAGCCCGTGGCCAGGTCGAGGGGGAAGCCACGGATCGATACGTCCTGGTAGTAGCCTGCCGGCGCGTAGTTGTCGTTGATGGCGGCATCGCCGCGAACCAGTTCGCTGAGGGAACGCGGCTGGCGGTCATCGATCTGCGCGCGGGTGATCACCGTGATGGCGGCCGGCGTGTCGTGCAGCGGTGCGCTGCCAAAGCTCCCGAAGGTATCGAGCTGCGAGTCGGCGGCGCGGTAGCCTTCGCTGGTGGTGGCGCGCACGTCGATGGACGGCAGCGTGCGGGCCTGCTGCGGCGCGTCGTCCGCGGCGCGCACGGCGGGGGCGAGGGCGAGCAGCAAGGCCAGGGCGATCGGGGTACGGTTCACGGTCATCTTCGTCATTGGGGGCATGGACGAAGCGACGGCGGCCACGGGGCCGCCACCCAGGGAGACGGACGACGACCGTGGCTCTGCAAGCTCCCTACGCCGGTACTAACCGGGTCAGGTTCCAAGGGACTCTCTCAGCCCGGCAACGCCAGGCACCCCCGCTTCAAGACCCCTATTGAACCACGAAACCGCGGCGCGCGTGTCGAATCGTGGCCAGGAAGGCCTGGCCATGTGGCGTGGCGAACCAGGCGGCATGGCCGTGCAGGAAGGTATGCCATGCCACGTCGGCGTGGTCGCCACGGCGGGTGACCCCCTCGAAATACTCCACTTCCGAGAGGGCGAAATCGACGTGGACCAGGGGCAGCAGGCTCGCGATGGCGCGCAGGTCGTCGTCGCCGAGCGGCCGCACGGCGTGGTACCCGGCCAGCAGCGCGCAGGCCAGGTCGCCACGGCCGATGTCACCACGTGCGATATCGAGCCAGGCGATGGCATTGCGCTCGATCGCCGTCGCGATGTCGAACCACGCGAACGTGGCTGCGCACAGCCCGGCGTCGAGGACCTCGGTGATGGCCGCATCGTCGGTGGCATCGCTCCAGCACAGGTTGGAGACGTGCCAGTCGCCGTGCGTCCAGAGGCGCGGTGGCTCGCCGATGGCGTCACGCATCGCGGCGTGCCATGGCGCCAGCGTGGCGTGCAGCGCCGCGTGCCAGTCGCGTGCGCGGAGGTAGGTGGCGAGCGCCGGGCGCTCGTCGAGCTGTGCTTCCAGCGCGGCGACGGGATCGCGCGCGCCCAGTATCTCGGCGCGGGCGACAAGGATATGCGTGCCGCGCTGGGGGGCGTCGAAGCCCTCGGCTGCGAGGTGCAACCGCGCAAGCATGGCACCCGCGGCTTCGGCATGCTGGCGCCCGCCGACTGGCGACCACGAGAACGCGTCGCGGTAGATATCCTGCCCGCGGGCGAGCGCGTGCACCTCATAAACCCAATCGCCCTCGGTGAACACGGTATGGCCAGCCGCGTCGGCGTAAGGCGCGGGCATGGGCACCCCGCCCGCGCGCAGGTGCGCCGCGTACGCGTGCTCCTCGGCCAGCGTGGCCACCGAACGCACGGCCACATGGTGGCGTTTGACGAACACCACCCCCGTGGTGGTTTCGACCAGCGCGGCGGCCGACAGCGGGCGCGGCGAGCGCCATGGCATGCCGCGGAAGCCCCCCGCGCCGACAACGCGTTCGAGCACCGGCGCCACCTCGCTGGCGGCCAGCGGTGGCCAGTCTGGCGGTAGTTCATCGCCGGCAAGGCCATGCGCGAGGTGGGCGTCGTCGATCATCGCGCCAGTGTAGCCCGCGTCAGCCGTCGACGAGGCCCTGCACGATGCCATCGTCGACCCAGCTGCGCAGCAACGCGCCGGCCTGCCGCGCGGCGGTGTCGGGTTCGTGCAGGCGGGTCAGCGCTTCGCACATCTCGCCAAATGTGGCGCCGGCCAGCGCCAGGTCGAGGCAGGTGCATTCCGGCGCCAGCATGCTGGTGAAGCGCGGGGAGAAATCACGCCGCCATACACGCACGCCGGCGTCCACGTCGAAGACCTCCGCGGCGGGCGGCATGGACTCGTTGTTGAGCGCATGCCATATCGCCGTGGCGTTGGTGCGTGTCCAGCGGAACCGCAGCGTGGGCACGAAGCGGAAGCCCGTGGCCTCCCAATCCGCCGAGACGAGGCCATCGACGCCGATCGGCTCGGCGTCCGCGCCAGAGAACGCGCGGCGCAGGTGCCAGTCGAGCCAGGCAAGCTCCGCGATCTCGGGGTCGGCGGGGTAATGCGTGTCGAGCGACTCGATGAAGCTTTCGCCGTAGGCATCGAGTGTCCACGACGCGGGCGGCGTCGAGGCGACATAGGATTCCGCCAGCTCGTCGAAGACGCCATCGCCCAGCCACAAGCGTGTCTTCGCATACGTGTCGCGCAACGACGACACGAGTTGCGAACGGTAGTTGTTGGTGTAGACCGCCATGCCGCGACCATCGAGGCCGCTGATCGCGGGGGCACCCCGCAGCGTGGCGGCGAAACGTTCCTGGAGATCGCGCAGGTTCATGCGGCCCTCCGCGATAGCGCCATGATGGCGCGGGCATGGTCCAGTTCGGCGAGCAGCTCCGCCAGCGGCGGGATATGGTCGTCGCGCTCGATCATCACGGCGACGGGCCCGAGGCGCGCGGCGAAGCGGGCGAACAGGGCCCAGACGGGGTCGGGCACGGGGGCGTCGTGGGTATCCACCAGCATTTCGCGGCCCTGGCTGTGGCCGGCGAGGTGCACCTGGCGCACGCGCTCGAGCGGCAGCCTGTCCACCCACGCGGCGGGGTCGAGTCCATGGTTGGTGGCGCTGACGAAGATATTGTTCACGTCGAGCAGAAGGTAACACCCTGTTTGTTTACAAAGTGCGTCGAGGAACACGGCCTCGTCGAAGCCCGGCTCGGCCATGTGCAGGTACGTGGAGGGGTTTTCGAGCACCAGCGGCCTGCCGAGGATATCCTGCGCCTGGCGGACGTTCGCCGCGACCACGGCGAGAGCCTCCTCGGTGTAGGGCAGCGGCAGCAGGTCGTGGCTCTGGAAGCCGCCCACGGCTGTCCAGCAGAGGTGGTCGGAGACCCACAGCGGCTCGATGCGATCGGCAAGCCCGCGCAGGCGGCGCAGGTAGTCGGGATCCACGCCGTCGGTGGAACCGATGTTCATGGAGACGCCGTGCAGCGCCACCGGGTGGCGTTCACGGACGCGGGCGAGGATATCGAGCGGGCGCCCGCCCTCTACCATGAAGTTTTCCGAGATCACCTCGACGAAGTCGACGGGCTGCGTCGTGGAGATGAAGTCGGCGTAGTGAGGCACCCGCAGGCCAAGCCCGAAACCACCGAACGAGGGCAAGCCAGCCTGGGTCATGGAAGGGCTCCGGGTGCATGCCCGGCCGCACGCTGCGGCCGGGCGGGATCATGATGCCAGCTTATTTCGCGGGCGGCGTGGTGCTGCCGCCCTGGGCCGTGCATTCGCTGGCCGAGACGGCCTTGAAGCCCTGGCCCTTGCAATCGTTCTGGCCCTTGCACGCGTGGTTGCCCGACTTGCAGTCGGAGGTGCCCTTGCAGCTGTTGATGCCGTAACAGTGCACGGTCTTGCCGGCGGGCTGCTCGGCCGCCTGGGCGGGTGCGCTGATGGCGGCGACGGAAACGGCGAACAGGGCGGCTGCGGCGGCGACGCTGTGGGTGGCGGTATTCATCGGGGTTCTCCAGGTGGTGGTGCCATGGGTGGCTTGGGTAAGTTCGCCGCGGGTGGCGCGGCGGTTACAACGCACGAACAACTAGCGGATGCGCAGCGCGTGGTCGAGCGACACGCGGCCGCCACCGCGCGCGATGAGGTATAGCAGGATCGCGGCCCACGAAAGGTGCGTTGGCCACGCATCCGGATACACGAAGATCTCGATGATCGTGGTCATGCCCAGCAACACGGCCGCGGACAGGCGCGTGGCCAGGCCCAGCACCAACAACATGGGCACGAACGTTTCGACGTATGCGGCCATGTGCGCCGCGACCACGGGGGGCACGAGGGGCAAGCGGTATTCGTCCATGAACAACTGGTAGGTGCTGTCGGTGAGGGTCAGGAAACCCTCGACCTTGGTCCGGCCTGACTGGAAGAAAATGGCGGCGATGGCGACGCGCGCGACGAGCGCAAGGACGTCGTGCGTCACGCATTGCTCGATGCGCTCGGCGAGGCTGTTCCAGCGGCTACGCAGGGGCATGGTCGGGTTCCTTCAGGCAAGGGCCAGCGCGCCGGCGCCGAGGGCGGCCGCGATGGCGTGGTCGATGGGAAACGTGGGGAAGGCTTCGCACGCGTGGTCAGCGGCGGCGGCCAGCGGTTGGCCCGCGCCGCATGCCTCGAGGAAGCACAGGGTGGCGGGTGGCACGGGGGTAGCCAAGGGCTGGCTGCCCGGGCGCGTGAGCAGGATCGCTTCGGGCAGCCACGCGAGGTTGCGTGGGGCGACGCCATCGCGACTTGCCTGCCACAGGCTTGCGACGGGGAACGCGGAGGCCACCCAGCGCGTCGCGGGGTGGAGCCGCCAGCGGCGGCGGCCCTCCCAGGCGTCCAGCCAGGCATGGGCATCCAGCGGCTCGGCATCCGCCGCATCGTGGCACGCCGACCACGCGAGGTCGGTGTGTGCCACGTCAACGAGGTAAGGCATGTCGCCGTGCGTCGGCAGGCTTGCAAGGAACGCGGGAAAGCCTTGGCCGTAGCGCGCCATCCGTGCATCCACGGGCGGGGACGCCTCGGCGAAATGCGCGGCGGCAGAGCGGAACCACGCCGCGCCGACCAGCGTGGCCACCGCCGGGAAGTTGGCTTCCAGCGCGTCGATGCAGCCCCGGCGCACCGTATTGCGATACACGTGGAAGCCGTCGTCATGCGCGCCCTCGCATGCACTGGCAAGCAAGGCGTCGGTGAAGGCCGCCTGGAAGGCGCCCAGCGTGCTCACGCGGCCGCCGCTGATATAGCGAGCGCATGCTCGCGCTCGGCAAGCAGCTCGCCGAACGCTGGCACGTTGCCGTCCCGCTCCAGCAGCGTCGGCCGAGGGCCGGTGAGTCGCAGCAGGTCGGCGAACAGCGCCCATACGGGGGCTGCCACCGGTGCGTCATGCGAATCGACGAGCAGGCCCGTCGCGTCCGTGGCATGGCCCGCCAGGTGGACTTCGCGCACCGCGTGCAACGGAAGTGAGCCTAGCCACGCGCGTGCATCGGTGCCGAGGTTGTGCGCGCTCACGTGGATATTGTTGACGTCGAGCAACAGCCCGCAGCCCGTGCGGCGCACCAGCTCGGCGAAGAACTCCCCTTCGCTGTAATCGTGCCCGTCGATCGGCATGTAGTGCGTCGGGTTTTCAACGGCGATGGTGATGCCCAGCGCATCCTGCGTGCGGCCGATGTTATCCGCGACACGCTGCAAGGCCGCGTGTGAGCGCGGGAACGGCAGCAGGTCGGGAAGGTAGGTGCCGCGGCGCGTGGACCAGGCCAGGTGCTCGGACACCAGCACTGGCTGGACGCGATCGACCATGGCACGCAGGCGCGCCAGGTGCGCCGCATCGGGTGGCTCATCCGCGGCGAGCGACAGCGACACGCCATGCAGTGAAAGCGGGTAAGCCCCGGCCAGCGCGTCGAGCAACGCGAGGCGCGGGCCGCCATCCACCATGTAGTTCTCCGGGTGGATCTCGAGCCATAACCCGGGCACGGCCTGGCCAAGCGCCGCTTCCGCGTGCGCGGGCTTGAAGCCAAGGCCGATGCCGGGCGCGGCCATGCGGGTTCAGCCCACCTTCGTCAGCGAGCCGTGGCCCTTCGGGGTCACGATGGAGGTGCAGGTGCCCGCCGGCACGTTCTTCCACGCGTTCTTCTGGTAATCGGCCTTGGCCGTGCCTGCGCACGTGGTCCCGGGGCCGGCGGCACAATCGTTCTGGCCCGCCTTGGCGACGCCCCAGCATTTCTCGACGGCGGGCTTCTTCGCCTCGTCGGCATGGGCTGCGCCGGCGACGAGCGCCGCGACGGCGAGGGCAAGGGATGCGGCGGTACGGTTCATGGTCTCTCCTTCGGGTGCCGGGCCCTGTGCCCGGGGTCGAAGGGGGATTCGCCGTGGCGCCACGTGCGGTTACAGTCGGCGCACACGGAATTTTTTTCATCCCCGCTGTAACCGGGGCCACCGCGCGCGCGAACTGGTAGACATGAGTGCCCTTGCCGCCGAACACGACCTGCGCACGCGCTTCATCGCTGGCTTGCGCGGCGATGCGGGCGCGTACAGGCAATTCCTGGACGACCTGGCGGGTTACCTGCGCGGGTGGTTGCGGCGGCGCCTGCCGCGCGCCCACGCCGACGTGGAAGACATCCTCCAGGAAACCCTGCTGGCCATCCACAATGCCAGGCATACCTACCGCGAGGACCAGCCGCTCACCGCGTGGGTCCACGCCATCGTTCGATACAAGCTCATGGATTACTTCCGCGCCCACGCACGCCGCGAGGCGCTGCACGACCCCCTCGCCGACGACGGCCACCAGGTGTTCGTCGACGCCGAAACCGAACCCGCCGATGCCCGGCGCGATGTCGGCCGCCTGCTCGAAGCCCTGCCCGACCGCCACCGCCTGCCCATCGTGTTCGTGAAGTTGCAGGGCCTGTCCGTGGCCGAAGCGGCACGCCGTTGCGGCATCTCCGAATCCGCCGTCAAGGTCGGCGTCCACCGCGGCCTCAAGGCACTGGCCGCCAGCATCCGGGAGGCCTCGTGAAGACCGACGACCTCATCAGCCTGCTCGCCACTGAAACGCCCGCGGTGGATCGCCGGGTACCTTCGCGACGCTTCGCCGCCGCCGTGCTGGTGGGCCTGGGTGCGGCCCTGCTCCTCATGGTGGCCGGCCTGGGCCTGCGCCCCGACCTCGGCCAGGCGATTCGCCTGCCCATGTTCTGGCTACGCCTCGCCTACCCCGTCGCCATCGCGGCCACCGCGTTCCTCGTCGTGCTGCGGCTGGCCCGGCCCGGTGCGCACGTCGGCGTGCGCTGGGTGGCGCTGGGCGCCGCGCCGCTGGGCGCCCTCGCGGCCATGGCTTGCGTACTCGCCGGCGCGCCCGAGGGCACGCGCATCGCGATGTGGCTTGGGCATACGTGGAAGGTGTGCCCCGTGTTGATCGCCGTGCTGTCGGCGCCCACGTTCGCCGCCATGCTGTGGGCCGTGCGTGGCATGGCGCCCGTGCGCCCGCGGCTCGCCGGCGCCGCCACGGGGCTGTTCGCGGGGGCCGTCGCCACCACGGCGTATTGCCTGCATTGCCCCGAGATGGCCCCGCCTTTCTGGGCGTTCTGGTATCTCGTTGGCATGCTGCTACCCACCGCGCTGGGTGCGCTGGCGGGGCCTCGCTGGTTGCGCTGGTAAACGCCGCACTGACCCATCCGCAATTCTGGCAAATTTGAGTAATCCTCCTGTATTCGCTCGTCTGGATGCCGCTATATCATTTATCCAGAAAGCGTCAGCTGTAACGGGACTTCATCCCCGTGCGGCGAGAATCAGTCGAGGGCGGCCCGTGGGCAAGGCAAACAAGGATCCGTTGGCGTGGGGCCGGTACCTTGCGGTCGCGGCCGCGTATGCCGCGTGTTACGAGCTCACGCGCAATATTTCGTTCTCGCATTGGCTGCTGCCCGCCGGCCTTCGCCTTGCGTGCCTGCTGCTGGTGCCGCGCCGCTTCTGGCCCGCGCTGGCCGTCGGCGAAACCCTGCCTATCGCTGAAATGGCGCTGCTGCACGCGCATCTCTACGGCACCGTGTGGGCCATCGCGGCGTCGGTGCCACCCATTCTCTTCTGCATGCCCGCCTTCGCCTGGCTGCGCCGCCGCTTCGCCGTCGTGGCCAGCGACGGCACGCTGAACATCGGGGTTATCCTCGCGGCAACGCTGGTGTGCGCCATCGTGAACACGGCGGATAACGCCCTTGTGCTCTCGCTCGTGGAACTGGGCGACGGCACGCCCGCACCCGTGCCCACGGTGCCGGTGCTGCTCGCGTGGGTCCTCGGTGCCTACCTCGGCGCCCTGACGCTCACCCCCGTGATCCTCGCCATCCGCGAGCGCATCGCCGCATTGCCCGGCGGCGTCGTCACGTGGCGCACGGTGAAGGAAAGCCCGCTGCTTCGCGATGCGCTGCTATTCGCGGTGCCGTGCCTTGCGCTGCTGCTGCTCGTCGCCGACGGCACCGATGATGGCGACAGCCTGCTTACCTGGATACGCGTCGCCATGGCCGTGCCGGTGGTGGCGCTGACCCTGCGCCACGGCTGGCACGGCGCGGCGGTGGGCGGCATGCTGGCCAGCGTGGCCCAGGCCAGCACCTCGTTCCAGTTGCAGGACCCGGCCATGATCCGCTCGCAGGCCGTGCTGGCCTTCGTGGCTTCCACCGCGTTGATCTTCGGGGTGCGCGTGGCCCAGCGCGTCGCCGCGGCGCAACGCGCCGCGCGTGCCGGCATGCCCGTGCCCGCGCCAGCGCCCGTGCGCCGCCACTGAAAACGCGGGGTGCCGGGCCATCACCCGGCACCCCGCGATGGCGGTGCGTTCAACTCATGGCCCGCGCGTGGAGCACTCCAGCGGGTTCTTGCACTCCACCGGTGCCGCCGCCACGCGCATGCTGCCGTTGGGCTGGGGTGCTACGAACACCTGCACCGCATCGTCCTTGTAGACGGTTTCGCCTACCGAACTGACAGGCGCGGCCATCGGCTCGTCGGGCGTCGCCACGTTTGCCGCGTCCACGCCGACGGGTGAGCCCAGCAGGCTCGTGGGCGTTCGCACGACGGCGGCACGGACGTTACCTCCTGCGTCGTTCACCTGGATGTATTTCAGGCTGCCGCGCTGGAACACGTAGACATGGTAGTTGGGGCTGGTGCTGACATCGGTGGCATTGGGCCAGGACTGGCCGAGGCCCGTGATGGCGGTCTGCGCGTGCGCCGCGCCGACACCGAGGGTTGCGACGGATAACGCAAGGACAAGCGAGCGGAGCGAGCTGGACATGGCGGAATCCCCATATGGGTGCTTGCCAGGCGCGCCACCCCACGTGGCGGTTGCCGGCCTGCCGACTCTCCCGCAATGGCCCGGGCCCAAGGGGCCCGGGTGCCGATTCCGCACAGTGATGCCGCGGGCCATTCAGGGACACGTCGATTCCCGGGGCGCGCGGTGGAGGCGTACCGCCCAGCGCAGCAGCAGCGAGGCCACGCCGACATCCACCAGGACTTCGCTCGGCCACACATCGCCGTAGAAGAAGCCATCCAGCGCCGCCAGCATGCCGTAGATCCCAATGGTGTTGACGCATGCGCCCGCCACGATGGCCGCGCAACACACGCGGGCTGCCCGTGATAGCTGCCGGTCGGTCACGAGCCAGCCCGCGGTAAGCGTGACGAGGCCACAGGCCGCGAGGTCGACGACGAGAAGCCCGCCACTCACTTGCCACCTCCCGCGATGCGCTGGATGAAACGCTCGGCAAGGCCTTCGCCGTGCCGGTCGAGCAGGTGCTGCGCGATCACCGTCACCTTGAGGCCAAACGCGCCGACAAGGAACGCGACGCCTGCCTGCACCTCCGGCAGGGCGTCGGGCAGGAACTGGCGCAGGAACGCGGGGGCCAGGAACACGGCGATGAGCGTACCGCACACCACTTGAACCATGGCGCGGCGGCGTGAGCCCGAATCGCTCATCGCGACCGGGAGGACGGCGCCGCCCACGGCGGCGAGCAATAGCCAGAAACGGGCAAGCAACAAGGTATCCATGGCACGCTCCTCATGGGCCCGGCGTGGCCGACAGCACGCCTTCCCAGGTACGGCCCGCCCGCACGAAGGTGACGCGCACGCCACCACCCGCCCTCGCCATGCGCATCTCGCCAGGGTACAGGCCCTGGCAAAACGGGCCGCCGTTCGGCGGCGGGTTGAACGTCAGGCGTGTTTCGTTGCCGTCCTCCACGAGTACCTCGGCAGGTATGTGGCATTTGTGCGGCTCGCCGATCGCCATGCGCAATGCGTCGCCGCGGCGCGTGATGGATGTGCGCACCAAGGCATCACCCGATGCCAGGGTGCCCGTCCACTGCCCCTCCATGCCCGCCAGTAACATGATCGCCAACATTCCGTGTGACATACCGCTCTCCTTCATTCGGGGATGGCATCCCCGTCGGCACGACGGCGACGCCGTCGATGGATAACCGCGGTACCCAGCCGTCATCGGCTGCGCACCGCACGTTGATTCGCCGCACGGCGTGCCGGCGGGGCCACGTGAACCCGGGGCGCCCCGGCACGACGTGCCATGCACCGTCGACATAGCGTGTCGTCGCATCGAAAGCGAAGCACAATGCCTCGATCGAGGCGGCCCGCCGTGTCGCCGCCCGCCGCATGGCCCCGGCCACGACCTCCAGCTTCGCCACGAGCGTGGCAAGCGGCAGACTGGCGCTGCGCACTTATTCAGTGACCCACGCAGGCTTGCGCGTGAACGCCACGTGGTAACAGATCCACTGCAGCACGACCTGGTGCTCGCCCACCTGCAGGATGGTGAAGCTTTTCTCCGTCGCGAGCAGGTGCCCGCGCGGCGAATCGTTGAGGCACCGGTTCAGCAGGGCGCGCGCTTCTTCGATCTGTGCTTCGGCAGCCATCTGGTTCGGGTTGCTGCTACCAACCACGATGCGTTTGACGAAGCGGGTATCGGTGAGTTCGAACATGGGCCACTCCTTGGGTGTCGTGGCGCGGCGGGCCGCGCCACGACGGTGGGCTGCGCGCGTTACGGCGTCGGCGTCGGTGCCGGCGTCGATGCCGCGGTGGTCTTCGGCACGACGGCCGTCTGCAGGATATCCATGACGCGTGCGAGGCCTTCGGGCATGCCCGTGTCACGCGCCTGGACGTTCACGTGGTACTTCGCCGAGTTATCCGACGTCCGCGTGTTCTCCTTGTGCGTGCTGACCGACCCCGAGACCGCCACCTTCGCCCCGAAGCCGCCCCACGAGGCACTGAAATCGGTCTTGGAGTCCACGGCGTTCTTGTCGTTCGTGGATGTCTTCACCTCCATGTCGAACGTGATGTTGACGTCCTCGACGGCCAGGGTCGGCACCTTGACGATGGCCAGCAGCGGTACGCTCATCGACACCTGCTCTTCCTTCCACGTACCATCGTCCTGCTGCACGGGGCGCATGAACTTGAAGTCGGAGGTGCGCGATTTATCCGTTGCGACGCCGTTGGCATCGTGCTCGAAGCCCACCTTGTTGATGAAGTCGGCCGTGGACTGCGCGAGCCGCACCTGTGCTTCGCACGCCGCCATCAGCGGTGCGCCTACCAGGTCGCCCATGGGCAGGCCGCGGAATTGGTCGGAAATAGTCATCACATCACTCCTTGCGTATGGACATCGACCCTGTACACCTCATGTGCGCAGGGGTTCGGCCGGTGTGTTCAGTCACCTGGCCTGAACGTCTGGAAGACCCCTTGGGTCATCGCTAATTGGTTGGTAAGCCGCGCCAGGCCATCGGTCGGCTCGGTGCCTTCGACGCGCAGCTTCACCTGCACCTTGCCTGCACCGCCTTCGCCGCGGCGAGCATGGGTGTCGAGGGCGACCGAGCGCCTGCGCAGCCTGGAAAGGAAAGCCCAGCGATCACCGAAGCCGCCCGGTGACGCCCCGGCGTCGGCATCGTCGTCGCCCGGCTCGAAGAAAGCACCCAGTTCGGCGTCGAACTCGATCTCCACGTCCCTGATGCGCAACGAGGTGCTCGGCACGAGGGGCAGCAGGGGAACGCGGTAGAGGTCTTCGTCGTTCTCCGTGGCGCCGGGTTGCATGGAAGGCATGCGTATCACCACGCTCTTGGGCCGGTTGTCGTCGTCGAAGTATTCGCCCAGGTGGGCGACCTGGGCTTGCTCTATCCGTGCCTGCGCTTCGACCACGGCACCTGCCATGGCTTCGATCAGGCCCTCGAGCGGTGCTGTTCCCGTCACGCGATCTCCTTGTTCATGTGTTGCTCCGTGGGGTCACTATCGCGCGCCCGCCGACGCCTGGGTATCGGCGATCGCCTGATTCGGTGTCACTGGCCAAGCGTGACCCAGCCCTCGCGCAGCGCGTGGCGTGTCACGTCGGCGATGCTTTCGCCGTCGAGTTTCGAGAGGATGTGCTCGCGGTGGGTCCCCACCGTTTTCATGCTTATGTGCAGGGTTTCGGCGATCTGCCGCGTCGAGAGGCCCTTGGCGTAGAGCGTCGCCACTTCACGTTCGCGGTTCGACAAGGCGGGTGCCGATGCACGGCGGCCATCGTCGTCGAGCAGTGCGTGGGCCAGCCCGGGGCTAACGTGGTACCGCGCCGACAGCACGTTGTCTATGCCGTCGATGAGGTGGGCGAACGTGCAGCGTTTCAGGACGTAACCGTGTGCACCCGCGTCGAAAGCAGCCCGCACGCACGGCCTGTCGCCGTGCTCGGCGAGGCACAGCATGCGCGTGGACGGGCAATGCGCCGCGACGTGCCGTACCGCCTCTGCACCCGTGAAACCGGGCATCGCATCGTTGAACACCAGCAAGTCGGGCTGCGTGTCGACGCAAAGGCGCAGGCAAGCGTGCCCATCGCCTGTTGTTCCCACCACGTCGAAACGCGGCTGGGCCGCGAGCAATGCGGCAAGGCCCTCGCGCATCAGGGCCTGGTCGTCCGCGAGCACCACGCGGACCGGATACGGTGCACCGTGTGACAGAATGCCGCCCGCCCGGCGGCTGTTCGTAGCGTTCCCTTGCATCCCACTGCTCCTCGGTTGCTTGAGAAGCTAACGTCGGCGAGGAAAATTCTCACGTCCTTCCGGCAACCTTACGGAATGACTATTTTTCGTTGAATCAAAGCGTTGCCTGAACAGGCGCGCGCTGCTGGCCGCATGCAGGACCCACTCACCTCTTCTCTTTTTCTCATTGGTGACTGGGTCGTGGATGTCCGCCGCCGTGAAATCACGCGCAGCGGGCTCACGCGCGTGCTTGAGCCGCGCCACATCGACGTGCTGTGCGCACTCGCAAGGCGCGCGGATGGCGTGGTCAGCACGACTGAGCTACTCGATGTGTGCTGGCAAGGCGGCTACTTCGGCGATAACCCCGTGCACAAAGCCGTGGCGATGTTGCGCAGGGCCCTGGGTGACGATGCCAAGGTGCCGCGGTATATCGCCACGGTGCGCAAGCGCGGCTATCGGCTGGTCGCACGGGTGCGTGCGCATCGCGCCGTCGGCGAGCGGCTGGAGCGGGCGATCATCCGCTGGGGGCACTCAGGCAAGTTCCAGCGACGCGTGCGCGCCCTCGGGCCCGTCGACGAGCGGGACTGGCATGTGCTGGTGGCCGTGCTGCTGCGCGTGGCGTCGTCGCTGGTGGAACGGGGCGCCTATGCCGATGCCCTTGGCACGATGGACGACGCCCGCGGCTGGCTGCTGCGGCTGGGGCCGGGTCAGTCGACGAAGAACGCCTGCGTTTCGCCGTCGACATAGCCGGCCAATGCGGCAAGCACCACCCGCCGGGTGTGCGCAAGGCGCGCCTCGACCCAGGCTTCCAGTACCGGATCACCCGGCAGGGCGAACGCCGCGATGCGCGCCGGGGTGAGCTTGCGGCCATAGGAGAAGCGCCATTTCTCTTCATGCAGGCACGCCGCGGCAATGACGAGCATGGCTTCGCTCATGGGCTTGCGCGGCAGCAGCACCAGGCAATCGTCGTTGACGGCGCACGGCTCGAACTGCACGAAGGCCTCGCCAATGCTGCCGGTCTGCGCCACGGTGACGAAGGGTGGCCGCATGGCCTGGCCGAATTCCAGCCAGCCATAGCAGCCGTTGTAGGCCTCGGTGGGTGAGATGACGAGTGTCTCGCCGTCGGCGATGCCATCGCGGCTGTGCAGCTCCTTCATGCCATAGACGATGTCGAAGGCGTCGCCGATGCTTCCGGGCCGCGCCGCATCGCTCAGCGCCCTGGCGTTGTCTTTCTTCGCCTGCGAAATGAGGCCACGGTAATCGGCCATGCGCAGCGCGCCCTGGCGTACCTGCTCGCGCTGTACGGTGACTTCGCGCGCGTAGCGGATGTAGAACGACGCGAGGCGGCGCAGGTGGACGTCCACGGCCTCCTGCACTTCCTCGCGGCTAGGGGGCGCGGAATCGACGTAGGCACCCGCGGCCCACTCGCGCTCGCCCGAGACCTTGCCCAGGCCCGAGAACCCGGGGATGGCCTGCTTGTTGACGATGGCATCCACCGCCTTCGGGATGTGGTTGGGCTCCGTCGGGCGCTCGACGCGGATGCCCTTGCGCAGCGTCAGCCCATCGTGGTGCAGGCGCACGAACACGGTTGCGACGCCCGGATCGTGCTTCACGCCCTTCTCGAGCAGCACCACCGACGTGGTAGCCGAGGCGTAGGGCTGGAACAGTTCATCGGGCAGCTGGCATACCGCCAGCAGGCGGTTGTGCTTCAGGATCTTCTGCCGCCACGCGCCCTTGCTCTTTTTCACGATGAGGCTGGTCGGCAGCACCACGGCGAGCTTGCCACGCTGCTTGAGCGCATCGAGCGCACGGTCGACGAAATCCTCCGACGGCGTATCGGAGGCCTTGTGCGGGAACGGCGGGTTCATCAGCACGACGTCCACCTCGCCCTCGGGGAAATCCGGCGCGGTGAAGCAGTCTTCCTGGTGGATCCGCGTGGCCCCATCGCCGCGCAGGATCATGTTGGCGACGCACAGGGCCGCCGTGACCGGCTCGGTCTCGAAACCGTACAACTGCTTGCGCGCCACCTTGACCATCTCGGCGCGGCTGAGCTCGTGCGCGCGTAGCAGGCGGTCCATGGCGGCAACGAGGAAGCCGCCCGTGCCGCAGGCCGGGTCGAGCACGTGGTCGCGCGGGCCCACTTCGCATACATCGGCCATGAACTGGGCGATGTGGCGGGGCGTGAAATACTGCCCGATGGTGTTGCCGCCGGTGTAGCGGAAGAAGGTTTCGTAGAGCTGGCCGAGGTAGTCGTGCTCGGCCGTCAGCACGCTGACGTTGAGCTTTTCGAGGATGCGTGCGATCTCGACCGCGCGCGTGGCCAGCTTCGCGTTCGCCTCTTCCACGTGCAGGCTGCGGCCGAGCGCGGGCTTGCCCGCTTTCTCAAACGCGCGCAGGCACTCGGCGTTGATGTCGGCGAGGATGTGATCCTCGTCGCGCCGGATGCGGCCCTTGGAGCTGGCCAGCGCCAGCATGATGGCGGCCACCACCGCAGGGCGGAACTCATCCTTGATCTTGGCCTCGCGCAGCAGGCGGTTGATCTCCTCCGCGCGGCGCGCCAGCACCTCGGGCGGCGGGATGGTGGGGCGTAGCTCCGGCCGGCCGTGCGGCGAGGCAATACGTTCGAGATCGGCGCGGTTGGGGATCCACGACACCGGCTTGCCACCATAGGTGACGATGGCCCACTCACCATCGGCGAAGCGCGATACACGCAGCTCGAAGCTATCGTCGGACGTGCCGGCAAGGCCGATGGCCAGCGGCGCGTAGCCCTTGCGCTGGAACCGCTCCGCGTAGTGCTGCGCTTCGCGCAACGCCTTGCCATGTTCGCTGCTGAATTTCTTCGCCTCGATGACAGCGAGCACTTTCTCGCTCACCTTGTCGACCAGCAGGGCTTCCGGGTAACCGCTGCCGGTGCCGGTCTTGCTGGCCTGCTTAAGCGCTTTTTCGATGAGGGGGTAGGCCGCGTACTCGTTCTGCAGAAGGACATCGCCCACCGGTGGCTTCCGCGGGTTCCACCCCTGGGCGCTGAGCAGCTCGTCGAGCAACTTCTCGCTGCGCCGTTCGGAGATTCCCTTGGACTTGCTCATCACGACTCCGCTGCCGTCCGCTGCGCGGCAGGAACTAGATACGGTAGGGGGCGGATGTCGCAGATCGCGAGATTACCCGGGCGCCCATGATAGCCGAGCGCAAAAAGAAAGGGCCTTGATTGCTCAAGGCCCTTTCCGGTTTGGCTGGGAGACTAGGATTCGAACCTAGATAAACGGAGTCAGAGTCCGTTGTCCTACCGTTAGACGATCTCCCAAAAACCTGTTCGAAGCGCTCTGACCGTCGTGCTTCGAAGTGTAGCGCGTGATTAGCGCTTGGAGAACTGGGTAGCGCGGCGGGCCTTGTGGAGACCGACCTTCTTACGCTCGACTTCGCGGGCATCGCGGGTCATGAAACCCGCCTTGCGCAGCGGCGACTTCAGCGCTTCGTCGTACTCGACGAGGGCGCGGGCGATGCCGAGGCGGATGGCGCCGGCCTGGCCGGTGATACCACCGCCGGCGACCGTGACCATGATGTCGAACTTCTCGCTGTTCTCGGTCAGCTCAAGCGGCTGGCGAACGATCATGCGCGAGGTTTCGCGACCGAAGAAGACGTCGAGCGGCTTGCCGTTGACGACGATGCCGCCGGTGCCCTTGCGGAGGAACACGCGAGCTGCCGAGGTCTTGCGACGGCCGGTGCCGTAATTCTGCTGGATAGCCATGGCGATTCCTTAGATGTCCAGCTGCTGCGGCTGCTGGGCGGTGTGCGGGTGCTCGGCACCGCCGTACACCTTGAGCTTGCGGTACATGGCGCGACCCAGCGGGTTCTTCGGCAGCATGCCCTTGACGGCGATCTCGATCACGCGCTCCGGATGGGTGGCGAGCAGATCCTTCAGACTCGTGGTCTTCAGGTTGCCGACGTAACCCGTGAAGCGGTGGTACATCTTGTCGTCCAGCTTGGCACCGGTGACCGCGACCTTCTCGGCGTTGATGACGACGATGTAATCGCCGGTATCAACGTGCGGGGTGAACTCGGGCTTGTGCTTGCCGCGGAGACGGCGCGCGACCTCGGTCGACAGGCGACCCAGGGTCTTGTTCGTGGCGTCGATCACGAACCAATCGCGCTTGACGCTCTCCGGCTTGGCGCTGAACGTTTTCATTTCGAAAATACCTGGTTTGCCGCCCTGAAACAGGCGGAACACGGAATCGGTGAAAGCAAAGACGCGAGAGAATACCTGACTCATCGCGCTTCACGCAAGCCCACCGGACAGGTGAGCTTCGGGCCGACAATCATAGCATGATGACGGCGCCTTAACACAAGCCCTGCCAGTAGGCAGGTGCGCCGGGCGCGACAAGCGACCACGGCACGGTTCACCCCCTGGGGGTGGCCGCACATTGTAACGTATGCAGGTCCCCCGTTCAAAGGAGCCGCCCGTGTCCGTCCGCACCCTGACCCCGCTCGACCGCCTGCTTGCGGGCGTGGAGCGCGCCATGGAGGCCGTGGCCGGCTCGCCCGAGCCCAGCCGCCGCTCGCCGGGCGATATCGTGCCGGACGCCCCCATGGACGACGCCGAGCGCCGCCATGCCGCCGGCCTGATGCGAATCAACCACGTGGGCGAGGTCTGCGCCCAGGCCCTCTACATGGGCCAGGCCGCCCTGGCCCGCACGGACGACACCCGGCAGCACCTGCTGCACGCCGCGCAGGAAGAGACCGACCATCTGGCGTGGTGCGCGGCGCGCCTGAAGCAGCTCGACAGCCGGCCCAGCCTGCTCAACCCCGTGTGGTACGCCGGCAGCTATGCCATCGGCGTGGCCGCGGCAGCCGTGGGCGACCCGATCAGCCTGGGGTTCGTGGTGGAGACCGAGCGCCAGGTGGAGGCGCACCTCGCCGAGCATCTCGAGCGCCTGCCGGCCAAAGACGACCGTTCGCGGGCCATCCTGCGGCAGATGCAGGAGGATGAGGTGCGGCATGCGGACGCGGCGGAGGCGCGGGGTGGCATCGACCTGCCCTTCCCCATACCCGGCCTCATGCACGCTGCATCGGCGGTCATGAAGGCCGTGGCTTACCGCATCTAGCGGCAATAGCCGAAGCCACTGCCCTGCGCGTGGAAGTGCGTGCGGTGCGCGGCGTTGTAGTCCGGGCCGAAGAGCGCGCCAAAGTAGTGGCAGCCGTCAGCCTGCACGCCCCGCAGGAACCCCGCCTCGTCGCTCCAGTCCTTTTCCACGCTGATGCGCCGGCCATTTGCCAGGCGGAACCCAGTGATGTCCAGTGCGTCCGCCCGCGCATGCCGACTGAGCGGTGCCTCGTCTCGATGGTAGATGTTGCGACAGGCGTAGCTGCCCACGTGGTCGATGGTCCGTACCGGGCTACCGAATGCGGCCTCGGCGTGCGGCTGGAGCACGTTACGCTCCCACATCGCCAGCGAAGCCGCGAGGGGGCAGGTGAGCATGACCGGAGAAGCGAGCCTCGCGCCATTCAGCGCGCTAACGCGCAAGGCGTCATGCCAGCCACAACCACTCGCCTCCTCGCGGTCAGCCACCGGCGTGAAGGCCACGCGCGCGCCTTCCAGGGCCGCGTGGCACACGGCGGGGTCGTCGCCCAGCCGCGAGAGTTTGAAGCGCAGGAACATGTCGGGCGCCGCCGCCAGATCCAATGGGGCCCATGGGTTATAGCGATCCGGCGGCCGCCAGCCACCCAGCCACGCGGCGGCAACGAGCGTGATGATGGCGAGGACGATCAGCAGGGGGCGCATGGCGCGCAAGCTAGCTGCGGGCGCGTGACGGCGCGGCGACGCCCAAAAAAAACCCCGCTTTCGCGGGGCTTTTCAGTTACATCAGGTTGCGGCCGTGGAAGAGTTCCTCGATCTCGCGGCGGAGCAGCGATTCGATGCGCTGGCGCTCCTTGAAGCTGAGGTCGTCGGCCTGGGCTTCGAACAGGTAGGTATCGAGGTCGAAGTCCTTGATGTGCATCTTCGTGTGGAAGATGTTTTCCTGGTAGACGTTGACGTCGAACATCTCGTACTTCTGGCGGATGTGCTTCGCCAGGTAATCCTGCACCGAGTTGATCTTGTGGTCGATGAAGTGCTTCTTGCCCTTCACGTCGCGGGTGAATCCACGGACGCGGTAATCGGCGATGACGATATCGGACTCGAAGCTGTCGATCAGGTAGTTCAGGGCCTTCAGCGGCGAGATGACGCCGCAGGTGGCCACGTCGATATCGGCGCGGAACGTGGCGATACCGTTGTGCGGGTGCGTTTCCGGGTAGGTATGGACGGTGATGTGGCTCTTGTCCATGTGCGCCACCACGGCACCGGAGATGGTGTCGCGGCCCAGCTTCTCGACCACCGGCTCCTCGGAGATGAGGATGGTGACCGACGCGCCCTGCGGGTCGTAGTCCTGGCGCGCGATGTTCAGGATGTTGGCACCGATGATCTCGGCCACGTCCGTGAGGATCTGGGTCAGGCGATCGGCGTCGTACTGTTCATCGATGTACTCGATGTAGTTCTGGCGCTGCTGCTCCGAGACGGCGTAGCAGATGTCGTAGATGTTGAAGCTCAGCGCCTTGGTGAGGTTGTTGAAACCCTGGAGGCGAAGGCGGGGAAGCGGTTTGACCACAGCGACTCTCCGAGGCCGGTAATGACGGCCAGCAGCAGACACGGGTTAGCAGCAAGGGTCCCCGCAACGGATAAGAATGTAAGGGCAACAGCCAGACGGCCAGTCTGGACGCCTCGTATGAACGGCGTAAGACATAGGGGCCGCCGCCGAGGGGGTAAAATTATGGGGCAAAGTGGCGAGGATTTGAACAACTTGGGCCCAATCGTCATTTATGGTGGATTTTGTCCGGCCTTTGTCTGCAATAATCCGGTCGGGGACATGGCAAGCCAGCGTCGCCCGACGGAAAACCGTCGGCACCTGGAGGGGGCGCCATGCCATTGAGGCTCAACGGAATCTGCTGTGGCTCAACTTAAATACATGTTGCAACAGGCATTCGAACGGTCGCAGGCTCCGCTGAGCTTCGCGCCCGACCCGGCGTCGATGAGCCGCTTCCTCGATGCCTGCCACCGCCGCCGTTACCCGGGGAAAACGGCCATCATCCGCCCGGGCGACCCGGCCAACACGCTCTATTACGTGGTCGAAGGCTCCCTGGCCGTCTGCACCGAGGACGAGGAAGGCCGCGAGCTAATCCTTGCCTATATCAACCGCGGCCAGTTCATCGGCGAAATGGGCATGTTCGTCGAACAGGCCCAACGCGAATCGCTCGTGCGCACCCGCACGGCGGTCGAAATGGCCGAAATCAGCTACGAGCGCCTGTTCCAGCTCCTGGAAGGCCCGTTGGCGGCGGAATGCCCCAAGCTGCTGTTCGCCATCGGCTCGCAACTCACGCACCGCCTGCTGCGCACGTCGCGCCAGGTCAGCCGCATGGCGTTCATGGACGTGACCAACCGCGTCTCGCGCACCCTGCTCGATCTCTGCCAGGAGCCGGATGCCATGACGCACCCGGACGGCACCCAGATCCGCATCTCCCGCCAGGAAGTGAGCCGCATCGTCGGTTGCTCCCGCGAGATGGTCGGCCGCGTCCTGAAGCAGCTCGAGGAAGAGCGCATGATCGACGTCTCGGGCAAGACCATCGTGGTGCGCGGCACCCGCTAGGCCGCGCAGGCCCCATCAGGGGCCCTCGAACACCATGTACACATCCGCCCGCTCGTAATGCGAGCCCGGGCGGATGGCCTGCTGGCGAACGAAGCCCGCGCGCTCGTACATGCCCAACGCACGACCGAGCCGGCTGTTCGATTCCAGGAACAGGCGCACGCCCTTGCGCTCGCGCCACGCCGCGATGGCGGCATCAAGCAGCTTCCGGCCAGCGCCCAGGCCGCGGAAGTTCTCGTCCACGCCCATCTTCGAAAGCTCGTACACGCCCGCGCCCTCGTGCAGCAGCGCGCACGTGCCGATGACCTCGCCCGCATAAAGGGCGAAAAAAATGGCACCGCCCGGCGCGATCACCAGGCTCTCGGGGTCGGCGAACAGGGTACGGTCGAGGTCCTCCACCCGGAAGTGGCGCTCCAGCCACTGCTGGTTGAGGCGGCGGAAATGGTCGGCGTAGGCCGCGTCCCAGGGCACGACCTGCACCGCCTCGCGCGCCAGCGACGCACGCTGCTCGAGTACCGACGCCACCAGGGGCTTATCGGCCAGCGCCTGCTCGCAGCCATCGATGGCGTCGAGCAGGTCGAGCATGCGCGGGCCCAGCGATTCAGCCATGCCCCGTCGCAGCGCCAGCCACACGGGGCCGAGCGCCCCCAGGGCCCGTTCACCCGCGTCGGTCAGGGCCAGGACACTGCGACGCCCGTCACCCGGGTCGCGCTGGCGAACCACCATGCCGGCCTCGACCAGGCGATCTGCCAGCTGGCTCACGGCCGAATGGGTCTGGCCAATGGCCACGGCCACCTCGGTCACCGTCGTGGGGCCCACGTCGCGCAGGAAGCGCATGACCGGGAACCAGCGTGACTCGATACCCGCCCCACTGGCGCGGTAGACCTCGTCCACGGCCTGGTAGAAGTAGTCGCTCAGGGCCTTGAGGCGGCTGCCGATGGCAAGCTCGCGCAGGGAGGTGAGGTACATCGGCAATCCATTCGGGGACGGGACTCAGAAACGGCAGGCTAGCCGTGGCGGGAGCCCCCGCGCAAGCGATGCGTCAGTACCAGCCGAGGATCTCGAGTTTCCCGCCCAGCGGCTTGCGCATCTTCTTCAGCGTACGCGCGCTCGGGTTGACCAGCTTCGCTGCATCGGCCGCCTTCAGCATCGCGAGATCGGACGTGGAGTCGCCGTAGGCCATGGCGAAGGGGCGCGCCACGCCCGCGCGCTCGACGGCCTTCACCTTCATACCGTCGACGTTCTGCCGCGTGAAATGGACGCCGAACGGGCCACCGCGCACCTGCGACGCGATGAGCTCGGGGCCGCGCAGGTTCACTTCGTCGAGGATGGCCTCGACCAGCGCAGGCACGTTGCCCGTCACAATGATGACGCGATCGCCCGCCTCGATATGCCGGCGCATCGCGGCCACGCCATCGCGGACGAAAACGCCGGGACGGCGCGCGTAGGCACGGCCGAACGCGGCGACGACGCGCTGGAAGTTCTTCTCCGTGCGGCCGAACGTCACCACGCGCAGGAACACGCGCCCCAGGATGCGGGTACCCGCGTTGCTGCGGATGATGAACGGCACGACGGGCAGCCACGGCAGGGCCAGCAGCAGGCGCCAGCGGCCCAGGCCTTTCAGCCGTTCGCGGAAGAACAGTTCCAGCGTCTGGTGGCGCACGATGACGCCATCGAAATCAAACAGGATGACGCGTCGTGCGTCGGCGGCGGTGCCAGGCATCGCCGCGTCGTTCCCCTGGTCCATGGCCTGCTCAGTGCTTCGGTGGGTGGGTTGGCACATGGGTGCCAAACAGCTTCTGCAGTTCCGCGCCCGGGTCGGCCGCGCGCATGAAGGCCTCGCCCACCAGGAACGTGTGGATGCCCTTCTCGCGCAGGGTGCGCACGTCTTCCGTCGTGTGGATGCCTGATTCCGCGACGATGGCGGTATCGGGGCCGACACGATCCTTCAGCTTCAGCGACGTGCCGAGCGAGGTCTCGAAGGTGCGCAGGTTGCGGTTGTTCACGCCGATCAGCGGCGCGGGCATGCCCAGCGCGATCTCGAGCTCTTCTTCGTTGTGCACCTCGACCAGCACGTCGAGGTCGAGCTCGGCCGCGAGCAGCGACAGTTCGGTGAGGCGGCTTTCGTCGTACACCACCTCGCCATCGCCGTACTTCGACCCGAAGGCGGACACGATGAGCAGGATGCAGTCGGCGCCGATGACACGCGCCTCGTACACCTGGTACTCGTCGATGATGAAGTCCTTGCGCAGGATCGGCAGGTTGCACGCCGCACGCGCCTGGCCGACGTAATCCTCGTGGCCCTGGAAGAAATCGGCGTCGGTGAGCACGGAAAGGCAGGTGGCGCCGCCGGCTTCGTAACTGCGCGCGATGGCCGCCGGGTCGAAGTCGGCGCGGATGAGGCCTTTCGACGGGCTGGCCTTCTTCACCTCGGCGATGACCGCGGGCTTGTTCTCGTACAGGCGCGCATCGATGGCGGCGACGAAGCCACGGGTTTCGCCGAGGTCGGCGATCTGCGCGGCCATGTCGTCCATCGTGCGCTTGCGGCTGCGCTCGGCGATCTCTTCCAGCTTGCGGTCGAGAATGCGGTGGAGGATATCGGGCATCGTTGTCGCTTCCTTGGGGTCAGGCGCCAAGCCGCTGCGTCGCGGCCACGAAGGCGTCCATTTTTGCACGAGCCGCGCCGCTTGCGATGGTGGCCCGCGCCAGGTCGATCCCGGCCTGGATGGAAGGCGCCACGTCGGCGGCATAGAGGGCCGCGCCGGCGTTCAGGCAGACGATATCGTGCGGCACACCGGGCACGCCCGAAATGGCGTCGAGCAGCATGGCCTTTGATTCTTCGGCGTTTTCCACCCGCAGGTTGCGGCTGGAAGCCATGGAAAGACCGAAATCCTCCGGCTCGATCTCGTATTCGGTGACCTTGCCGTTACGCAGCTCACCGACCAGGGTGGCCGCGCCCAGCGAGATTTCGTCCATGTTGTCGCGGCCCCACACCACGAGGGCATGGTGGGCGCCAAGCGCCTGCAGCACGCGGACCTGGATGCCGACGAGATCGGGATGGAACACGCCCATGAGGATATTCGGGGCGCCGGCCGGATTCGTGAGCGGGCCCAGGATATTGAAGATCGTGCGCACGCCCATCTCGCGGCGCACCGGTGCCACCACCTTCATGGCGGGGTGGTGGTTCGGCGCGAACATGAAGCCGATATCGGCCTCCTCCATGCACACTGCCACCTGGGCCGGCAGCAGGTCGATGCGGGCACCCAGGGCCTCGAGCACATCGGCGCTGCCGGATTTGGACGATACGCTGCGGCCACCGTGCTTGGCGACGCGCGCACCCGCCGCGGCGGCCACGAACATCGACGCCGTGGAGATGTTGAACGACGAGGCGCCATCGCCACCCGTGCCCACGATATCGACGAAGTGGGGGTGCGGCGCCACGTCCACCTTCGCCGAGAGGTCGCGCATGACACGCGCGGCACCCGTGATCTCGCCGATGGTTTCCTTCTTGACGCGCAGGCCCGTGAGGATGGCCGCGGTCATCAACGGGCTGACATCACCGCGCATGATCTGGTGCATCAGCTCGATCATCTCGTCATGGAAGATCTCGCGGTGTTCGATCGTGCGCTGCAGCGCCTCGGAGGGGGTGATCGGCATGGAGCGTCCCGGCGGGGTGGTCAGGCGGCGAGCGGCAGCGGCATGCCGAGGAAGTTACGCAGCAGGTCGTGGCCGTGCTGGGTGAGGATGGACTCGGGATGGAACTGCACGCCCTCGATATCGAGCGTGCGGTGGCGCAGGCCCATGATCTCGTCGAGGGAGCCGTCCTCGCGTTCCGTCCATGCGGTGACCTCGAGGCAATCGGGCACCGACTCTTTTTCAACCACCAGCGAGTGGTAGCGCGTGGCTTCGAAGGGATTGGGCAGGCCCGCGAACACGCCCTTGCCGAGGTGCTTCACCGGCGAGGTCTTGCCGTGCATGATCTCGCGCGCCCGGACCACCTTGCCGCCGAACACCTGGCCAATGGCCTGGTGGCCGAGGCAAACGCCGAAGATGGGCAGCTCGCCCGCCAGTTCCTTCAGGATATCGACGGAGACGCCCGAATCATCCGGCGTGCCCGGCCCCGGCGAGATCATGATGCGCGAGGGCTTCAGCGCGCGTATATCGGCCACGGTGAGCGCATCGTTGCGCACCACCTTCACCTCCTGCCCCAGCTCGCCGAGGTACTGGACGAGGTTGAAGGTGAAGCTGTCGTAGTTATCGATCATCAAGAGCATGGTGGGGAACCGTGGCGCTCGGGGGTTGGCCGGTCATTGTATGCCAGCATGAGCTTGCAGGCAGGCTACCAGGGCATCGAACACCACTTTGTGCCGCCGGCTGGTGCGCAGGTTGCCGTGCATGGCCACCCACGTCTCGAGGGGGAACACCATGGCCGGCAGCACGCGGACCAGCCGCGGGTCGCGGCGCGCAAGCGCTACCTGGCAGGCACCGATGCCGGCACCCGCCCGCACGAGGGCAAGCTGCACGAGATCGCTATCGGCGCGGAACGTGAACGCGTCGCGCCGCCAGCTCGGCCACGCCTTGCGGGCTTCGCGGATGAAAGGCGTCTCGCGGTCGTAGCCGATGAGGGCATGCCGGGCGAGGTCGTCCTCGCTCGACGGGGTACCCGCCCGCGCCAGGTAGTCGTCGCGCGCGAACAGCGCCACCGCCACGGTCCCCACGTGGCGCGCCACCAGCACCCCCTGTTTCGGGGGCGCCATGCGGACGGCGATATCCACCTCGCGCTGCGTCAGGTCCTGCACCGCATTGCTCGCATCCACCTCGATACGCAAGCCGGGGTGGCGCTGGTGCAGCGCGGCCAGTGCCGGCGGCAGCACTTCCATGCTGATGACCTCGCTTGCCGAAACGCGGACCGTGCCGGTGGCCTCCCCCTCCCTGAAACCGGTGCCCGTGCGCCGCAGCGAGGCCGCCACGCTCTCCATCGCTTCGGCGTGGCCCTGCAGCGCCGTTGCCGCCTCGGTGGGTTTGAGGCCGGTCTGCGTCCGGGTGAAGAGCGGCTGGCCGAAGGCGTCTTCCAGCAGGGCCACGTGCCGCCCGGCCGTTGGCTGGGTGATGCCCAGGCGCCTTGCGGCACCCGATAGCGAGCCCTCGCGGAGCACGGCGAGGAAGGTGCGGTAGAGCTCCCAGCTGATGTCGTCGGCCATGCATAAATGTATAGCAGCTTGGCTGTGCTAGATAATTCCTTTCGTATCCACCGGCGTGGAGACTCTGTCTGCACCCCCTTGGCTGGAGCCGCCACATGACGACTACCCCTTCCCTCCGGGACCGCACTGCCCTCGTCCTTGGCGCCACCGGTGGCGTCGGCGGCGAGGCCGCGCGCCAGCTCGTGGCTGCCGGCTGGCACGTCCGTGCCCTGACCCGCCGCGACCCGCTGGCAGGCAAGACCGTGGACGGCATCGAATGGCGCCGGGGCAATGCGATGCGCGCCGACGACGTTGCCAGCGCCGCCGAGGGCGTCGCCGTGATCGTCCACGCCGTGAACCCACCTGGGTACCAGCACTGGGCCGAACAGGTCGTGCCGATGATCGACAACACCATCGCGGCGGCGGTGGCGGAAGGGGCAACCGTGGTCCTCCCCGGTACGGTCTACAACTTCGGCCCCGACGCGTTCCCGGTGCTCCGCGAAGGCGCCCCGCAACACCCGGTGACGCGCAAGGGCGCCATCCGCGTCGAACTCGAGAAGCGGCTGCGCGAGGCCGCCACGCGCGGCGCCCGCGCCATCGTCGTGCGGGCGGGTGATTTCTTCGGCCCGCAGCCGGGCAACAGCTGGTTCTCGCAAGGCCTGGTGGCGCCGGGCAAGCCGGTGACCGTGATCCGCTCGCCTGCCCGCCGCGGCGTCGGGCACCAGTGGGCGTATCTGCCCGACGTGGCGCGCACGATGGTGGCGCTGCTCGAACGCCGCGACACGCTTCCCGCGTTCTGCGACGTGCATTTCAAAGGCCATTGGGACAACGACGGCACGGAGATGCCGCGGGCGATCCAGCGCGTCGCGGCACGCCACGGCCAAAAGGCCACGATCAAGGCGTTCCCGTGGTGGGCGATGCCGTTGATCGCGCCGTTCGTGCCGACGATTCGCGAGCTGCTGGAGATGCGTTACCTGTGGAAGACGCCGGTGCGGATGACTAACGACGTGTTGCTGGGGTTGCTTGGCGAGGAGCCGCATACGCCGTTGGACAGGGCGGTCGAGGCGACGCTGGCAGGGCTCGGCTGCCTCCCGGGCCGCCAGGCGGGCTGACCTGCAAGCGCGGGCTCACGTCGGCTTCGCCACGCTGGCGCCAGGATCCGCCCATGCGCAACCTCGACTTCAGCTCCTGGCAGGCCCTGCTCTCCACCCTCCTCGGGCTGGCGGTCATCACGCTCATCGGCGTCGGCATCCGCCTGGTGGCGATGCAGACGGTGCAGCAGCGGCGCGAGCGTGCGAACCGGCAGATCAACGAGCGGCTGCGCACCCTGATCGCCGCGTACAAGACGCTGGGCGGGTCGTTCACGGGAAACCTCGCCGTCGACCCCACGCACTTGCGTCAGCTGCGCGAGCGCGGCGAAGCCGATCCAGCCGCGGCGTTGCTCCTTGCCGCTGCGACAGGCAACGACCGGGCGCGCCGCGTGCGCGATGCGGTGGAAGCCGCGCTATCGGACATCGTGCTGCTGGGCACGGAGAAGCAGGTGGAACTGGCAGCCCACGCGGCCAATGAACTTGTCGCCGGGCGGCCCGTCCACACCCACGAACTCGTCGTCTCGCTGCGCGACTTCATCCGCGAAGTGCTCGACCTCGATCCGATTCCGTCAACGGTCGCCATTCCCAACCAGGGGCCCGCGCGCATCAGCGGTGCGGGTGGCAAGGGCCAGGGTGGCGCCAAGGGCGACGGTGCCGGTGGCGGAGGTGGCGGAGGCGGTGGTGGCGGCATGGGCGGCATGGCCGCGGGTGCCGGTGCCGGCATCGGCCTTGGTGGCCATCTCGCCAGCGACGAGGACGAAGCCCACCACTGAGTGGCCTTAACTGTGGGAGCGCGCTTGCGCGCGATCGCGCGCAAGCGCGCTCCCACAGGGTTATCAGCCGATCTTCGCCAGCAGCGCTTCCGCCGTCGTGGTTTCACCCAGGCGCGGGAAGATGTTCTTGATGCTGTTCTCGTGGGCGTCGGCCTTCAGGTCGGCCATGGCGTCGGTGACGAGCACCACGTTGTAGCCGAGCTCGCTGGCGTAACGTGCAGTGGATTCCACACCGATGCTCGTGGCGATGCCGAGGATCACCACCTGCTCGACATTGAGACCACGCAGGTGCGCGTCGAGGTCGGTTGTCTGGAACGCGCCCCAACGCTTCTTCGTCACGACGTAATCCGTCGGCGCCTGGCCGAGTTCCGGTGCGAAGGCCTTGAACGCCGCATCCTGCGGCACCTGCGGCACGCCGCCATCGGTGCGGCCCGGTGCGCCGGCATCGACGTTCACGAGGACGACGTGGCGGCCACTTTGGCGGAACGCGCGGGCGATCGCGGCGGCCTTCTCAACGACCGGGCCGGCGGGCGACGCCACGGGCAGGCTGATGATGCCCTGCTGCAGGTCGATGACAATGAGGGCGGCGTTGGCGTCGAGTTGGGTGAGTGCCATGGGGATGCTCCTTCAGGGGTGGGCTTTGGAAAGCGCGCCCGCGCGCGGCAGCGTGCGGTCGAAAAGCGTGGCGACAAGCAGCAAGGCCGACATCACGCCCATGCCGATGGCCAGCGAGTGCAGGCTCTGGTCGGTGGGGCGGTGGCCGTAACAGATGCCGATGACGACGGTGGCCGCCATCGCGCCGACATAACTGAACGTGCGTTGCAGGCCCGACGCGGCGCCTAGCTGCTCGGCGGGTGCCTGCATGTATACCGCCGCCTGCGTGGTGACGGAGACCAGCCCTTGCGGGATGCCGAACAGCGCCACGGCCGCGGCCATCATCCACAAGGGCGACGTGGCATCGATGCAAAGCAACGCGACGGCACCCGCGATGGAGCAGGCGAAGGCAAGCAGGAAGGGTCCGCGCAGGCCGCGTGTCCGCGCGCCCGCCATGGATGCGATGCCCGCGAGCAGGGAGAGGGGCACCGTAGCGATACCCGCCTGCGCCGATGAATAGCCACCGGCGCCTTCCACCCACTGCGCAAAGCCATAGAACACGCAGTAGACGACGGTGAACGCCACGGCGGCGCGCACATACGTGAGGCTGAGCGGCACGTGCTTCGCAAGCATCCGCAGATCGATGAAGGGATCCACGCGCCGCAGCGAATGCCACGCCAGCAAGGCGCCGGAGATAGCCGCCACCGGCAGTGCCATCCACAGGCGGTGCCCGATGTCGAGCAGGAACACCATGACCGCCAGCAGCATGCCGGAGAAAAACAGCATGCCCGGCACATCCAGTTCCTGCCACAACGGGCGCCGCGCGCGACGCGGGGGATCCTTCGGGATCCACGCCAGCGCCAACAGCAAGGTGATAAGCGCCAGCGGCATGTTGACGGTGAAGATGGCATGCCAACCGAACACACCGGTCAGCACGCCGCCGAGCACGGGCCCCACCGCCGCCGTGGCCACGCCCGTCAGCGACAACATGCCCATGGCGGTACGCGGCGGCGGGCTGCCCGTCGCATCCGCGCGTTCGCGGAACAACCGCATGGCCGAGGGGTACGCACCGGAGGTGCCAATACCCAGCAGCACGCGCACGCCTACCAGCCAGCCGAGCGACGGCGCGATGCGGCCCATCACGCCAGCGATCATCACGAGCACCAGCGACGCGAGGTACACGCGCCGCGCACCAAGCAGGTCAGCGAGGCGGCCAAGCGTCGGCTGCGCGACGGCACAGCAGAGGTATAGGGCAGCGATAAGCCAGCCAGTCTCCGCGACGCCCGCGTGGAACTCCGTCGCGATGGGCACCAGCGCCGTCGCGATCATGGTGGAGTTGATGGGGTTGAGGCAGGAGCCCAGCGCGATAGGCAGCAGGAAGCGCACGCCGAACGGTTTGCTCGCCACGCCACGGCCCTCGGCCGCGGCGCTCACGGCGTATCCTGCGTGCTCATTTCCGCCAGGTTGCGGATGACTCGCGCGGCCACGGCGAGGTCGTCGCGATCGTGCGGCGACAGGCGCGAAATGGCCTCCGCCAGCCACGCGTGTTTCGCCGCCTTGACACGACGCCGCGCCTCCATGCCCTCCTCGGTCAGCCCGTAGAGGAACTGTCGGCCATCGGTCGGGTGCGGCTCACGCGCCACCAGCCCGTCCTGCTCCATCGTCGCGAGCGTGACACCCATGGATTGCGGCTTCACCGCCTCGGCACGCGCGAGGTCGGCCGTCGAGAGCGGGCCACTCACCTCCAGCCGGCCAAGCACAGCCGCCTGTGACCACGTAAGGCCTAGATTGTTGGACTCAGCACGCACGCGGCGCACCAGCAAGCCGCACGCCGTGAGCAGGTCACTGGCGGCGACATCGACAGGGGAAGGCGCGTTCTTTGGCATGCCTGCCAATCTAGGGCCGGGCCACGAACATTACAAGGCAAACTTCCAAGTTTGGCTTCGAAAGTTTTTGCGCCGATGTAGGTGCATGCCGACAGACGCATCCCTCATTGTCGAGGAGAATGCACGTCCCAGACATCAGAGCGCACGACGGGGTATCACGAATACATGGAAGTACGATGGACGAGATGACTGAATTCCGCCTCACCTACGATGGCCCTGCCCTTGCGAACCACGAGATGGATCCGCGCGAATTGGCGCCTGCGCTGATGGCCATGGCAGACCTGCTGGAGGCATCGGCCCGGGTCCTCTATGGCGACGATGCCAGGATCAAGGTAAGCGTCAAAGGATCGTTCAAGACCGGCAGTTTCAATATCGACTTCGTCACGAGCTTCCAGTGGCTTCAGTCGGTCAGGGATATGTTCGCCGGGCAAAGCGCCACCGCTACCGCAAATGCCCTCGCCATTCTGTCCGCCGTGGGCGTTATCGGCAGAGGTGCCATTTCCCTTTTGAAATGGCTCAAAAACCGCACGCCCGATCGCACTGAGCTCATCGAGCCCGGCTCGGACGGCAAGCCTCGCGTACGGATCTTCGTTGGCGACGACTTCTACGACGTCGAGAAAGGGGCACTGGATCTTCTGCGCGACGTTGACGTACGAAGGGCGCTTGACAGAACACTCGCTCCGCTCGCCAAGCCGGGTATCGACACATTTGCCCTTGGCCGGGGCACGTCCGTCAATGTCATCATCGAGGACGACGAACGAGAATACTTCCTGGCACCAGGCAGCCCGGAAGATCGCCTGCTGATCGACGACGTGCGAACAATGGCATTCTCGATCGTGTCCCTCGCCTTCAAGGAGGACAACAAGTGGCGCCTGTCGGATGGCTCATCCACGATCAGTGCGACGATTTCCGACGAACAGTTCCTGCACGGCGTCAACACCAATGCCGCGTCGTTTGCCAAAGGTGACGCGCTCGTGTGCACCGTCAGGGTACGGCAATGGCAAACGGTGAATGGCACGCGGACTGAATACGACGTCGTGCGCGTCAACGATCATCTGCACGCCGCCCGGCAGATCGAGCTGCCGTGGCTGTCATGACACGCATGCCGGTGCCCGTCCGCCCTGCGCTACGCCGGCCTTCTACATGCTGCCGTGCATCGCCGGCGTCCCATCGGCATACGCGCTGGTCGGCTGCAGGAAGACGGAGATTGGCGGCAGCGTGGCGGCTTCGGCTTCATGCCCTGGCATGAGGTACCAGTAGTTTCCGCCCATCAGCGGCGAACCCTTCTCGTTCGCGCCCCACGTTGCGCCGTCCTTCACCGGCACATAGAACATGATGTGCGCCATGTTGTGTTCGCCCTGTGCCGAGAGGTAGGCGTTCTTCGACATCATGTAGCACATGGCACCCGCCTGCAGCGGCGGAATTTCTTTACTGCGCAGGGCGGCCTTGATGCGGTCCATGACTTCGGCATCGGTCTTTCCCGCGAGCGTCAACGCGGTCCGCAGTTTGATTAGCGCCGTCATGGTGGGTGCTGCCTGCGGGTTGTCGCAGGCTGCGGCACGAATCGACGGATCCCACCGCTCCGGCCAGTCAGGTGCGCCACCGAAGCCCCGGCCCACGTAGCAGACGAACCCATTGGTGCCCTTCACCGCCGTTTCGTAGCCCGTGCGCGTCAGTATCAGGACGGTCGCATGGTCGGATATCGCCGCGGGCGCGGCGCTCTTCGCCAGGGCGATCTCCGCGGTGCGGTCCATCAGGTACGAAGCCACCGGGGCCATGTGGGCATGGTCGTCGGCGCGCGCCGGCGTGCCGATGGAGCCGATCAAGAACAGTGCTGCCAACGCATTCAAAGTCTTCATGTGCATTCCCTCCCCAGATGGCGGACGTTGCCATACCCAGACGTCGAACGAAGCCCGCGCGATTCGACAGGCAGCCGAGGATAAAGGTACGGCTATTTCCAGGGCTGGGTGGCCAGCCCTGCCACGAGGTATTCGACAAAGGCCCGGGCGGCGGCGGTCTCGTCCCGGGCCGAGGGGGTGACCACGTAGATGGCACCTGCATCGGGCGTGCGCCAACCGTCCAGCACGCGCCGCAGCCGCCCGTCCGCCAGGGCGTCGGCGGCGGCCCACTCGGACGTGAGGAGGATGCCGTGGCCGTCGCACGCGGCGGCGACCAGGGCCTCCACGTCGTCGCTGCGCACCGGCCCGCGCACGTCCACCCGGTGCACGCGGCCCTTGCCGTCGCGCAGCTCCCAGCGCGGCCCCGGCGTGCCAGGGAAAACGAGGCAGGCATGGTCCACCAGGCTTGCCGCCGTCGCCGGCTCGCCATGGGCCGCGAGGTAGGCAGGCGAAGCGCAGAGGACACGAGGCCTTGGCGCGACCTTGCGCGCCACCAGCCGCGCGTCGGTCACGTCGCCGAGCCTCACGGCGGCATCGAACCGCTCGGCCACCATGTCCACGAAGCGGTTCTCGAACGTGGCCTCCACCGTGACGTGCGGGTGCGCGGCCAGGAACCGGCTGATGAGCGGCCACACCCAGCGGCGCCCGAAGGAACCGGGAAGCGCCACGCGCAGGTGGCCGTGCGGCTCGCCGCTGGCAAGGCCCGCTGCCTCGCGGTCGGCATGCGCCATGGCGCCGAGGATGGCACGGGCCCGGCCGAGGTAGGTGCGCCCGGCGTCGGTGAGCGACACGGCCCGGGTGGTCCGGCGAAGCAGTTTCACGCCAAGGCGCGCTTCGAGCGCCGCGACCCGCCGGGACAGGACGGTGGCATCGCGGCCCATGCGCTGGCCAGCGCGGGTGAACGAGAGCTCCTCGGCCACGGCCACGAAGGCCATGAGCTCCGCGAGGGCGGCGCCATCGCCGGATTGCTGTGCTGGTGGCAGGACTGTTTTGGCCATGGGCAGGTTTTTCCGACGAAGCAACAGCAATAACGTAGCCGAACCTTCCCCACGGAGCATCCCCCATGGCAACTCCCCTCCGCGTTGGCCTCATCGGTGCCTCGGCCAAGGGTGGCTGGGCCCGCGAGTCGCATGTCCCCGCCATCCAGGGCACGGCTGGCCTCACCCTCGAGGCCGTGGCCACCAGCCACGCGGCGAGCGCCGAAGAAGCCGCGCAGGCGTTCGGCGCCCGCCGCGCGTTTGGCGACGCACACGCCATGATCCAGTCGCCCGACATCGATATCGTCGCCGTGTCGGTGCGCGTGCCGCTGCACCGCGCGCTGGTGGTCGCCGCGCTGGATGCCGGCAAGCACGTCCTGAGCGAATGGCCACTGGGTACCGACGTGGACGACGCCGCGGCGATGGCCACCGCGGCGGCACGCACGGGCCGGCATGTCGCTGTCGGCCTGCAAGCGCGCTTCGCACCGGCGGTACGCGTGGCCCGCGACATGCTCGCCGCCGGCCGCCTTGGCCGCATCCTCAGCGCGCGCGTGCTGTCCACGACGATTGCACTCAGCCCGGACGTCACGCCTGATGCTGCCTATATGGAAGACCCGACCACGGGCGTCACCGTCTACACCATCCACGGGGGGCACACGTTCGACCTCGTCGAAGCGTTGCTGGGCCCCATCGCGCTGGCGAACGTGCAGCTGTCGACGCTGTACCCCGACGTGACGTTGCCTGGTGGCCGCCAGGGCCACCGCGTGGTGCCGGAGCATGCGCTGTTCACCGGCCGCCTTGTGCAGGGCGCGCCGTTTTCGATCGAAGTGGCCGGTGCGCGAACGAACGCATGGCCGTTCGAGTTCGAGGTGACCGGCACCGAAGGTACGCTGGTGCTGCACGGCGGCGGCCCGCGTGGCTTCCAGGCCACACGGCTTTCGCTGGCCCTCGACGGCGTCGAGGTACCCGTCCCGGCATGCACCCTTCCGGCGCCGGCGGTCAACGTCGCCGGTGTCTACGCCGCGCTACGCGACGATATCCTCGGCGGCACGCACCATGCGCCGGGTTTCGGGCATGCACTCGCGCTGACGAAAGCCCTCGATGGCATGGCGGGAGGCGCGACGGTCGCGTACGCGGCGGGGTAACGCACGGCGCCAAACACTGGTAAACAGTCGGTCGTTGCCCACCAGCCTGGCGGGCGGTCCCGAGGAATGGTCATGCCCGACATCACCCTAGTCAGCCATGCTGGCGCGCCTGCAGGCGTGGCCGACGACTTGGCCCTCGCGGCAGCGATCGCTGACGCAGGTGGCACCGCGCGCATCCTCGCGTGGAGCGACCCTGCGGCCAACTGGTCAGCCAGCCCGGTCGCCGTCGTGCGCTCGACGTGGGATTACCATCTGCGCGGCGCCGAATGGGCCGCGTGGCTTGATCAAGCCGGCGCGCGGACCCGCCTCGTCAACGCGCCGGAACTGATTCGCTGGAACAGCGTGAAGACCTACCTGCTGGAGCTGGCCGGCAAGGGCGTGTCGGTGATTCCCACTGCCCTCTACGACGCCGACCTTGGGCTGGATGCGCTTTGCCGCCAGCGCGGCTGGGTCGACATCGTCGTGAAGCCAGCGGTGGGGGCGAGCTCCCACGGTGCCAGGCGCTTTGAAGGTGATGCCATCGCACGCGACGGCGATGCGCATGCGCGCACGCTTGCCGCGCACAACCCGGTGCTGGTGCAGCCCTACCAGGCCGCCATCGAGACGGAACGGGAGCGTTCGCTCGTCTACATCGACGGCGCGTTCAGCCATGCCTTCAGCAAGCCGGGCTTCTACGCCGGGGGTGCCGCGAACGTGCTTGAGCGGCACGACCCACCCGAGGCCGAGCTTGCCCTTGCCCGCGACACGCTGGCCGCCCTACCCGTCCAACCGGTGTTCGCGCGCATCGACATGCTGCCAGGCGCGAACGGCCCCATGCTCATGGAGGCCGAGCTGATCGAACCGTTGCTGGCGTTCCAGTTCGGCCAGGCGGGGCTGGCGCGGCTCGCCGCCGCGTTGCTTCGGGTCATTCGATAAAGGCCGGGGCGTTGCCGCCCCGGCCTCATGCACACGAACGACGCTTTACTTCGCCGCCAGGCGGTGGCTGCCCTGGAAGCGGTTGGCCGGGAGGATCGCCGAGGCTGCCACGGTGAGCGGCGTGCCGAAGGCATCCGCCACGTTAGCGGCGGTGAACCCGCTGCCGGTGCCCTGCCAGTCGACGATACGGTTGTTCGCACCACGCCACAGGATGTCGACCACGCCGTCGCCGTCGTAATCGCCGATACCTGCGAGCGTCGCGCCCGCTGGGATCGCCTGGCTCTTCGTGCCCGTCACCGCGAAGCCCTGCATGGTCCACCACGAGAGCTGCGTGCCCGCGCTGTTGGTCCACAGCAGATCCGTGGTGCCATTGCCATCGACATCGCCGACGCCCTGCAGCACCGCACCCGCCGGGTGGTCGGGCAGCGCGTGGGCGACATAGCCGTCGCGACGGTCGTCCACCCACACCGCGGTGCCGTTGGAGTTGCTGCGGGTCCAGACGATATCCGTGTAGCCATCGCCATCCACGTCGGCCAGTACCGGCTTGCCGCCGGCGATACCCTGTTTCGGGTACGACTGGCCGGTCACGATGATGTCGTTCTGCGTGACCGGATCGAGGTCGAGCGCCCACCACACGATCTGCGAGGTGGCGGTGTCGAACCACACCAGCTTCTGCTGGCCGCTGGCGTCATGCACGCCCACGCCAAGCAGTGTCCACGTGGCCGGCACATCGCGGTTCACCACGAACGGGAAGTAACCGCCACCGCCCGTCGACACCCAGACGTTGAGCTTGTGGTTGCCGTCCATCAGCAGCACCTCGCCCGATTGCAGCGACAACGCGTCCAGGCCTGGCACCACGTCGCCGTAGCCGATCACCTTGAGCGACGGATCGATCGCCGCGGCCTGGTCGTACAGGTCAACGGCACCCTTCATCGATACCGAGTGGAACGAGCCGCCATCGATATAGGCAAAGTCGCTGTAGCCGTCATTGGCGAAGAGGTCGTTCAGTGACAGGAAATCCGCCGGCACGGCGTAATGCCGCTTGCCAGGCGCGCTCCACGCCGTCACCGCGTCGGCGAGGTTGCTGGCGTTGATCGAACCAAGGCCCGTGGCCAGGCTGTAGCCGACATTGGCTTTCCACGCCGGCACCAGCGTATGCGTGGTGGTATCGCCGCCTTCCACGATGCCGACGAGGTTGTTGAGCTTGGTGCCGGTATCGCAGTTGGGCGAACCCGTGCCGCAGGGCTGCACGATGTCGCCTTCGACCACGTTGTTGAACACGCACGACGAGGCGATGGTGTTGCCGGTGTTGGCGTTGCACGCCGTCAGCACCTTGGTGTTCGGCGCACCCACCGTGCCGTACTGCCGCGCGGCGATGCCATAGAACGCGTTCAACGGGTTGCCGACGCGCTCACCATTCACCTGGTTGAGCAGCGCCTGCACGCCGGCCATGGCGGGCGCGGCGAACGACGTGCCACCCGCGGAGTTGGCGAAGACGGAATCCGGGTCACGGAAATCGCATGCCGTGCCGCCGTTGTCGCTATCGGACATGCAGAACACCAGCGCGTGGCCATACAGGCCATTGGCCGAGAACAGCGACACATCGGGGATGGTGCGCGACGTGTGGTTGATCGAACCGCGGATGCCGATCTGCGCTTCCGGCTGGGTGAACAGCGAGCTCGGCCCACCGCCACCGCCGCCCACCTGCAGGAAGTCCTGCCCGCGGCCCACGCTGTCGTTGCACGCCGTGATGCCATCGCTGTAACCAAGCAGCGTGTAGAGATGGCTGCTGGCGCAGCTGTTGTTCCAGGTCATCTCGGGGATGTACGTCACCGCCGACTGGTACTTCGGCAGGTTAGTCGACGTCCAGTAGGTGGATTCCTTGCCGAGGTCGTTGAAGTCGGTACCACCGATGGCCACCGCGGACGTCGACGCCGCCAGCCCGTTGATCTGCGCACCGCCCGTCGAGTAGAACAGCGCGTTCTGGTCGCATTGCGTCGAGCCGCCATCGCCTGTCGACACATACACCGAGACGCCCTGCGCGGCCGCGTCGGACCAGATGATGTCGGCAAGGTAGGCATCGGACGAATCGGCGCTCTCGCAGGCGCCGTAGCTCAGGCTGAAGATCGGCGGCGGCAGGCCCGTCGTGGTGTCGAGCAGCCGGATGGCGGCGATGAATGGCCCGAACGTCGCCCCCGTATCGGCGCAGGACGCCAGCACGATGTCGGCATCCGGTGCCGCCGCACCAGCCCACTCGGCATCGAGCGCGGCTTCGCCCTCGTCGCCGTTCAGGCCCGGGTCCGTGCACGGTGCACTCTCCTGGCCGGTCGGGTGCACGGTCGAGAACGTACCTTTCGAATTGTTCGGAAGGAACGCCGCGCGGAAGTGCGCGACGTCGGCTGGCAGTACGTTGGTGCGCTCCAGCACCACCACGGTCTGCCCCGCGCCACGCACCGGCGTCGGCCGCTGCCAGAGCGGGTTCACGTTGTACACGGTGTTGAAGTCGGCCGGCACCAGGTCATACGACGTGGCGGTGTTGATCGTGCCCGGCGGCACCGTGAAATCCGGGTTATCCGCGGCCGCCGTGGTGAACTTGCCCCGCTTCGCGTCGAGGCGGGCCTTGGCGATCGGCGTGTGCTGTGGCGTCGGGAAGAAGTTGTGCAGCGAAACACCCTGCACCAGCGGCGCGACAGCAGCGGGCACATGGGCATCAGTGGTGTTCGCGAAGCGCGTGCCGCCGCCATCCACGGTGTAACTGTGCAGCGACGTGGCGAACGCCCGCGATACGGCATCGGCGCTGCCGGACAGGGATAGCGTCATGCGGTCTTGCGACACGCTGTCGACGGTGATGCCCTGGCCTTGCAGCCACTGGCGCAGCGTGTCGATGTCCTTGGTGGCTGGCCCGAAGCGGTCACCCAGTTGCTTGCCTGTGAGCCAATGGTGGAAGTCTGGCGACGCCGGGTTGGTCTGCCGCGCCAGCAAGGCGCGGAACGCCTTCTCATGGTCGGCATCGCGCTTGAGCGTGAGTGTGATGTTGGTGATGGCCTGGCTGCCCGGCACCACGCCCGCGTCCTTCGCCGCCACGGCCTGGCGCGGATGCGAGCCCACCAGCGTGCTGGTGCTCGCGCCGCCGGCGTTGGCGGTGAGGCGTGGCGTGGCCGGGTTGGCCATGGATTTCACGGATGTGCCGAGATCGGCGGCCGCGACGGTGGACGACAAGGCACAGCCTGCCGCCAGGCTCGCCAACGCGAGCCATGCTGAAAACCTGCAAGACATGCAACGGACTCCCTTAAGCCAAGTGAAGGATCTGGATCTCCACCGACCTCCCTGCTCCCCATCCGGGCTCCCCCAAAACAAGGCCTGGCGTCAGGGTGTTCAGCCGCGCCAACGTACGCCCGCGACCGTGACGAAGGTATGACGCAGTTCACATTTGGCCGTCCAAATAAGCAAATTCGGGCAGGTTCGCAACTTCGTGCGATTCGCAAAAGTATCCATTGACTACCTTATGCCCACGAACTTGCGCCACGCCCTGGCGAGGTTTGCCGCGTCCACCGAGCCAAGCCCACTGGCGAAGCTCCAGCCCGGCTGGGCCATGTAGGCGGCAGTCTCCGGTGAATAAGGTACGGCCGCGTTGGTGGTCGTGAGGCCTACCCTCACCGGATAGCCCCCGTAGTTCGCCGAACCGTAGAACGCGCAGTCGGGTGTCACGATGGGTACGCCGTGCTCGTCGACAAGGTCGTCGACCTCGACGCATTGTGTCGAGATGGATCCACGCGTGATGTTGTGGAATACGCAGCTAGCCGCGGGATCGTTGGCGTTGCAATCGGCGAGCGTCGGTGGCGCCCTGCCGCCCGGGGCGCCATAGGCTTCTTGCGCCAGCGCGTACAGGGTCGGTGCCGCATTGCCCTGTTTCATCGGCAGGCCACGGGTGGCCAGTGACTGGTTGATGAGCGCCTGGATCCCCGCGAACATCGGGGCTGCCAACGATATGTCGGTATCAACGTAGACCGATGTCGTAAGGCCCTTGTTGCACGGATAGGCCTCGAGGCACATCACGAGGCCCGTGGCCTGCGCATACGAGCCGCCGAACAGCGCCACGTCGGGCACGTCGCGCGACTGGTCAAGCGGTGCGTTGTGCACCAGGCGCTGCCATGCAGGCTTGGCGTTGACGACCGAAGGCCCACCGCTGCCACCCACGGATGTCACGTAGTGCGCGTACGGGTCAAGCAGCAGGAGCATCTTGCAGAACGCCACCACATCCTTGAACCCGTTGGCCCTGGCGGCGACGGGGTTGCCGCACGAGGCGTTCCATGGGATTTCCGGCACGTACCCTTTGGCGGTGCCATAGACGGCATTTTGCTTCTTGCGGAAGTACTGCGCCGTGGTTCCGTCGAGTTCGTCGGCCAGGTCGGTACCGCCCACGGCCGTCACGTTGGGCGAACTGGCCAGCGACCCCGCGCTGATTCCTGCGCCATTGATCGGCACGCGGTAGAAGCTGGGATTGACGCTGTCGTCGCCGGCCCCCGCGAACACGGAGATGCCCTCGGCATCGGCCTGGGCCATCACGAGGTCCATGCCTGCCTTGCTGGCCGCGTCCGTCAGGTCTTCGCCATACGAAACCGTGAAGCTCATGATGTCGGGACGCTCGTCGCCATTGACGATATTCGTCGCTGCGATGAAGAAGCCCTGATAGATGTTGGTGCTCGCGTCGCTGTAATCGTCCTTGACGGCAGAGCAATCGGCCACCTCGATGTGCGCGCCCGGGGCCATGGCCGTTGCCCATTCGGCATCCTGCGCACTCTCATCGTCCTCGATCAGCTCACCGTTGACCGTGTTGGTGTCGTAGCAGTTATCCAGGCCACCCAGCCGCGGGTTGAACTGCCGGAAATCGCCACCGTATTTCGCAAGGTCGAACGTCTCGACGAAATTGCTCCAGTCATGGGGCAACGCGGTGCCGAGCTCCACCAGCGCGATGGTCACGCCCTTCCCCGTGATGCCCTGTTTGTGCAACCTGGCGGCGCCGTACATCTGCGCGAGGTCATCGGGCACGAGGCCGCGCAGCCCGAGCAGATCGCTCGTGCCGATCGCCATGGGCCGGGCGCCGCCAGCACCCACCGTCGGGCTGGTGTCACGCATGAAGCGGCCCGTCGACGCGTCGCGCTTCGCAGGTACGAGCGGGGCGCGCACGGGTGCAGGCCGGCCGTTCAGGCCAACGACCCCTGCGACGACATCGCGCAGGGCCGAGGGTATGGCCATGTCGCCTGACAGGACCGTACCCCTGCGCCCGCCGACGTCGTACTGCATCGGTTGCGCATGGAAGGCGCCGCCCACCTGCGCCGCGGTGGCCGTGATGTCCATCAGCGACTGGTTGGGATACACGGCATTGACCGTGACGCCCTGGCTGCGCAGCCACGACGCGACCGCGCTGATGTCGGCATCCGCGGCGCCAAAGGCCTTGCCGTACTCGGCGGGGGTCAGCCATTGGTGGAAGCGTGGCGAGGCAGGGTCGTGCTGGTCGGCCACGAGCTGCTGCAAGCGTGCCAGGCGCACCGCGCTGGGCTTCAGTACCAGTTGCAGATGGGCCAGCCGCGTGCCGGCGGCCATCGGCACCGGTTTCGACGCACCCACGGGAACGGCAGCCCGTGAGCCGACCAACGCTACGAGGTGGCGGCTGTCGATTGGTTGCGTTATCCGCGGCACTTCGGCCCCATCCTGGGTAGGGAGCGTGGCCGCCTGGCCGTGCACCGGTGCGGCGCAGAGCGCGGCCAGGGCGGTCGAGGCCAGCCCGGCGGCCGCCAGGCGTGCGATGAAAGCGTGAGAAGCCATGGTGTTCTCCCGTTGTCAGTGCGTCGCAGGCGGAACGCCGTCGAAGGCGGCCCACGCGTTAAGGAGGTTTGCGGCATTGACCGAACCCAGGCCCGAGGCGAAGCTCCAGCCGGGTTGGGCGACATAGGCCGCTGTCCTGTCGTTGTATTTCTTCGCATCGGTGGACGAGAGGCCGATCTGTATGTCGCCGTGATCGATCGTGCCGATGAAATAGCACTGGCTGGTGGCCACGCCACTGGGGATCGATTGGAGGCACTCCGTGGCGATGGAGCCGCGCGTGATGTTGTGGAAGACGCACGCCTGCGTGCCGTCACGGCCGTTGTCGGCGCTGCACCGTGCCAGCGACGCCGGTGCCTTGCCGGATGGCCCGCCATACTCCGCCTGCGCAAGCGCATACAGCGTGGGTGCCGCATTGCCCTGCCTGGATGGAACACCGCGCTTGGCGAGCCCCTGCTCAACCAGTGCCTGGAGCCCCGCGAACAGGGGCGAGGACAGCGACGTGCCACCCGTCACCTCGATCGGCGTGGTGAAGCCCGGCGTGCACGGATACTGGGCCGTGCACACCACCGCATAGGTATGCTCGCCATACGAGCCGGCGAACAGCGCCACGTCAGGGATATCACGGCTCTGGTCCTTCGCGGCGCCATGGACGATGCGCTGCCACGCAGGCTTGCCGTCCACGATGGAAGGCCCGCCGCTGGCGCCCTCAGATGTCACATACCACCCCTGCTGGTCGTACTTGATGAGGTACTTGCAGAAGGCCACCGCGCCTGGGAACCCGCCAAACTGCGTCGCGGCCGCGACTTCATTGCCGCATGACTGGTTCCACGGTATCTCCGGGACATACCCCGTCAGCGTGCCGTAATTTGGCCCGGCCTTCCTGGAGAAATACTTTGCCGTCGTGCCATCGAGCACGTCGGCCGTGTCGGTACCACCCACGGCGGTGACGTGGGGCGACGTAGCGACGGCGTTGGCGTTGATGCCGTAGCCGCGGATCACGGCGCCGTTCCAGCTCGCGTTCGCGCCCGAATCACCCGTGGAGACGAACACCGCGATGCCTTCCGCATCCGCCTGCGCCCACATCAGATCGAACGCCGTCTTGCTCGCGGCATCCACGTCGTGCTCGCCAAAGCCGTAGCTGGCGCTGATGATGTCCGGTCGCGCCGACCCATTCACCAGGTTGCTTGCCGCCATGTAGACGCCACCGAAGAAGTTGTCGTTCACCGGCTTGCCCGCGGCATCCGCGTCGGCGCACGTGGCAACCTCGATGTGCGCGCCGGGCGCCATCGCCGTCGCCCACTCCGCGTCGAGCAGCGTCTCTTCGTCGTCGGCCTGGATGCCGCTGACGGCGTTGCCATCCAGGCAGTTCGCCATGCCGTCAACCTGCGGCTGGAACTGGGTGAACGTCCCGCCGTACCCATCAAGGTGGAACTGCTTCGTGAAGTTCGACCAATCCGCCGGCACCATGTCGTTGTCTTCCACCACCGCGATCGTCACGCCCTTGCCCGTGATGCCCTGCGCGCGCAGGCCATCGGCGCCGTACATCTTGATGAGGTCATCGGGTACCAACCCGCGTGTGCCGCTTTCGAACGTGACCGCCATGGGGCTGGCCGCCATCGCGGCGCGCGACGCGTCCGTCGGCCGCAGTCGCGCACCGGGCGCGCCAGGCGCGCCGTCTAGCACACGCGCCTTCAGGTGTTGCGGCACAGGGTGGAAATCGTGCAGGCCGAGGACACCGGCGATCACGGGCGAGAGTGCCGCCGGCACGGCTATGTCGTTTGCGTTCGCGATATGCTTTGCCGCCCCATCGGCATAGACGCGCAGCGGCGCCCGAAAGGCCTTCCGCACCAACCCGGCGTCGCCGCTGAAATCGATCTGCGTCTTGTTCGGGTACACGGCATGGACCGTGAAGCCTTCCGACACCAACCACGCGCGCACGGCGTCGATGTCGCTATCGGCAAGCCCGAACCGCTTGCCGTACTGTTCGGGTGTCAGCCAATGGTGGAACGTTGGCGAGGCCGGGTCGTGCTGGGCGGCCACGAGCGTCTCAAGCCGCGCCAGCTGGTCATCGCTCGGCTTCAGCACGACCTGGAGATGCATGACACGCATCGTGTCGGGGACGTCGCCGGTGGTTTTTAGCCCCGCGATGAGCGCGGGGTGGCTGTTCGGCACCGTGGCCCGCTGGGCAGCGTTCACCGCGTGCAACACACGGGGTGGCGCGGGCGCCGTATCGTCGGCGGGGGCCTGGGCAGCGCGGCTTGCACCGCCTGCGCTGGCTAGTGCAACGAACACGGAGGAAAGGAGAAGACGCCTGGACATGGTCACCTCTGCGTGGACGGTGGAAGACACGCCCCCTCCCGGTGGCGCGAATGCGCCGCCGGGTCCGTGTCGGTCAGGAATACCCTGTGGCATGCCGGATAAGCGCATGCGCTTGCAGTTGAAGTCTTTCGATACGCAAGCACAAGGCGGTGGGCTGGAAATTGTTTCCAGTGGAACGAACGGCCATCCGAGGCACCATGGCCACCAGCATCCATGGAAACCAGACGATGAATGAAACCGACGAGGTGCTCGCCGTGGCCGGCCGGCGCGCGACAGCCATGATGGCAGCCGATGTGGAAGGCGTTGCCCTCCTGCTTGACGAGCGTTGTGTCTACACGCACTCCAGCGGGCTTACCGATACCAAGGAAAGTTACATCGCCGCGCTACGCAAGCAGGCGTACATCTACCATGCCGTGGAAACGGTGGCCGTCGAGCATGCGGTGATCATCGGCCACCTTGTCATCCTCAACAGCGTCATGCGTGTATCGATGACCGTGAAGGCCACGGGGACCTCCGTCGATAGGAAGATCAAGGTGACCGAAATGTGGGTCCGCGACCAGGAAGGGCCTGGCTGGAAGCTACTGATCAGCCACTCGACGAACCTGGCGTAAGCCGGCGGTACGCCAGCGGCGGCATCGCATACCGCTTCAGGAAGGCGGCGCTGAACGCCGCATGGCGCGCGTACCCACACGCCGCGGCGACGTCGGCCACGGGCATGCTGGTGGTGCGCAGCATCGCACTCGCCATGCGCATCCGTTCTTCGGTGAGGTAGCGCTGCGGCGACATGCCAACGGCGCGGTGGAACAGGCGCGCGAAATGGAACGGGCTTACGCTGGCCACTCGGGCCATGTCCGCAAGGGTGATGTGCTGCTCGAGGTTTGCCTGCATGAATTCGATGACGCGGGCGAGGCGGCGATCCGTGATGCCGCCCACGCGGCGATCATCCTCCGCGGGATCGAACGCACGTCCATGGGCATGCACCAGGTGCATGGCAAGCCACCGCGCGCCTTGCTCCGCATACAGTTCACCAGCGCCTTGCTTGTTCGCCTTCACCAGCGCGGCGAGGGTGCCACCGATGGCCATGTCGTTGAGTACGAGCGACGAACCCACGTCCGTGTGCAGGTGTTGCCCCGGACGACGCAAGGCATCGGCCGCCTCCTCGAGGAATAGCCGGGGCAGATAGATGGCAGCCAGGCGGAAGGGCTGCTCGGGATGGCGGTTGCGCCAGCGCAGGCGCATGGCCTGGCCGCCGTCGTTGACGGCCACCGAACCCGCGTGCAGGATCGCGCGGCTGGTGCGACGGCCGTAATGCGCCGTGATGTCCCAGGCCCCGGCAAGCGCAACAACGAGGCGGATATCGGGAGTCAAGCGCCGCTCATAGTCGTCGCTGGCACCCGTGGCCTCGAAGTGGTCGAGCAACAATGACGACCACCCAAGCTGGCGGCTGGATGCCACCAGTGTCGCGTTCGCCGGCTCGACATCCTTGGCTTCGAGGCTTTCGCGGGCGAAAACGGGGGTACGCGCTTGGTGCGTCATGCCAGGGCCGCCGTGATGCACGAATTCGGCCCGATAGTGCGCCCGCGGGGCCGCCGCGTCTAGGTCGATCGATGCGCGGCGTCGGTTTCCAGCAGCTTGCGCCCACGCACGATCAGGTCGATCCACCCGGCAAACGCGTGGCCAACCTGCACCACCAGGTCTTTCAGGGGGCCATCGACCAGGCAGCCTTCCGCGTCGAAGCTCTCATCGGTGACCCTTGCGAGGTAGGCCTCGGGTTGCTGCATCAGCGGCATGTTGAGGAACACGCAGTACTGGCGCAGGTGGTGGTTCGCACCGAACCCGCCGATGGAACCCGGCGCCGCCGTGACGATGGCGGCAGGCTTCTTGTCCCACACGCTTTGCCCATAGGGCCGAGACCCGGTATCGATCGCGTTTTTCAGGAAGCCGGGTACGCCACGGTTATATTCCGGGGTGACGAAAAGCACGCCATCCATCGGGCGCACCTGGTCACGGAAGCGAACCACCGACGGCGGCGGGTCCGCCTCTTCGTCCTGGTTGTAGTGAGGCAAGCCGCCAATGTCGATGATTTCGCAGTCCAGCCATTCCTGTGTGAACGCGGCAAGCGAGTTGGCGATGCGCCGGTTGATGCTGTCGCGGCGAAGGCTGCCTACGAGGATGGCGATGCGGTGCCTGGGGAGTGCCATGCGGAAACCTCAATAACCTAGGTTGTGAACCAGCGGACCAGGTATCGGCCCAGGATCTCGCCCACCAGGATGCCGAGGAGCCCTAGCAGCGCGACGGCGGGTGGTGCCGGCGATTTGACCCGGAACACCGCATAGAGCACGCCGACAAGAAGGCCCATGGCAAGCGACAGCGCGTACGGCTTGAGCAGCATCATGGTCCAGGGTATCGCCGGGGATGGACCGTTGGGAATGTACCGGCGCCTCGCTCGCCAGCCTACCGCGCGTGGCGGATTCAGTTTCCGGCATGCCGGATTGTCGCCATATTGCGCAGTGGTATCGCCACCGTGCCGTCACGCTTCCTTGCCCGGCCACGAGCCGGAACACTGCGCATGCGCAGTGGTGGAGGTGGGGCATGCTTGACCTGAACGACTTTCGTTTTTTCGTCGAAGTGGTGGATCGCGGCGGCTTCTCAGCGGCCGGCCGGGCGCTGGAACGCTCCACGTCGACCATCAGCTACCGGATCCAGCAGCTCGAGCGCGCACTGGGCCTGGTGCTGCTGGCGCGCTCGACGCGGCAACTGAACATGACCCCCGCTGGCGAGGAGTTCTACCAGCACGCCCAGTCGATGCTCGAACGCGCCGCGCAGGCCGAGCATGCGATGCGCGGCCGGCGGGCGGCGCCGGACGGCATCGTGCGCTTTACCGTGGGTGTCGCCGTCGCACAGTTCGCCATGCCCGAGATGCTGATGCGCTTCATGGCGGCGTACCCGGGCGTGGAGCTGGTGCAACACACCACGGACACCGCCGTGGACGTGGTGGCGGAGGGGTATGACATCGCCATTCGCGCCCACTCCACGCCGCTGCCCGACTCCGGCCTCGTTCAGCGGCCGCTGGCGGAGGTGCCATGGCACCTCTTCGCCGCGCCGGGCTACGTTGCGCAGGCCACCATGCCGACCAGGCCAGGTGACCTCGGCGCGCACCCCGCCTTGTTCATGCGCCGCGACCACGTCACCCCTGCGTGGCACCTGCGGCGCGAGGACGACCGGCACGCGGTGGCGCACGTTCCGCTGCACCCGCGCATGTTGGCCAGCTGCGTCGCCACGCTAAAGCGTGCCGCCGTCCACGGCATGGGCATCGTCGCGCTGCCTGCCTACCATTGCCGGGACGAAATCCGAGAGGGCACGTTGGTGCGCGTGCTTCCGGACTGGGTCGCGGCGGACGCCAGCATCACCGCGCTGATGCCGAGCCGCTGGGGCCTGAGTGCCGCCGCGCGCGCGTTCGTCGACCACCTGGTGGAGGAGTTCCCGGGTGCCGTGCGCATCGATTGAGCACGCAACGTCGCGCAAGGCGCGGCATACTGGCGCATCCCCATTCCAAGGAATGCCCATGCCCTCCCTCGGCGCCATCACCTTCCTCGTCCACGACTACGACGAAGCCATCGCCTTCTTCACCGGCGCGCTACGGTTCGATCTGGTTGAAGACTCGCCGCAAGGCGAAGGCAAGCGCTGGGTCACCGTCACGCCGCGCGGCGGCGCCGGTGGCACGAAGCTGCTGCTGGCGCGCGCGGCGGACGATGCGCAGCGTGCGCACGTGGGCAAGCAAGGCGGTGGCCGCGTGTTCCTGTTCCTCGAAACGGACGATTTCGCCGCCGACCACGCGCACATGCTTGCCCACGGCGTGCACTTCCGCGAGCCGCCGCGGCACGAGCCGTACGGCACGGTGGCCGTCTTCGACGACATCTACGGCAACGGCTGGGATCTTATCCAGCCCAAGCGCTGAGGGCATGCCATGACCGGACGCCTGCGCATCGCGGTTCTCGATGACTACCAGGGTGTCGCGCGCGGTAGCGCTGACTGGTCGCCACTCGACGCCGTGGCCGATGTCGTGGTTTTCCACGACCATGTGGCGGATGAAGGGGCGCTTGCGCGGCGCCTCGCCCCGTTCGACGCGGTATGTGTCATGCGCGAGCGCACGCCCATGACGGCGTCGCTCATCGCCGCGCTTCCCCGGCTGCGGCTCATTGCATCGACGGGGCGCGCCAACGCCGCCATCGACCTCGACGCCGCCGCCGCGCACGGCATCGAGGTGGCGCACACGAACTACGCCTCCACGCCCACCATCGAATTCACGTGGGCGGCCATCCTGGGGCTGGCGCGCAACCTGGCCAACGAGACGGCCTCGGTTCGCGCCGGGGGCTGGCAGCAAGGCATCGGTATCGAACTGGCAGGCAAGACCCTGGCCCTGCTCGGCCTGGGCCGCATCGGCTCGGCGGTGGCACGTATCGGCCAGGCCTTTGGCATGCCGGTCATCGCGTGGAGCCAGAACCTCACCCCGGGGCAGGCGGCGGAGCATGGCGTCACCCGCGTCGAGAAGCGCGACCTCTTCGCACGCGCCGATATCCTCAGCATCCACACGCGGCTGAGCGAACGCACGCTCGGGTTGGTGGGCGCGACGGAACTGGCGCTGATGAAGCCCACGGCGCGCCTGGTGAACACATCACGCGGGCCCATCGTCGACGAGGCCGCGCTGGTCGATGCGTTGACGCACGGCAGGCTGGCGGGTGCCGCGATCGACGTGTTCGACCCCGAGCCGCTCGCGGCCGACCACCCGTTCCGAAGGCTGCCCAACGTCCTCGCCACGCCGCACATCGGCTACGTCAGCGAGGAGATGTACCGCACCTTCTACGGCGACACGGTGCGCAACGTGCGCGACTGGGCGGCGCGCGTCAGAAGCTGACGACGTGGTCGCCGTTCTCGTCGTGGTCGTCCTTCGTCGAGCCCTTCGGCTTGATCGCCATGAGCTCGAGCGGTTTGCCGTCGACGGTGTGGATCTTCCAGCCCTGCTGGATATCCGCAAGGTCGTTCAGGCGCGGGCAGATGGCATTGGCGCGCGCATCGAGATCCTTCGAGCGCTTGTTCATCTCGGCGTTGATGCTCTTGTCGAGGGCGTTGGCCCGCGCCGTCAGCGCCTCCATCTTCGCGCTGTCGCCGGATAACGCGGCGGTGACGGCGCTCGACGTCACTGAACCGACGAGTTCGCCGACCGAGTCGGACACCGAGCCTGCCACCGTTTCTGTCATCCGATCGGACGACCAGTGGCCGCTGCCCACGCCTTCGTCGATCTCCTTCATGGCCTGCGCCTGTTTGCGCTTCAGCTTGGCGAGGATCTCGTCGCGCTGGCCGGCCTCGGCGAAGGTCATGGTCACCGTCGTCATGGCATCGAAGCCCATCTGGATGCCCATCCGCGACACCGTGGCCACCTCGGGCAACAGCTTGCGGACGGTATCCTCGTAGCGACGCAAGGCCGCGGCGTCGGCGGCGGAAACCGCGACATCGCGGCCATCGACCTTGAGTGCGCCGTCGTGGAGGAACACCTTCGACGGCGTACCGTCCTTGCGGTGGAAGCTGAGCCCACCCGCGGTGACGTCAACATCGTAGAGGGTCGAGTAATCGTGCTTGCAGCTATCGGTGCTGAAGTTGAAGCCGCTGGACGCGGCGGCGTGGCCCGCGCCCAGCGCGAGGGCGGCGGCGAGGCCGGCGGTGGCAAGCAGGTGGCGCATGGTCCTTCTCCCCAGGGTGGTCGCCGGCTCAGATGCCGCACGCCTGGGGATGGTTTAAGCCCTTGGGGCGCCGGTGGCATGGGCGCTTCGTCACGCCATGACTTCCGGCAGGGGTCAGGACGACATGCCCTGTTCGCGGGCGTACTCCGAGAGGCGGCTATCGTGGTCGATGCCCAGCTTGCGCATCGCATCGCGCTTCTGCCGGCTCACGGTCTTGACGCTGCGGCTCAGCCGGTCGGCGATCTGGGTGATGGACATGCCACCCACGTAGAGGCGCACCACCTCTATTTCCCTGCTGGAAAGCCGCGCGTCGCCAAACGTATCGACCACGCTGGTCTTTTCGATTTCACGGCGTATGGTCTCGCTGATGAACCCGCGGCCCGCCGCGGCGTTGCGCAAGGCGGTGACCACCTCGCGCAAGGGTGAGCGCTTGTCGCAGAGGCAATTGGCGCCACGGAAGCGCATGGTCTGCAGCACGGCAACGTTCGACACCATGGTGAGCACGATGATGGGCAGGCGCGGGTACTTGCGGCGGATGGCGTCGAGCAACAGCAGGCCATCGCCGTTGCTGCCGTCGGGCATCGAGAAATCGGTGACCACCGCATCGCATGGCCGTGTGGCCAGCAATTCGAGCAGCTGGTCGCCGTTGGCCGCCTCGCCCACCACCTTGATATCCGTCGTCTCCAGCGCGGCGCGCAGGCCCATCAACACGACGGGGTGGTCGTCCGCAATGATCGTTCTCAAAAGCATAGGTACGGCTGCCCTCCGTGAGCCTGTGGCGTGGAAGGCGCGGAGAGTAGCGCAAAGGAAATGCGTACGCGGAAGTGGCCGTGAATCGTGCCGCGAATGCGTGGGTGCGCGGCAAAATGCTTACGAAACACCTCAAATTTCGGTCTGATTTTTCAGACTAGTCTGATTCCATCGCCACGTTCCGACACGCCATGCTTTGCGCATGGACGAGCCATACATCGAATACCACATCGCGCGCGTCGGCGACGCATGGGGTGTCTTTCGTGACGCCACGCAGATTGCCACGCGCCACGACGCGGCGGATGCGATCGCCTTCGCGAACTTCTTTGCCGACAGGGAGACCTTGGTCGCGCCGCTACCCGTGCGGGTCACGGCGGATGCGCACCTGCACCGCGCGTTGCATGACTGGCGCCGGGCCGCCTAGCGCCCGGTGGCACCGCCGAGGTTCGTCATGTCGAGGTGCAACAAGCGGAGCCGTGCGATATGGCGGCCAACGACGGCGCGATCCGTGGAAGAAGCCTCGAGTTTGAGGAAGGCATCGAGCAGGCGGCGCTCCATCTGCTCCAGCGTACGGATGTAAGTCACGTCGGGGTCGCTGGAAAGTTTGACCGAGGCCTCCATGAGGCCGCGGCGGACGCTGCCCATGGCGCCGCCCGCGGTGGCGGGGCGGCCGCCGGTGGCCTCCACGTCATGCTGGAGATCGCCGGCAATGGCCGTGAGGGAATCGGCGGATTCAGCAAGGATGGCCCGGAGGCCGGGCTCCCGGACCCCCTTGGCGGCCTGCAGGTACAGGTCGCGGTCCGCTATGACTCGGCGGATAAGGCCATTCACGACACGGATCGAACTGCGTTCCATGGCAGAAACGTTAGCCCTGCCGGACTTACCCTTACCTAAACGGAGCGCACGCCGGGTTAGTTGCCGGTCAGTTCCCGGACTCGAGCAGCACCAGGGGACGGCCCGAGGCGTCGTGCAGCCCGGATTGCAGCTCGCCCAGCTGGCGAACCTGGGGGCACAGGGCCTGCACCCGCGGCCGCAGGGCGGCCGTGACCTTGGCGGCCACCCGCTCCTGCGCGCCATTGGAGACCCCTGCCACGCGGTCGCGCAGGGCCGCGGCGCCTTGCAGGTCGCCGTTCATGGCCAGCTGCATTGCCTCGCCCCCTACGTCCTGGGTAAGGATCGGCATGATGTCGGAGACGATCTCCTGCGCGTACTCGCGCATGGCGTCTTCCTGCCAATCCTTCGTGCTCTGGCTGGCGGCGATGCGCCGCTTGATATCGGCCACCCGGCTATTGAGCGCCTGGTCGAGTTCACCGCTGGAGGCGGCCCCCGGCGCGGCCGTGGCGGCCTCCTGGCGTACGGCGCGCGCGGCAATGTCGACGCCATCGCTGGCCAGGGCCTTCACCTTGGGCAGCAAGGTGCGCACCTGGCTTTCGAACAGGGCCACGCGATCCTGCTCATCGGGCCGCAGCGAAACAGCGCTGCCATCGGTGGTGAGGTTGCCATCGTGCATGCGGACGCTGCGCGGCGCCACATCGGCCCGGTCGAAGGCCAGGCCCTCGGGCCGCACCGTAAGGTCGTACGTGCTTGCGAGGTTGCAGGTGGTGCCCAGGTCCTGGGCAGCCGCCCCGCCCGCGAAGCAGGCGGCGACGACGAAGGCAAGCGAGGCAGCTCTCATGGGCGGTCCCGGGGTGGTCAGAGGGCGGGCGCGGCGAACTGCTGGCGGACGCGCACCGTGCCGAGCGCCCAGGCCAGCCAGGCGAGCACGGGGACCGACACCACCTTCGCCATCAGGCCAACGAACAGGATGGTGCGGTGCTTGGTGCCAGCGGCCAGCAGGTCGGGCGGCAGGCCGGCCTGGCCCAGCACCACGCCCAGCTGCTGCCATTGGCCGAAGGCGATCCAGGCCGTCCATGCCGCCCACGCCGCCAGCAGCAGCGCGATGGGCCGCATGGCGCGGCGGGCGCCTTCGCGCCAGCGCAGGGTGGCCAGGGCCACGGCCATGGTGACGAACGCCGCCAGCGCGTAGCCGACCGACCACGCCATGGCGATGCGCGGGTTGATCTCCGCGGCCGCGGCGTCGGACAGGGTGGCCATCGCTTGCGCGATCACCACCGAGGCATAACCGTTGATGACGAAGCCAACGGCCGCGAGCAGCATCACGAGCCACACGACGATGCGCCACGGCGCGAACGGGCGCCCCTGCGGGGGGGCCTTCTTGGCTTCGAACATGCTCAGGCGCCCTTGCCCTTCAGCTCAGCGAGGTCGGCGAGGACCTGGCCGGAGTTCTTTTCCGGGTCCACATCCTTGTAAACCTTGACGATCTTGCCCGAGGGGTCGATGAGGAAGGTCTCGCGGCGGGCGTACTTCATGCCCATCTTGTCGGTGAGCACGCCGTACTTCGACGCCACCGAGCTGTCGGCATCCGAGAGCAGCGGGAACGGCACGTGGTACTTCTCGGCGAACTCGGCATGCGACTTCACGTCGTCAAGGCTGACACCCAGTACTTCGGCGCCAGCGCGGTGCAGCTTGACCGTATCGTCGCGATAGGTGCAGACCTCGGTGGTGCAGCCGGCGGTGAAATCCTTCGGGTAGAAATACAGCACCAGCCACTGGCCCTTGTGGGTGTCGAGCGTGTGCCACTCACCCTTTTGGTCCTGCAGCTTGAAATCCGGGGCCTTGTCGCCGACGGCGGGCGAGCCAGCCCAGGCGGCGACGGAGACGAGGCAGAGTGCGGTGAGGGTAAATAGGCGGCGCATGGGGACAACCTCAATGGGTAGAGTCGCGGTGAGTGTACTCGCCATGGGGCACGGGTTGCCCCCGGGCAAGCAAAAGGGCGCCCCTTGCAGGGCGCCCTTCGGCAGACCGGAGCAGGCCGGTTCTTATTTCAGCTTTTCGATCTCGAAGTTGCTGAGGTCGACGCCGAGGTTGAAGCCACGGCCAGTGCCGGTGACGGCGAGCGACACCTCGCCCTTGGTCATGGCGGCGCTTTCGGCGCTCTTGACCACACCGGCGTTGGCGCCACCGCTGGCATACGAGCCGTAGATCTCGCTGATGCCCTTGACGTTGGTGAACTCGCCCTTGCCGCCTTCGATGCTGAACTTGCCGGCCGTGAGGCCGCCACCGCGGACATGGATGATGACGTCGGCGCTCTGGCCGTTATCGCAGCGGACGTGGCCGCGGCCATCGGCCTTCTTGTAGATGGCCGCCCAGCCCGTGGTGCTGAAGGTCATGTGGCACTTCGTCGCCGCCTCGGCCGCCTGGGCCGGCTGGGCCACGAACGAACCTGCCGCCGCGAGGGCCAGGACAGCCAGACCGGTGATGCGCTTGATCATTTTTGTTCTCCGTGTGTGAGGTGGCAGGAACTGCGGTGGGGGGGATTCTCTACTCACGAATGTGAAGAAACACGGAGGCCCGCAAGCGGTGTTCAGGAATGAAACGGTTTGGTATATCCGCCGTGAATCCACTCGCCGCCCACACCCGCCGGGCCTAAGATCAGCGCCAGTCTCACGAAAACAGGGATCGCGCCATGCCCAAGCATGTCCTCGTCGGGTACGACGGCTCGGAAACCGCCCGCCGCGCCTACCTCTTCGCCCTGGAACTGGGCGCCTGCGCCCGGGCCAGGGTCTCGGTGGTCTCGGTCTACCAGATGGAAAACGGGGCCGATACGGCGGCCCTCATGATGGCCGACAACGGCCGCGACCGCCTCGCGGCCATCCGCGCGGAGCTCGCGGCGCTGAGCGCCGAGCCGGGCGTCGAGGTCGACGTCCAGCTGGTCCACGGCAGCCCGGGCGATGCGTTGCTCTCGTACGTGGCCCGGCACGGCGCCGACCACATCGTCATCGGCCATACCGAGCGAGGCGCCCTCGCCCGCTGGCTGGTCGGTTCCACCGCCACGGATGTGCTTGCCAAGGCAAGGGTGCCGGTCACCGTCGTCCGTTGAGGCCCTTTGACGCAATGCAATAGCCACGTTCGCGTGGCTTTGTCACAATTCGGTCAGACGCCCCCCAGAGGGCGACCCAGCTAAAGATCGAGGACCACCCGAAGTGAGCTACGTCGCCACCTTGCCATGGACGCTCGAAAACCTGGACCTGTCGCGCATCGACGTCGCGAAGGTCAGGCACAACGAGGACCTTTTCTTCCTCCTGTGCAGCTCGTCCTTCGTCGAAAGCGGTTCGGATCTCTATACGCACAACCTCGTCGACCACTTCGCCGGCGATGACGAACTCCAGGGCTGGTTGCGCGACCACTGGGAGCACGAGGAAATGCAGCACGGGCGCGCGCTCGCAGCGTACGTGCGCCATGTGTGGCCCGAGTTCGACTGGGAAGCGGGGTTCCAGAACTTCTTCGCGCATTACGGCTCGGTGTGCACCGCCGAGGAACTCGAGCCCAACCGTGGCCTCGAGCTCGCCGCCCGCTGCGTGGTCGAGACCGGCACCGCCAGCCTTTACCGTGCGTTGAACGACGTGACCGACGAGCCCGTGCTGCGCGAGCTCACCAACCTCATCAAGAGCGATGAGGTGCGCCATTACAAACATTTCTACCAGGCGTTCCGCGTCTACCGCGAGCGCGACCGCATCAGCCGCTTCAGCACGCTGCGCACGCTGGTCAAACGCCTAAGCGAAATCAAGAACGAGGACAGCGACATCGCGCTGCGCCACGTCTTCAACACGCGCTACCCCGAGAAGGCCCACGACGACGCGGAGTTCCGCCGCGTCACGACCAAGGCCGAGGGCATGCTGAAGCGGCACATCCCCGCCGAGATGACGGTGAAGATGCTGCTGCGGCCGCTGGATTTGCCGGCGCGGGTGAATAACTTTCTTGAGAAGCCACTTACCCGCATTACCGAGAAGCTGTTCCTGCATTGAGATAAGAGCATCGCGCGCAAGCGCGCTCCTACAGGGTGGGAGCGCGCTTGCGCGCGATGGCTCTTATTTCTTCTTCTTCGGCAGATCCTGCCACTTCGCCGGATCGAACCCGCCGGTTTCGAATGTCAGCGTCGTCTCGCCGCGCGATACCGTCACAACATCGATCGTGAGGCGCTTCGTCTTGGCCAGGTCTTTGAGGAACTGGGCATCGTTGCGGAACAGCAGCGCCGGTTCACCGGTGGGCGGGCGGAATGCCTTGATCACCTTGGCCTTGCCATCGAAGTTCGCCTTCAGCGAGCAATCGCCCTTGCAGACGAAGCCCTTGCCGGCCACGGCATAGAGGAACACGCTCTGGCCCCAGTCGGTGTGGCGGCGCAGGATGAGCCGCACCTGCTCCTCGCCCGTGGGGCGGGTGGACTGGAGGGTAGCCGTACTCTGCGTGCCGCCCTGCATGGGCGAGACCTGGTAAAGCCACAGCGCCGCCAGCCGGTTCTTCTCGGAGCTCTCCTTGAACGCCTGCTCCATCGGGTCGAGGGTTTTCTTCACCTCGGCGGCGGCCGGCGAATCCGGGTACTGGTCGACAATTTCGTGGCCAATCTGCACCGCCGGGCCATCGTTGTGCAGTTTCACCAGCTGCTGGTAGATCTCCAGCTTCTTCGCCGCCTCGGCGTTCGTATCGGTGGCCGCAGCCTGCGGCTGCGCGGCTTGCTGGTCCGGCTGCTGCGAGCAGGCGGTGGCGAGGGCGGAGAGGGCGAGCAAGGCGACGATACGGCGCATGATCTTTCGATCCCGGGGCTTAAAGGCCGTAGCTTCGCGCGCGGATGCCGCCAATGGCAAGGCGCGCGGCAAAACGGGCGTAAAATGGGGGATGACCGAGACTTCCCTCCTCCGCTACCCCGCGTTCCTGCAGTACTGGTTCGCCAAGAACGCCTCCAGCTTCGGTTTCCAGATGATGTCGGTGGCCGTTGGCTGGCAGATCTACTCGATCACCGGCAGGGCGTTCGACCTCGGCCTCATCGGCCTCGTGCAGTTCGTCCCCTCCGTGTTGCTGGCCTTGCCGGCCGGCCACGTGGCCGACCAGTTCGACCGCCGCGCCATCGTGCGGGTGTGCCAGGCCATCGAATGGGTGGCCATCGCCCTGCTGGCCGGGTTCACGCTCAGCGGGCACATCAACGAGGCGGGCATCCTGGCCCTCGTGTTCGTCGTCGGCGTGGCCAAGGCCTTCGAATTCCCGGCCATGAGCTCGATGCTGCCGGCGCTGGTGCCGCTCGCCATCCTGCCCCGCGCCACGGCCTCCAGCGCCGCGGCGGGCCAGGCGGCGATGATCGCCGGCCCGGCCCTTGGCGGCCTGCTTTACGTGGCGGGCCCGGGCATCGTGTATGGCGTCTCGGCGGTGCTCTACCTTGCCGCCCTTGGCCTCATGTCGCGCCTGCGCTACGACCACGCGCCGCCGAAACGCGAGCCCGCCACGCTGAAGACGCTCTTCGCCGGTGTGCATTTCATCCGCAGCCGCCCGGCCGTCCTTGGCGTCATCTCGCTCGACCTGTTCGCCGTGCTGCTGGGTGGCGCCACGGCGCTGCTGCCCATCTTCGCCAAGGACATCCTGCACACGGGCCCATGGGGCCTGGGCCTGCTGCGCGCCGCGCCGGCCGTGGGCGCCCTGCTTATGTCGATCTGGCTGTCGTCGCACAGCCTTAAGCGCCGCGTAGGGCCCATCATGTTCGCCTCCGTGGCGGGCTTTGGCGTCGCCACGCTGGTGTTCGCGGTGTCCACGTCGATCTGGCTGTCCATGGCCGCCCTGTTCGCACTGGGCGCCTTCGACATGGTGAGCATGGTGATCCGCGGCGCCCTGGTGCAGTTGGAGACGCCGGACGACATGCGCGGCCGGGTCAGCGCGGTGAACGCCATTTTCATCAATACCTCCAACCAGCTCGGCGAGTTCGAGTCCGGGCTGCTGGCCGCGGCGCTGGGCGCGGTCAACGCCACCCTCATCGGCGGCGTGGGCACCCTCGTCGTGGTGGGCCTGTGGATGTGGTGGTTCCCGTCGCTGCGCCGGCGCCAGGCCCTCATCGAGGAACCCGCGCCCGTGGAGGGCGCCAGCAGCACGATCTGACGCGGCGGCGGAAACGTGGTATGAATTGGACGTCTATACCGCCAGGGGTTCCACCATGAAGCACCTGCTAGCCGCCGCACTCCTTGCCGCCGTCGCGCCCGCGTGGGCCGCGCACGAAGGCCCCGCCAGCCTCGATGCCGCGCTTGCCCAGGGCAAGCGCGAGCACAAGCCGGTACTGGTCGATTTCCAGGCGGTGTGGTGTTACTCGTGCTACTTCATGGCCAGCCACGTGCTCAACGGCAAGGAGTTCGACGACCTCTCGTCCAAGGTCGTCTTCTACGAGGCCGACGCGGACAAACCCGCCGACCAGGCCTACATGAAGAAGTGGACCGTGCACTTCCTCCCCACGTACGTGGCCATCGGCCCCGATGGCGAGGAGCTGGGCCGCATCCTGGCCGAGCGCCCGCGCGAGACGTTCTACCCCGAGATCAACGGCATCCTCAGTGGCGATGCGAAGCTGTCGAAGCTGAAGGCCGACGCCACCAAGGGCTCCATGGCCGCCGTGGCCGAGGTGCTGGAAACCTATAACGCACGCTACGCAGGCACCGAGGGCATGGCGTGGTTCAACACGCTGCCGCCCATGGTCCGCAACGTCTCCGACAAGGACAAACGCGTGGCCGTGGCCAAGCAGCGCCTGGCGCTGCTGCAGGCCAAGGATACGAAGCAGGACACGGCCATCCGCGATGCCGCGGTGAAGCTGCTGGCCAGCGACATCGGCTGCGACCGCCCCTACGTGCTCGACGACCTGCTCGGTGCCACCGAATCGCAGCACCCGGATTCGCGCCAGGGCGTGCTGGAACCGCAAAAAGCCGCCTACGACCAGTTCCTTTCGACGCAGGTGTTCACCGCCACCCCGGCGTGCGCCGACCAGCGTAGCGCGGTGCTCGCCGGTGCCGACCTCGAGGCAGGCCTGCGCGACCCGGCCGCGGAGCAGGCCATACTGCGCAAGGGCATCGAATCCAGCCGCGGGAAACTGCACGGCGACCTGAAGAGCGATCGCAACGCGGCGGATAACCTGCGTGTATACCTCGTGCGCGCGAAGGCCGGCGACGAGCTGGATACGCTCGAGAAGCAGCTCATCGCCGCGTACCCCGACGATTACGTCTACAACTACCGCTACGGCCGACGCCTGGTCGAGAGTGGCAAGGCTGCCGAAGGCCTGCCGTACCTCGAAGCGGCAGCGAAGAAGGCATATGGCGCGAACACGCTTTCCGTCGCCACGTACCGCGTCAAGGCGCTGCGTGCGCTCAAGCGCGATGACGAGGCGAAGAAGCTTGTCGCGCAGGCCGTGGCATCGGAAGGCAAGGCGTTCCCGGAGCAGGCCAGGAAGCTGCAGGACACCTTGAAGTCCTGAGCTAAGAGCGTCGCCCACGGGTGTGGGCTCCTACAAGGTCATACCAACCCCGTAGGAGCCCACACCCGTGGGCGATGCTCTTGTCGTCTGTGGGAGCGCGCTTGCGCGCGATGCTCTCAGGTCTGCGACGTACCGTAAACGACGCTATCCAAATGCTCCACGCGAGCAATCGTATCGAGCGAGACGGTAGCCGACCAATCCGGCCTGTCGTTATCGATCAGCTTTACGACACCGTTGACGCCTTCCACGCCGTTGGCGTCGACGAAGTTCTGCACCGTCGGCACGACGGTCACGATGCCTTTCACGACGGACCCATCGCGCAGGTGCAGGCGAACCTTCGCGTTATCGGGTAGCTCCTTCACCAACCCCTGCAGGCGGGCGATGGAACCCTGGTCGGTACGGACGGTGTCGGCTTCGCGGCCCATGGCGGGTCTCCCGTTGGCGGCTTGGCCCCCGACACTACGCCCGTGGCGTCGATGGTATGTGGACGTTATGCACTGGTACGCTGCATGCTTCTCCACGTGCCGGCCAAAGCCATGATCGTTGTCCACCACCTGAACAACTCCCGCTCGCAGCGCGTGCTGTGGCTGCTCGAGGAGCTGGGCCTGCCGTACGACATCAAGCGCTACGAGCGCGACCCGAAGACGATGCTGGCGCCGAAGGCCTTGCGCGACATCCATCCGCTGGGCAAATCACCCGTGCTGGTCGACGGCGACCTCGTGCTTGCCGAATCCGGCGCCATCGTCGAATACCTCGTGGGCCGCTATGGCAACGGCCGGTTCAAGCCGGCGCCGGGCACGCCCGAGGCACTGCGTTACACGTACTTCCTGCACTATGCCGAAGGCTCGGCCATGCCGCCGCTGCTGCTGAAGCTGGTGTTCGTCCGCATGGAATCGGCGCCCGTGCCGTTCTTCGCCAAGCCGGTGGCGCGCATGCTGGCGCGCGGTGCGCAAAAGGCGTTTGTCGATCCGCAGCTGAAGACCCACCTTGATTACCTGGAAGGGGAAATCGGCAAGACGGGCTGGTTCGCCGGCACGGAGTTCAGCGCGGCCGATATCCAGATGAGTTTCCCGCTTGAGGCGGCCGCCAGCCGCGGTGGGCTCGATGCCTCGCGGCCGCATTTGTGGGCCTGGCTGCAGAAAATCCACGCCCGCCCTGCGTGGCAGGCGGCGCTGGAGCGGGGTGGCGAGTACGCGTTCGCCACCACGCCCTGACGCTGAATCCCTGCTCAATCGGGCCTTTGCGTGTTTACACCGCGCTCACGGGGGGCGTCGCAAAGTCGTTACCCATCCGTAACGCTTGCAGAGGGAGCCATCCGATGAGCAGAAACCGCGAATTCGCGCGTCAGGTCGAGAGCGCCGTCAACGGTGTATCGGGTCGCGTCCGCCACTACGCCGACGAAGGCTACGACCAGGGCCGCGACCTGCTCGATCGCACCCGCCGGGTCACCAACAAGATCGCCAGCCGCCGCAACAGCCAGAAGATCCGCTACATGGCGGAAGACCTGGCCGACGAGGCCACGTACCAGTACCGCAAGCTGCGCAAGCAGGTCCGCCGCAACCCGGGCGTCACCATCGGTATCGCCGCGGCCGCCATCGGCACGTTCCTGCTTATCCGCCACGCGCTGCGTGACGACGATTAAACCTGTCGCTAGGGACGGGGAAAGGCCGGGAGCGATCCCGGCCTTTTTTTAGGTTCATCGCGGATTACCGGGGA
>NZ_JZRB01000130.1 GCF_000964085.1 Luteibacter yeojuensis
GACGAGCCCACGGGCAACCTCGACGAAGCCAACGCAGCGGCGGTGTACGACCTGATGCTGGAGCTCAACCGCGAGATCGGCACCAGCTTCGTGCTCGTCACCCACGACCCGCGGCTGGCGAAGCGGATGGACCGCACGCTAGAGCTGCACAACGGCGAGCTACACGAACGCTGAGAAAATGTAGGAGCCCACTTGTGGGCGA
>NZ_JZRB01000131.1 GCF_000964085.1 Luteibacter yeojuensis
CGCACGGGGTGCGCTCCTACATGGTTGCGGTGACTTCGTGGCCGATTTCCGCAAACCATTTCGTCGCCTGCTCCGGCGTCGCGCGGGCTTCGGCCAGGAACACCACCACGATGCGCTTGCCGCCGCCGGGCGCGGTGACGATGCCGATGTCGTTGAAGGCGGCCATGCGGCCATCGCGCGTGCCGCTGGTGCCGGTCTTGTCCGCGAGCTGGTAGCCGGCGGGCAGGCCGCCGCGCAGGCGGTTCGGGATCACCTGCGCCGTCATCAGGCCCAGCAGCTTCTGAGTCGACGCCGGCGAGACCAGCTCGCCGGCCTGCAGCTTGCGGAGGAACGCGGCCGCGCCATGCAGCGTCGCGCTGTTCACCTGGCTCGCCAGCACGGCATCGCCGCCCCTAGCGTCGAACAAGGCGCCCAGCTCGCGTTCGCCCATGTCGATGCGGATGCCCTGCACGCCCTTGCCGGTGAGGAACGCGGTTGCGGCCTTGCCACCGCCCAGAACGCGGAGCAGGGCATCGACGGCGGTGTTGTCGCTCTGCGTCACCGCGGCATGCAGCAGTTCGTCGATGCTGAACGCCTTCGGGCCGGCCTTCAGGGCCTCGCCCACGGAGGGCACGGCCGAGCCCTCGACGATATCGGCCGGCGTCAGCGCCACCTTCTTGTCCAGGCTGAGCGTGCCGGCATCCACACTGGCGAGCACCGCGGCCGCGATGGGCGCCTTGAACACACTCATCATGAGGTAGGGGCGGTGGTCGTTGACCGTGACCGTGCCACCGGTGGCCGGGTCCATGACGAGGATGCCCAGGGTGCCGGGCCTGGCCTGGTCAGCGACCGCCTGCAAGTGGGCCTGCAGGGTGGCGTCGGGCGTGGCGGCAAGGGCGGTGGAGGCGACAAGGGCCAGCGCGGTACCGCGCAGCAACTGCT
>NZ_JZRB01000132.1 GCF_000964085.1 Luteibacter yeojuensis
AGGACGGCGAGGATGAGCCTTGCAAGAACGTCGGTCACTCATCAAGTGGGGCGCCATGGCGACAGTCCATCCATCCGAGCCGTTCCTGTGCCCACCAATCTGGTTCACGCGGGAGCATGTCGGTGATGGGGCACCCTTGACCCGTTGTCTGTGTCCAGCGCCGCTGAGCCCTGCGAGCAATCCTGAGGCAAGGTGCCAGGCGTCGATGCCGTCATTGGACAGCTGTGTCGTGAGCGACCTGAGATTGACGTGGCGAATGCGTTGCGGGGAAGAGTCAAGCGATTGCACTGGACACGCTCCCCACTGAAAAGAAGGCGCGGTGCGCCGGCCGTCCCCGCCCACGCACGTCGCACGCCAGGTCCAGGGCGAGTGCAGTGTGCGTCGCTGCCTGCCCGGCATGCAAGACGT
>NZ_JZRB01000133.1 GCF_000964085.1 Luteibacter yeojuensis
CCGTACTTGCCGCGCACGTCCTGGAAGACGCGGATGTAGCCGGCGTCGACGAACACCTCGTCGCCCTGCGGTAGCAGGTCGCGCATGGTGTGCGCATCGGCGCGCGCGGCCCGGCCATCGGCGTTATAGGGCGTGCGGGTGAGCAGGATGGGGGCGTGCTTTGCGCCCTTGGGGATGACGATGACGGTGTGCAGCGTCACGCCGTCGCGCATGGGGATCTCGACCACCCGCTTGATGAAGTCGTTCGCCGCATCGGGCGCGTCGTACTTCGCGGGGATATCGGGCGTCATGGGCGGGGTCGATTGCGCGGTGGCGAGGCCGGCGGCGACCGCCAAAGACAGGGAAAGCAGGGTGAGCGGCAGCGTGCGGCGCGACATGGGGTGGTTCCTATGGCAGTGGGACGACACAACCGCCCTAGCCTGCCCCATTCGCGCGGCAAAAAAAACGCCGCCCATGCGGGCGGCGTTTTCATATCGACCAGCCCGCTTACGCGGGCAGGCTCATTACTGAGCCGGGGCGGTCGAAGCCGGAGCCGGGGCAGCGGTGCCAGCGGCGGCCGGCGTCATGGCGGTCGAGGCAGCGGCCGGGGCGGTCGAGGCAGCAG
>NZ_JZRB01000134.1 GCF_000964085.1 Luteibacter yeojuensis
CGCGCAAGCGCGCTCCCACAGGTGGGGACGGCCCCAGACCATGCTTTCCAGCACACCCCTAGCCGTCCAGACGTCTGTAAGCTCTTACCTTTCCCCAGGGAGCCAGCCCGCATGCTTCGTCACGCCTTCGTCCTCGCCTGCCTCGTCGCCCTGCCCGCCTACGCGGCGGATACGCCCAACACGCTCAGCGACGCCGAGCGCAGCGATGGCTTCAAGCTGCTGTTCGACGGCAAGACGTTCAACGGCTGGCACTCGTTCCAGCAGAAGGGCACTGGCAAGGACTGGAGCATCGCCGACGGCGCCATCCGCCTCGACCGCGACCTGAAGGCCCCGGACGCCGATTTCGCCGACCTTGTCACCGACGCCGAATACGAGAACTTCCACCTGAAGCTCGAGTGGAAGATGACGCCCTGTGCCGATGCCGGCGTCATGTTCAACGTCAGTGAAGCACCGAAGTACAAGTACACCTGGCAAACCGGCCCCGAGATGCAGATCGCCGACCTCGTCTGCACCAAGCCCGACAGCTACACGCTGTACGAGCGCTCGGGCGATCTGTTCGACCTCATCTCCTCGGATATCGAGAACGTCCACGAGAACGGCAACTGGAACCAGATCGAGATCATCGTCGACCACGGCCACGTGCAGTTCTTCCAGAACGGCCACAAGACGGTCGATACCACGATGTGGACACCGGAGTGGAAGGCCATGGTCTCGAAGACCAAGTTCGCGAAGATGCCCGACTTCGCCAAATTCCAGCGCGGCCATATCTCGCTGCAGGGCGGCGAAGACAAGGGCAAGCCGCCGATCCAGATCTGGTTCCGCAGCATCCGCATCAAAGATCTTGGATGACGTGCCAGGCGCGCCGGTCCGGCGCGCCGCTTGGGCCCTGACCACGTTGTCATCGCTGCGCCGCCGAGCCATCTTTGCTGCCTAGGCACCTTCCGCGTCGCAACACTTCCAGACACTCCCGCTCACCGGGCGGTTAATCGATTTCTCCGGTAAAAACGCGCTGCAACGCCGCAAATCGGCGCAAGGCGGCGTGCGCGAACCCAGTCACAAAACGGCCATCTGCGAATAGACAACGTTGTCATCCAGGACTAAACCGGACAAACCGGACGTCAGCGATGACCGTGCGCCATGGCCACGGGGGCAGACCAGGCAGACACCGGGCGCCAGGGGGAAACCAACCACGGAGAGTCATCATGCGCGTGAATGCAGGTGTTCGGTCCCGTCTTGTCTTCGGAAGCTGTACTGGCACGCTCGGCGTCGCCATAGCCCTTGCCCTTACCGCCGCCGTGCCGATGCGCACCGCGCACGCGGCCACGGCCTGCGCCGCGGCGTGGAATGCGGGCAGCGTCTATAACGGTGGCGATGTCGCCAGCGAGAACGGCGTGAACTACAAAGCCAACTGGTGGACGCAGGGCAACGACCCCGCCAGCAACAGCGGCGCCGCGGGCTCCGGCCAGCCCTGGACCTCGCAGGGCAGCTGCGATGGCGGTGGCAGCACGCCGCCCACCGACCCGCCGCCGACCGATCCCCCGCCGAGCAACCCGCCCCCGGGCGCGGGCGATCTGTTCTTCAGCCCGTACAAGGACATCACGATCAACCTCGACTGGAACACCAACATCATGTCGTCGCTGGTCACGGGCACGCGCCTGCCCGTGGTCGGCTCCGGTAGCGTCGTCAGCACCGCCGTGCCCAACCTCGGCGCCATCACCCTTGCCTTCGCCAGCGGCGAATGCGGCTCGGAGAACTGGGGTGGCGTGCCGGGCCAGGCCTTCGCCGATGCCAACATCAAGCGCCTTGACGATGCCGGCATCAACTACGTGGTCTCCACGGGTGGCCAGGCCGGCGTCTTCAGTTGCGGCAGCGCCACGGGCATGGCCCAGTTCGTCAACCGCTACAACAGCTCGCATCTCGTCGGCATCGACTTCGACATCGAAGGCGGCCAGACCCCGGCCCAGCTCAACGCGCTGGTAAGCCAGGCCGTCTACGCCGAGAGCGTGCACCCGAACCTGCGCTTCTCGTTCACCCTGGCGACGCTCGCGGCATCCGATGGCAGCTTCGGCGGCCTCAACAGCACGGGCGATGCCGTGGTGAAGGCGGTGAAGGCCTCGGGCCTGAAGAACTACACCATCAACCTGATGACGATGGACTACGGCGCCGCCGGCACGGGTGTGTGCGTGGTGAAGAACGGTGCGTGCGACATGGGCCAGTCGGCCGTGCAGGCCGTGCTGAACCTGCAGCACACGTACGGCATCCCGGCCAGCCAGATCGAGATCACGCCGATGATCGGCGTCAACGATGTGTCGAGCGAGGTGTTCACCACCGCCGATATCGATACGGTGACGAATTACGCCGCGACCAACAAACTGGCGGGCGTGCATTTCTGGTCGCTCGACCGTGATACGCCGTGCTCGCAGGGCACCGCCTCGCCCACCTGCAACTCACTGCCGTCGACCACGTCACTGCAATACACCAAGCGCTTCCTGTCCAACCTGGGCCGTTAAGCGAGCGAACGAACGAAGGGCGCCGACGTAATGTCGGCGCCTTTCGTTGGGCTCTTCACTCTCCGGAGTATTCGGCGTTGTGCAACGCGTCGGCATCGGTTCATTCGCTTTCGCGAAT
>NZ_JZRB01000135.1 GCF_000964085.1 Luteibacter yeojuensis
GGCCGCCATGCCCGCGGCCCACGCCCAGGACGCGTCGACGGCTACCACGGCAACGAAAGACACCACCACGCTTGACGCCGTCACCGTCCAGGGCCAGCGTGCGCCCGCGTATACCGCCGAGGAATCGGGTGCCGCCACGCGCCTGCCCCTCACCCCGCAGGATACGCCGCAGTCGCTCAGTATCATCACGGCGCAGCGCATAGAGGACCAGCACCTCACCAACGTTCGCTCGGTGCTCGACAACACCACGGGCGTCTCCTCCAGCCAGTACGACACCGAACGCGTGGTGTTCTGGTCGCGCGGCTTCCAGGTCGAGAACGTGGCCAACGATGGCGTGCCCGTGGCCCCTGGCCTTAACGCGAGCTCGGCTGACGCGACACTCGACACCGCCATCTACGAGCGCATCGAGGTGTTGCGCGGTGCCTCCGGCCTGCTCAGTGGCGCGGGCAGCCCCGCCGCGCTCATCAATTTCGTCCGTAAGCACGCCGACAGCCGTACGCCGCAGGCCGATGTCTCGTTCAGCTATGGCTCCTGGGACACGAAGCGTGCGGAGGCCGACGTCTCGACGCCGCTCAACGCGTCCGGCAGCGTGCGCGGCCGCGTCGTGGCCGTGCACGAGGACGGCAATTCCTATCTCGACCGCTACAGCAACACGAAGAACGTGCTGTACGGCGTCGTCGACGCCGACCTGGGCGAGAACACGGTGCTCAGCCTGGGGGCCGACTACCAGAAGACCAAACCCGATGGCGTCACATGGGGCTCGTTCCCCGTGTTTTATGACGATGGCAGCCGCTTGTCGTGGCGCCGCTCGTTCAGCCCGGCGGCGGACTGGAGCTTCTGGAACCAGACCACGAAGACGGCGTTCGCCGACCTGAAGCACAGCTTCGACAACGGCTGGCAGCTGCACGCCATGGCCAGCCACCGGCAGACCGACGGCGACGACGCCTTGTTCTATGTCTACGGTTGGCCGAACCGCGAGACGGGGGAGGGCATCACGCCCTACGCTTACCGCAGCACGCAGCATGGGCGGCAGAACATGCTGGATGTATTTGCATCGGGCCCGTTCCAGGCGTTTGGCCGTGAGCACGAGCTCGTGGTGGGCGCCAGCGGCTCGCACTATTCGAACGACTCGTACGAGTACCCGCACGGTGACCTTCCGGATGTCGGTAATTTCCTGGCGTGGTCGGGCCACCACCCGTACCCTGATTTCGCCGCCACGGCCGATCGCGTCAACCTCATCCGCATCGAGCAGAAAGGGCTTTACGCCGCCGCGCGGCTCTCCCTCGCCGATCCGTTGAAGCTCGTGGTGGGCGCGCGCCGCACCAGCTGGCAGAACGATACCAATGACGCCACGGCGGGCGTGTTCCACCATAAGCACGAGAAGACGATCCCGTACGCGGGCCTCATCTACGACATCACGCCCACGTACTCGGCGTTCGCCAGCTATACGCAGATCTTCGACCCGCAAGACAACCGTCGCGCCGATGGCAGCTACCTCGACCCCATGCTTGGCAGCAGCCGTGAGGTGGGCATCAAGGGCCGCCATTTCGATGGTGCGTTGAATACCTCGTTGACGTTCTTCGACACGAAGCTCGACCATGTCGCCGAGGCGGATGTCGGCACGTTCCTTCCCGATGGCATCACGCAGGCCTACTACGGTGTCGACGGCACCACGTCGCGCGGCTATGAATTCGAAGCGTCGGGCGCGTTCTCCGATGCGTGGAATGGCACGCTGGGCTGGTCGCACTTCAACGTAAAGGGGCCGGACCATACGGGCGCCATCCGCACCGCGTTGCCGCGCACGCTGGTTCGCCTGTTCACCACCTACCGGCTGCCAGGCGCCATGAGCGGGCTCACGATAGGTGGTGGAACCAACTGGCAGTCGGCAAGCCACACGCCGGTGGATGGGCCGAACGGGCCAGAGCGAGTCGACCAGTCGTCGGTGTTGCTGCTGACCGCCATGGCGCGCTATGCCTTCAACGACCGGGCCTCGGTGCAGTTCAATGCCGACAACCTGCTCAACCGGAAGTACTTCGTGCTCGACGACTTCAGCAACCTCTACTACGCGCCGCCGGCGAGCTACACGGTGTCATTCAACTATCGGTTCTTCTGATGGGCGTCATTTGCTGCGTCGCAACGGAAAAAACCAGATAAATTAATTCGTTGACGCCGAATTTACGGTGCGCTATATCTTGTCGCACGCGCTTGCATGCATCGGGCAGGCAAGCGCGTCACCGCCGCCACCGGCACCGGGGAACCATGCGCCACCGCACTCCCAATCCAGCGAATCCGGGTTGCGCCCTTGCGGAGCCGTCGTTCCCGTTCGTCCGTGCGGACGGCCATCGCATCCTCGCCCGTGCCAAGCTGAGCGCCCTTCGCTCGCGCGGCAAGTCCCTCGCCGGCTACTCCCCGCCGCGCCACGCCTGATCGTTCCACTGATCGGCCCTTCGTCCGCCGCACCATCCGCGTAGGAGCCCACTCCGTGGGC
>NZ_JZRB01000136.1 GCF_000964085.1 Luteibacter yeojuensis
CTGCTTGTCGACAAGCAGGCGCTGGTCGAGGTAGGTCTGGCGCTCGGATTCCAGCTCCGCGATGGGGTCGGTGCCGGCGGCCAGTTGCTCGTCGATCTCGTCGCGGCGCATCGTCACCTGGCGCAGCTGGGTATCCAGGCGCGCCAGCGCCTGCTCCAGCGACGTGAGCGCGGCGCGCTTGGATTCCATGCCAAGCGCCAGCTGGTGCGCCTGGTCGGCGGCCTCGCGGGCGTTCATGCGGGCCTCTTCGCGCGCCTCGAGCAACTCGCGGCGCTCGTTCTCCAGGCCACGGCGCTCGTCTTCGCGGTCGCCCATGTGGCCCACGGCCTCGTCCAGGCGGCCGCGGGCCTCGCGGGTCTGGCCCTGCAATTCGTCGAGCTGCTCGACCAGCGTGGCGATCTCGCCGCCGACCTTCTCGGCGCGCGCACGCGCGGTTTCCATCTTGCCGCGCTGGCTCTGCAGCTGGCCAGCCAGCTCGGAAAGGCGGCGGTGCGCGGCGTAGAGATCGCGCTGCGCATCGTCGCGCTGGCGCTCGGTCTCGAACTTGCGCGTGCGCAGGTCTTCGAGCTGCTCGGTGCGTTCCTCGATGGTCGCTTCGAGTGCTTCGATCTGCTCGGCGAGCTGGCGGATATCGCGCTCGCGGGCGAGCACGCCCACCTGGTTGCCCTGCGCGCGCAGCACGCGCGCCCAGCCCGGGCCCATCCACGCCCCATCGCGCGTAATGACCGACTGGCCGGCCGCCAGCGTCGCCGCGCGCGCGGCGGCGGCCTC
>NZ_JZRB01000137.1 GCF_000964085.1 Luteibacter yeojuensis
GAGCGCGCTCGCGCGCGATGGCCCTGGCGGGCGCACTCGTCTGGGCAACCACCGCACATGCCACCTCCCCCGTCGATATCCCCAGCACGATGAGCCAAGGCGCCCTGGCCATCGCCCACGCCCCACCCGGCAGCGCCGTGCGCGTCAATGGCAAGCCCGTGCGCGTGGGCGCCGATGGGGTCTTCGTGTTCGGCGCGGGCCGTGATGAGCAAGGCCCGCTGAAGATCGACGTGGCGGGCCGCGCCTATAGCGTGGCGGTGACGCCGCGCGACTGGCCCATCGAGCGTGTGGAAGGCGTGCCGCCGAAGACGGTGAACCCGCCGCCGGCCATCGCCGCGCGCATCGAACGCGAGCAGGCCCTCGTCGTCGCCGCGCGCAACCGCGACGACGCCCGCGAGGATTTCAACCACGGCTTCACCTGGCCCGTCACCGGCCGCATCAGTGGCCGCTTCGGTAACCAGCGCATCTACAACGGCGACCCCAAGGCGCCGCATTCCGGCATGGATATCGCCGTGCCCGAAGGCACGCCGGTGAAGGCACCCGCGGCGGGCGTGGTCACGTTCGCCAATCCGGACCTCTACCTCACCGGCGGCACGGTGTTGCTCGACCACGGCTTCGGCCTGTCATCGAACTTCCTGCACCTGTCGCGCATCGACGTGAAGGTGGGCCAGCGCGTGCAGCAAGGCCAGGTCATCGGTGCGGCGGGCAAGACCGGGCGCGCGACCGGGCCGCACGTGCACTGGGGCTTCAACTGGTTTGGGGTGCGGCTGGATCCGCTGTTGCTGCCGGGGATCCAGGCCCCGTAGGAGCCCACTCCGTGGGC
>NZ_JZRB01000138.1 GCF_000964085.1 Luteibacter yeojuensis
CCTTCGCGGCGCCGCGTTCGCCCGCCAGCGATGCGCCAAGGCGCTCGAGCTCGGCGCGCAGGTCGACATCCAGCTCGCCCTGCTTCGGCGAGGGGCGGAACAGCGGGTCGTTGGCATCGTCGTCGCGGGCCGCGTCGTCGCGGGCGCCGAAGCCCTCGTCGAAACGGCCGTCGAAACGCTCGTCGTCGCGGGCGCTGAAGGTCACGTCATCGGCTTCGCGTTGCTGGGTTTCGCCGCCGAACACCGGCTCGCGGCGCTCGCGCGGCCGTTCCGGCTGCTCAGGCACCGGCTTGCGGCGGCCCTGCTCCTTGCGCGGCTGGCCGAAGAGCCAGATCAGCACGAGCACGACGATGCCCACGAAGAGCATCGGGATGCCGACGGCAGGGTTCCAGGCGAGGCCGATGGCGGGATTCATTGCGTACTGGGTTCCTTGGGTAGTGCTTACGCGACGCCGGCGAGCTTGGAGGCTTCGGCCAGGTCGACCTGGACGAGGCGCGACACGCCCGGTTCGCGCATGGTAACGCCACACAACTGGTGCGCGGCCTCCATCGTGGCCTTGTTGTGGCTGACGAAGATGAATTGCACCTTCTCGCTCATCTCGCGCACCATCGCCGAGAAACGGCCCACGTTGGCCTCGTCCAGCGGTGCGTCCACCTCGTCCAGCAGGCAGAACGGCGCGGGGTTGAGGCCGAAGATAGCGAAGACGAGTGAGACCGCCGTGAGGGCCTTCTCGCCGCCCGACAGCAGCGTGATATTGGAAACGCGCTTGCCCGGCGGCCGCGCCATGATGGCCACGCCGGTGTCGAGCAGGTCCTCGCCCGTAAGCTCGAGGTAAGCGTGGCCGCCGCCGAACAGGCGCGGGAACAGCTCCTGCACGCCGGCGTTGACGCGGTCGAAGGTTTCCTTGAAGCGCTGGCGGGTTTCGCGGTCGATCTTCTTGATGGCGCCTTCGAGCGTTTCCATGGCGCTGGTGAGGTCGGTGAGCTGGGCGTCGAGGTATTCCTTGCGCTGCGACTGCTCGGCATGCTCCTGGATGGCCGCGAGGTTCACCGGCTCGAGGCGGGCGATCTTCTGCGCCAGGTCGGCGAGCTGGCCCTGCCAGTGCGCGGGCTCGGCATCCTCGGCCAGCTCGGCCAGCAAGGCATCGAGCTCGAGGCCCGAGGCGGCGATGGCCTGGGCCAGCTGCTCGGCGCGCAGCTGCAAGGCCTGGGCGGCGAGGCGCTTCTCGGCCACGTTTTCACGCACCTGGCCCAGCACGTGCTCGACGCGCTGCCGTTCCTGCTCGAGCCGGCGGAACTCGGCGTCGCAGTCCTCGACGGCACGGCGAGCCTCGACGAGCTGCTTGTCGACAAGCAG
>NZ_JZRB01000139.1 GCF_000964085.1 Luteibacter yeojuensis
TCGCCTCGGCCCGCTAATCCTCGACGCCCCAGGCCGCAACACCCACCACCCACCACCCGGCGCGGGGCATCAGGTGCCAGCTACCTCGCCGTGGGCCCAACGCTTCGCGCACGCGCAACCTACAAGCCGTCGCCAATACCCGAGGTCCCGAGTCATTCACGCGCATAGGCGTATCTCGGCCACCAACCTGCCTCCGTGCCGCAAAGAGTCCTTGGTGCCCACCCTCGAGGCGAGTTCCGCAC